>NZ_CAFI01000059.1 GCF_000239775.1 Bradyrhizobium sp. ORS 375
CGTACCGGGCAAAGCTGCCGTTGGGCGTTCACAGCCCTCGTGTTCCGGCGCGGCATGGCGTAAAGCAGCCGGATCGAAACGAGGTCTTCCCCCCATTGTCCTTTCCCGTCACCTCTCCGCCGCTGGCCCGCGCGCTGGCCGAGCGCAACTATGACAATCCCACGCCCGTTCAGCTCGCCGTGCTGGCCGACGATGCGGTCGATCGCGACCTGCTGGTCTCGGCGCAGACCGGCTCCGGCAAGACCGTGGCCTATGGGCTGGCGATGGCGGCGAATCTCCTGGGCGACGCCGAGCGCTTCGGCCCGGCCGCGGCGCCGCTGGCGCTGATCGTGGCGCCGACGCGCGAACTGGCGCTGCAGGTGCAGCGCGAACTCGCCTGGCTCTACCAGCACGCCGGTGCGCGCGTCGTCTCCTGCGTGGGCGGCATGGATCCGCGCCGCGAGCAGCGCGAGCTGGAGGCCGGCGCGCACATCGTCGTCGGCACGCCCGGGCGGCTCTGCGATCATCTCCGCCGCGGCCGGCTCGACATCTCCGAGCTGAAGGCGGTGGTGCTCGACGAGGCCGACGAGATGCTCAATCTCGGCTTCCGCGAGGACATGGAGTTCATCCTCGAGACCACGCCGGAGACGCGCCGGACGCTGCTGTTCTCGGCGACGTTTCCGCGCGGCATCGTGGCGCTCGCCAAGCAGTACCAGGACGACGCGTTCCGGATCGAGGTCGAGGGCGACGAGGGCGGCCACGCCGACATCGAGTATCGCGCCATCCGCATCGCGCCCGGCGATGCCGAGCACGCCGTCGTCAACCTGCTTCGCTTCTACGAGGCGCCGAGCGCGATCGTGTTCTGCAACACCCGCGAGGCGGTGCGCCACCTGCAGGCGGCGCTGCTGGAGCGCGGGTTCTCGGTGGTCGCGCTGTCGGGCGAGCTGACGCAGAACGAGCGCACCATGGCGCTGCAGTCGCTGCGCGACGGCCGCTCGCGGGTCTGCGTGGCGACCGACGTCGCCGCGCGCGGCATCGATCTCGCCAATCTCGATCTGGTCGTTCACGCCGAACTGCCGAACGATCCCGAGGTGATGCAGCACCGCTCGGGGCGCACGGGACGCGCCGGGCGCAAGGGCGTCAGCGTGCTCCTGGTGCCGCCGGCGCGACGGCGCCGCGCCGAGATGCTGCTGAATCTGGCGGGTATCGAGGCGGTGTGGGGGCGGCGCCGCAGGCCGACGAGATCCGCAAGCTCGATCAGGAGCGAATGCTGCAGGATACCGTCTTCGCCGAGGAGACCACGGCGGAGGATCAGGCGCTCGCGCAGGCTTTGCTGGCCGAGCGCTCGGCCGAGGACATCGCCGCCGCGCTGGTCCGGCTGTATCGCGCCCGGCTGCCATCGCCGGAGGACATTCTCGATCCCGGCGAGGATCGCGGCCGGCCGCGCCACGAGCGCAGTCGCGAGAGCGTTGCGCGCGGCGAAGAGCGCGCGCCGGCGCCGCGAACGAAGACCGGCAAGCCGTCCGCGCGCCACGGCATGGGCGAGCCCAGCGTCTGGTTTCGCGCCGCGATCGGACGCCGCAAGAAGGCGGAGGCGCGCTGGCTGCTGCCGATGATCTGCCGCCGCGGCGGCATCGACAAGCAGGACATCGGCGCGATCAAGATCTCCGACACGACGACCGAGTTCGAGATTGCCGCGCGCGTTGCCGACACCTTTGCGGCCAACATCCGCCGTCCCGACAAGGAGGATACGATCCGCATCGAGCCGCTTGCCGCTGCGCCGTCCGGGCAGGGGGCCTCGGACAAGCCGCGTCCGGACAAGCGGCCGCCGCGTCGCGAGGCCGAGCCGCGGCGCGAGGCCAGGGAGACCGCCTACCATCCGCTCCATCGCGATGAGCCACGCCGTGACAAGGATGCTCCATCGCGCAGCAGGCCGCATCACGACGCGCCGTCGAAGCCGGGACATCCGCAGGCGTTCACGAAGAAAAAGAAGCACGGCGACAAGTCCAGCCGCGGCGGACAGGCGTTTCCTTCCCACAGCCCGCGGTCGAAGGCGCCCGGTGGAAAGAAGCCCAAGACGAAGCGTCGCGGCTGATCGCACTCGGCGATCCCAGCAGCGGCGCGGTCCGTGACACGAAGGAGGAGCCGTCCTTGAGCCGCTACGCCGTCCTGTATTTCGCAACGCTCGCCGTGCTGCTCGGCTTCGACATCCCGTTCCTCGCCATCGTCGCCAAGGGCTTCTTCCAGTCGCAGGTCGGCGAGATGCTGGGCGAGGTCCGCCCCGTTCCGGCGGTGCTGTTCTATCTGCTCTACATCGCGGGCGTGCTGATCTTCGTCAGCGGCACGGCCGATGCGACCTGGCGCTCGACCTTGCTGTATGGCGCGCTGTTCGGCCTGTTCTGCTACGCCACCTTCGAGCTGACCTCGCTGGCCATGCTCAAGCAGTGGGCCTGGGCGGTGGTCGCGCTCGACATCAGCTGGGGCATGTTCGTCACCGCCGTGTCGGCGACGCTCGGACTGCTGATCGCCGACTGGGTCACGCCGCGGGGGTAGTTGGCAGTCATTTCGCGGCGCGCACAGCGCGAACCCGGAATCTCGAGATCCCGGGTCCGCTCTTGCGAGACGTGATCGTGCCGGCGAGCTTGTTTGCCGCCGTTACTTCGGCTGCGGCACCACGCGGAGATACGGCTTCGGTGCCTTCCAGCCGTTCGGATAGATCGTCTTGGCCTCGTCGTCGGAGACGGAGCCGGCGATGATGACGTCCTCGCCCTGCTTCCAGTCGGCGGGGGTGGCGACGCGGTGCTTCGATGTCAGCTGCAGCGAGTCGATCACCCTTAGAATTTCCTGGAAGTTGCGGCCGGTGGTCATCGGGTAGACCAGGATCAGCTTGATCTTCTTGTCTGGGCCGATGATGAAGACGTTGCGGACGGTCTGGTTGTCGGCCGCGGTGCGCTTGGCCGGATCACCGGAGATCGCGGCCGGCAGCATGTCGTAGAGCTTGGAGACGTTGTAGTCGGTGTCGCCGATCATCGGATAGTTCGGCGCAGCTCCCTGCGTCTCGCGGATGTCCTCGGACCATCGGGCGTGGTTGTCCACCGGGTCGACCGACAGGCCCATCAGCTTGACGCCGCGCTTGTCGAACTCCGGCTTGAGCCGGGCCAGCGCGCCGAGCTCGGTGGTGCAGACCGGGGTGAAATCCTTCGGGTGCGAGAACAGCAGCGCCCAGCTGTCGCCGATCCAATCATGGAATTTGATCTTGCCTTCGGTGGTGTCCGCCTCGAAGTCCGGGGCGATGGAGCCGATCTGGAGAGCCATGGCAGTCCTCAATTCATTGCAGGTGGCAGGAATAAATTCTTCTAAACACTATAGGAAATACCGCTGCGCAAGGGAACTGGTGACCACAAAAGAGAAGAAAGTTTCTCCAATCCTCGCGCACGTAACAACTTCTTTTGAGTTCCGGCGGTGCGGTGAAACATCCGTGAGACTACCGGTTGCCCAGATTTCGCCACGTCTCGGTCGCAACACGCCGGCCCCGCGACGAGCTGCTTTGAACCGTGATCGAGGTCACTGCGGCAAAAGGGCAACCGATACAAAAACCCACTGCAGCGTTTCGAACCATTAACCACTCGTTCAGACGCGGACCGACAAGGTGGGTCAACACAGCAACTGAGAAGAGAACATGGCTACCTCTGCACCAAAAACCATCGATGGTCTCGAGCCGTCCTGTTGTGACACTGCCGCATCCGCGCTCGGCATCGTGCGCGACGGCGTGATCACCGGCGAGGGCCCGACCACCGCAGGACGCGTGCATTTCTCCCGCATGCTCGACGCCGAGGACGCCGCCTGGTGCGTGCGCATCCTGACGGCGGCCGCGATCAACGACGCGCCGGTGAGCCGCGCCGAAGCCGAGGCGCTGTTCGAGATCGACGCCGCCGCGACCGAGCGCAAGGACGACGGTCGGTTCGAGGATCTGCTCGCCAAGGCGGTCGCGCATCACACCGCCGCGGCGTCCGGCCTGCCGGTTCCGCCGCGCAGCGTGGCGCTGTCGCCGGAGACGGCGATCGAGAGCTGGGCGCCGATGAATGCGCGCGGCGTGCGCACCGATGCGCTCGAGTGGGTCGCCAAGCGCATGCGCGGCAAGCGCCAGGGCAACCGCGCGCTGCGAGCCATGGTCGCGACCCTGGTCGGCGTGAGCGTGCTGCCGCTGGCGCAGCTGCCGTCGATGATCGACATTGGGATGTAGGGCGCGCAGCGCCGCAGTCCGGTCGCGAGATTTCGAAGAGCGCGATGATCTCATCGCGCTCTTTTCTTTTGTCGATCCATTGCGTTGCGTGCCGATGCTCAGCCTCTTGATGATGCGGGGCTGCCGGTCAATAGATCGGGGATGATGGGACCAGGCACGGAGAGGTCGACATGAGCCGATGGAGCTTTGCCGCGCGCCTTGTGGCGGTGGCGGCGACGGCGCTGCTGCTCATGATGGCCTGGCAGAGCTTCCCGCTGATCCAGGCCGAGCTGCTCGGCCTGCGCGCCAAGCCCCGCGACATCACGCCGCGCGGCGATCTCGCCGCCGACGAGAAGAGCACGATCGCGCTGTTCGAGAGCCGCAGCGGCTCGGTCGTGTTCATCACGACCGTTCAACAATCCGTCAACCCGTGGACGGGAACTGCGCAGCAGGAGCGCTCGGGCACCGGATCGGGTTTCGTGTGGGACGAGCTCGGCCACGTCGTGACCAACTATCATGTGATCGAAGGCGCCACGGAGGCGCTGGTCAGCCTCACCGACGGCCGCTCGTTCCGCGCGGCGCTGGTCGGCGCCAGCCCCGAGAACGACCTCGCAGTGCTGGTGATCGGCGTCGGCGTCGACCGCCCGAAGCCGCTGCCGGTCGGCACCAGCGCCGACCTCAAGGTCGGGCAGAAGGTGTTCGCGATCGGCAATCCGTTCGGCCTCAGCAGCACGCTCACCACCGGCATCGTCTCTGCGCTGAACCGCAATCTGCAGGTCACGCAGGAGCGGACCTTGAACGGCCTTATCCAGACCGATGCGGCGATCAATCCCGGCAATTCAGGCGGCCCGCTGCTCGACAGCGCAGGGCGCCTGATCGGGGTCAACACCGCGATCTACAGCCCGTCGGGCGCGTCCGCGGGCATCGGCTTCGCGGTGCCCGTCGACAAGGTCAACCGCATCGTGCCGCGCCTGATCGCGAGCGGCCGCTATGTCAGCCCGAGCCTCGGCATCAGGACGGATGCGAAGGCCAACGAGGCGCTGGCGTCGCGGCTCGGCGTCTCCGGCGTGTTCGTGCTCGATGTCGAGCAGGACTCCGCGGCGGAGAAGGCCGGGCTGATCCCGGCGCGGCTGACGCGCGATGGAGGCTTCGCGCTGGGCGATGTGGTGCTGGCGATCGACGGGCAGGCGGTGGATTCGCCCGACGACATGACGCGCGCGCTGGAGAGCAAGACCCCCGGCGATCGCGTGGTTCTGCGCGTGCTCCGCAACGGCAAGACGATCGAGGTCCGGGTGACGCTCGACGTTGCGCGATGAGGTGGTCGTGAAGCAGCTGGATGTTTCCACGCGTCATTGCGAGCGCAGCGAAGCAATCCAGGGCCGCGCGCACGACTCTGGATTGCTTCGCTGCGCTCGCAATGACGTGGAGAGAGCGGTGGCTTCTCGTTGCGAAGCAATTCGCGGAACGAGGTCCCCGGGGTCGCTTCCGCTCGCCCGGGAACATGGGCATTCGCGTGATCTAACTACTTCGCCGCCGCCTTCTGCTTCGGTGCTTCATCATCCAGGCCGACGGTGCGGCCGGGGAAGCCGGCGGCATCGAAATAGCGCTGGCTGCCGACGCGCTGCAGCTTCAGCACGGTGCGCAGGCCGCCGGCGGCAGGGTCCGACTTGATGACATCCGATGTCGCCTTCGGCGTCGCGCCGTTCGGCATCGCTTCCGTCATCACGCGGCCGATCAGCTTGCCCTTCGGCGCGACCTTGAGGTCGAGCAGTTTGGCCGCGGTGGCGCCGACGTCGGCATTGCTGACGGGCAGGGGATCGACGAAGCCCGCTTTGAAGTCTGGACCGATCGCGGCCATGAAGTTGTAGGTGTCGCCGCGGCTGAACGAGCCGTGCATGCCCTGGCCCTGGCGCAGCACGGTGTCGGCGACCTCGACCGAGCAGTTGCTCGGCACGTCGCATCCCGGTGCGACATAGGAGCGGAAGTTGACGACGATCGCGGGATGCGGCGTCACCGCCTTGCCGTCGAGATTGACGACCGACAGCGGCAGGGTGCCGGGGATCTCGCCGAGCTTGTCGTCGACGAAGATGCCGGAGACATAGTCCTGCTCCAGCAGCGCCTTGACGGTGCGGCGTGCCAGCTTCTTGTCGTTATTGGGCAGATAGATCAGGTCGGAGCCGCCATTGGTGGCGACGACGAGATCGGGCTTGGTCGGGTCCTTGCCGAGCACGCCGTTGCCGGCCTTCGGGTGCTTGCCGGCGGGCACGGCCGCGTTCTTGTCGTTGGGGTCGAACAGCGGCAGGTCGAGCGCCTTGGCGAGGTCGAGCGCCAGGAAGCCCATCGGCAGGAAATCCTTCGGCGTATCGTCATAGCTGACCTTGGCCGAAGGCGACGTCTTGCTCTCCTTGGAGATGGTCGAGAAGCCATGGTCGGCCTGGACCATGATGTTGGTCGTGGCGGAAAGCCCGAGATCGTCGAGCGCTTTGCGCAATGCGGCGAGGTTGTCGTCGGCGTTCTTGATGCCCGCCATCGAGGTCGGGCCGTTGATCCCCGGCGTGATGGTGTTGAGGCTGTCGCCGTGATTGTGCTGGCTGCCGTCGGGGTCGCGCGACCAGAACACGAGGACGAACGGCTTGTTGCGGGCCTTGAACATCGGCAGCACCACTTTGGTGGCGACGTCGACCATATAGGCCTGCTGCGGGACGTTGGCGGAGGTGGTGCCGGGGGTCTTGGCATCGCCCGCCTTGCCGTTGTCGCCGCGCGGCGGCGTCGCGGTGGGCAGGCCCGCTTTGGTCATGGCGTCCTTGACCTCGTCGGTGAGCGCCACGCCGTTCTTGCCGCCGGTGGAATCGTCGATCACGATCGAGGAGCTCGCACCCGGCTTGCAGGGGCAGGCGGTATGGTCGAACAGGTAGGTCGGGCCGAGCTTGCCGATCGCGGCGGTGGAATAGCCGGCCTTGCGGGCGAGCTTCAGGATCGTATCCTCGTTGAGATAATCGCCGTTGAAATGCTCGTCGATGTCGCCGAGCACGGCGTCGTTCTCGATGAAGGGCACGACCGTGTCGCCCGCCGGCACCGACGTGTAGCCGGTGAAGATGGTGTTCGAGAACGTGCCGGTGTCGCCAAGATAGTGGCCGGTCGCCATGGCCGAGCCGTTGGCCATGGTGAAGGTCGGAAACAGCGAGTGCGAGTTCTTGAAGTTGACGCCCTTGTCGCGGACGGCGGCCATGGCCGGCGCCGTTTCAGGCGTCACTTTCGCCGCGCGCAGGCCGTCGGGAATGAACAGGATGAGGTTACGGGGCGTGGCGTTCTGCGCAAATGCGGCACTGGACGACAGCAGGGTCAGTCCGGCGCACAGCAGCACGAGCGGGCGGCGCATTGAAAACTCCTGAAAGCAATCGGCGGAATCGCGGCGTGTCGCCGCAGGGAAGAGCTTTAGTTTTGCCGGGTGACGGTTTTGTTACAAGGGGCTCGAGGGGCCGCCGCCGCCGCTCCGGGCAGGATTTTCGCACGGCGGTAGTCTGTGGCAGGAACCAGGGTGTGGCTTTCCGGTTGTCGGCTCACAACACAGGGAGCACATCATGGCTGCAGACAAAGACCTCAACGAACTCTTCCTCGATACGCTGAAGGACATCTACTACGCCGAGAAGCAGATCCTGAAGACCCTGCCGAAGATGGCCAAGGCGGCGCAGTCGCAGAAGCTGGCGGCGGCGTTCGAGAAGCACCAGGAGGAGACCGAAGGCCAGATCGAGCGCCTGGAGCAGATCTTCGAGTTGCTCGGCAAGCCGGCCCGCGGCAAGAAGTGCGATGCCATCGAAGGCATCATCGACGAGGGCAAGGAGATCATGACGGAGTACAAGGGCACGGCGGCCCTCGATGCCGGCCTGCTGGCCGCCGCGCAGGCGGTCGAGCACTACGAGATCTCTCGCTACGGCACCTTGAAGTCCTGGGCCAACAAGCTCGACCTCAAGCAGGCCGTCAAGCTGCTCGACCAGACGCTCAACGAGGAGAAGAAGACCGACGATCTGCTGACCAAGGTCGCCGAGAGCGAGGTCAATTACGAGGCGGCTGCTTAAGCCTCATTCGTCTTCACCACGTCGCCGCCGCCAGCGCTGCAATCAGCGCGGGCGGCGTTGCCACGAGTCCGATCTTCAGAAACTGCCACGCCGACACCTCGATCTTCTCGCGCCGCAGCGCGGTCAGCCAGAGGATGGTGGCGAGCGAGCCAGTGACCGAAATGTTCGGCCCGAGGTCCACGCCGATCAGGATCGCCCGGATGACCTGCTGAGGCAGGTGATCGTTCGCGGCGACCGAGCCGGCAACCAAGCCGACCGGCAGATTGTTCGCGATGTTGTCGGCTACAGCGGTGACAAGACCCGCGGCCCAGGCTGCGCCGGCCGGTGAACTGGTGACAGCCTGATGCAGCCAGGCACTGAGCTGGCCGATCGCGCCGGCGCGGCTTAGGCCCTCGACCATCACGAACAGCCCCCCGACCAGCGGCAGTACGCCCCAGGACACCCCCTTGAGGATGGGCCAGGGCGACTGCCGGCTGACCGAGAGGATCGCGGCCGCCGTGACCACGCCGCAAACGAAG
Source organism: Bradyrhizobium sp. ORS 375 (assembly GCF_000239775.1). Taxonomy (GTDB): domain Bacteria; phylum Pseudomonadota; class Alphaproteobacteria; order Rhizobiales; family Xanthobacteraceae; genus Bradyrhizobium. The sequence goes on from NZ_CAFI01000059.1 coordinate 8,796, forward strand.
GTCGGCAGACCCAACTGCACGTCGAGCGCGGAGGCGGTCAGAAGAACTGCTGCGATGGCGATGATGCCCATCGCCGCGAGCCGGCCCTCGCGGCTGAGATGCGGCTTGTCGACATCGGTGCGCAACTGCTCGTCCCGCAAGGCGCGGCGCTGGGTCAGCCACAGCGCGACATAGGTCAGGGCGATGGCCGCGATCGAGGGCACCGTGAACTGACGCAGCCATTCCGTCAGATGCGGCATGCGCTCGCCGAACACGACCAGATTGGCCGGGTTGGAGATCGGCAGCACGAAGCTCGCGGCATTGGCGATGAAGGCGCAGACGTAGAGGTAAGGCAGCGGCGAGGCGCCCGCCGCGCGCGTCGCGGCATAGACGGCCGGCGTCAGCACGATCGCGGTGGCGTCGTTGGAGAGCAGCACGGTGACCAGCGTGCCGACGGCGTAGACCAGCAGGAACAAGAGCTGCGGCGAGCCGCGTGCATGCTCCACCGCATAGGCGGCGAGATAGTCGAACAGGCCCTCGCGGCGGGCGAGCTCGGCGATCAGCATCATGCCGATCAGGAACAGATAGACATCGACGCCCTTGCGAATGCCGGCGAGCGCGTCGGCCGCCGGCAGCAGGCCGAGCGCGACCAGCAGCACGGCCCCAGTGACCGCCCAGATCGCTTCTGGCAGCCGGAAAGGGCGGATGATGACGCCGGCAGTGGCCGTGATGATGATGACGTAGGCGAGCCAAGCAGTGTGTGCAAACATGATCGGGGATCGTTAGAGCAAATCATTCGGCGGGGATAGCGGGCACTGTGGCCGCGTTCGGATGGGCGGCCTCCGCGGCCTTGGTCTCCGGCAGCAGCAGCCAGCACACGATCACCCCGACGGCGGCCGTCGCACCGAGCGCCAGGAACGCGGCGCTATAGCCAGCGTGTACCACGACGACGCCGGCGAGTGCCGTCGACAGCGCGGCGCCGATGCTCTGCGCGGTGATGACGGCGCCCTGCGCGACGTTGAACCGGCCGGTGCCGCGCATCAGGTCGGCGACGATCACCGGCATGATGGCGCCGAAGATGCCGGCGCCGATGCCGTCGAGCAGCTGCACGCCGACCAGCCAGGCCTTGTCGTCCGACAGCGTATAGAGCACGGCGCGCAGCGGCAGGATCAAGAGCGCGGCCAGGAAGAAGCGCTTGTGGCCCCAGCGGTCGGCACGGGCGCCGACCAGCAGCGCCATCGGCACCATGACCAGTTGCGCCGCGGCGATGCAGGCCGACATCAGGCTGGTGCCGAGATTCTTGTCCTGTAGCGCCAGCTTCTGGCCGACCAGCGGCAGCATCGCTGCGTTGGCGAGGTGAAACAGTGCGACTGATATCGCGAAGATGAGAAGGGGGCGGCAGGTCAGGAGAATGCCGAGACCCGAGGGCTGACTGCCTTGGTCACTCGCGGCGCTGTCAGTCCGGTGAGAGAGGCCGCGCGCGGCGTCGTGATCGATCGCGCGCTCGGGAATCGCGAGCACGCTGAAGAGGCTGCCGGCGGAGGTGACCGCCATCAGGTAGAACACGGCGGAGGGGCCGAGCGCGTAGGCGGCGGCGCCGGCGATGACGGCACCGACCGCATTGCCCGCATGGTTGAAGCTCTCGTTGCGCCCGACACGGGCGGTGAATGCCCTGGCGCCGACGATGCCGAGCGAAACGGCGGCAATCGCTGGCGCGAAGATCACGCCGGCCGCGTTGGCGATGCTTTGCGAGATCGCGACCGGCCAGAAGCTCGACATCAGCGGCAGCGCCAATGACGCAGCCGTGACGATGATCGCGGCCGCGATCATGATCATGCGTTTGGCTCTGATAGCATCGACCAGCGCGCCGGCCGGAGTCTGGGCGGCGATGCCCGCGATGGTCGCCAAGGACATCACGACGCCGATCGAGGCTTCGTCCCATTTCTGCTCGGTCAGCAGATAGATCGCGAGATAGGGGCCGAGGCCGTCGCGCACGTCGGCGAGGAAGAAGTTGGCAGCGTCGAGCGCGCGGCCGGCATGAGCGAGATGCTTGCTGGGGGTGACGCCGGTCATGCCGCCTCGTTGCGCGTGAGCAATCGCAACAGCGTTGTGCTGGAATTGGTTCCATGACGGCCGCGGGCGCGAGACGCTCGCCCCGCTTCCTTGCCATGCGTGACATGCGGGCTTGAAGACCGGGCCTGGGATGATAAGGCAGAGCCCGCTGCGCGCCGGTCCCGAGCTACGACCCGCTCAGCGCGGCAGCGGCGCCTTTTCCGCCATCGCCTTGCGCAGGATGCGCGACAGCGACTCCACCGAATACGGCTTCTTGATCAGCTCGAAGCCGTGATGGGCATTCTCGGCCAGCACGTGGCTGTAGCCGGAGGTCAGCACCACCGGAAGCCCGGGATAGCGGTCGCGGATGATTCCGGCGAGCTCCAGGCCGTTGATCCCGGGCATGATGACATCGGAAAACACGAGGTCGACCGCGAACTCGTTGTCCGCCAGGACGGCCAGCGCCTCCTGACCGTTCGACGCACGCCGCGTGACGTAACCGAGATCCTCGAGCAGCTCGGTCGAGAACTGCCCGACCTCGTCATTGTCCTCGACCACGAGCACGCGATAGCCGCGGCCGATGGTGGCCGGCTCGACGCGCGCCGACGCTGCGTCGGGGCCGGATTGCGGCGCCGCCGCCTGCGGCAGGTAGATCGTGAAGGTCGCGCCGTGGCCGAGCCGGCTCTCCACCGCGATGTCGCCTTCGGACTGCTTGGCGAAGCCGAACGCCTGGCTGAGGCCGAGGCCGGTGCCTTTGCCCACTTCCTTGGTGGTGAAGAACGGTTCGAAGATCGCGTTGATGTTCTGCGGCGGGATGCCCGCGCCGGTGTCAGTGACCGAGATCGCAATGAAGGCGCCGGGGCGCGCGCTCTGGCCGCGCAATGACGGAATGTGGTCCGTCTTCTGCACGCCGATCGTCAGCCGTCCTTCGCCGTTCATGGCATCGCGCGCATTGACGGCGAGGTTGATCAGCGCGGTCTGGAATTGCGCGATGTCGGCCAGCGTGAACAGCTTGGCCTCGTCGGCTGCGAGCTCGATCTGGATGCGGCTGCCGACCAGCGGACGGATGAGCTGCACCACGCTCTCGACCTGCTCGCCGACATTGAACACTTGCGGCGTCAGCGGCTGCCGCCGCGCGAAGGCCAGCAGTTGCCCGGTGAGCTTGGAGGCGCGCTCGACCGTTTCGGAGATCGCATCGACGTAGCGCCTTCGCCGTTCCTCGGCGAGATCGCGACGGCGCAGGAAGTCGGTTGCCGAGCGGATGATCGTCAGCAGGTTGTTGAAGTCGTGCGCGACGCCGCCAGTGAGCTGGCCGACCGCCTCCATCTTCTGCGACTGGCGTAGGAGCTCCTCGCCCTGGATGCGCTCGGTGATGTCGATGGCTTCGGCGACCGCGCCCATGACCGCCTCGTGCTGATCGTAAAGCGGCCGCATCGACAGCTCGAAATGGCGATCGCCGTTGGCGAATTCCAGCCGCACCTCGGTGCGGAAGCTGTCGCCGGCCAGCACGCGCGCGAACGCCTTGCGCAGCATCTCGCTGACGCCCGTCGTATCGGTGAACCACGGCGCGCCCCACAGCGGCTGGCCGATGACATCAACGCCGCCGGCGCGCATGCCCATGACGGCGATGCGGTTGGCATGGGTGATGCGGCCTTCGACGTCGAGGATGGCCTGATACTGGTTGCTGGTGTCGAAGATGGCGCGCATGCGCGCCTCATTGGCCTCGAGCTGCGCGGTGCGCTCGCGGATGCGCTCCTCCAGCGTCTCGTTGATGCGGCGCAGCTCGATCTCCGCCTGCTTGGCGGCGGTGACGTCATGGGCGACGCCGATGAAGCCGATATGCTGGCCGTTCGCATCCCAGCGCGGCTGCGACTCCGAGCGCAGCCAGCGCCATTCGCCGTCGGCGCGGCGATAGCGCGCCTCCAGGAAGAACGGCTTCAGCGAGCATTCGCCCGAGTGCTGCTGAGCCAGGACGCGCTGAAGATCCTCGGGATGCAGTGCGTTGCGCCAGTCAAAGGCGAGCGCCTCGTCATGCGGCAGGCCGAGGAAATCGACATAGGCGCGATTGACGAAGGAGCGGGTGCGGTCGAGTTTCGTGACCCAGATCGGCACCGGTGCGCTGTTTGCAATCAGGCGGAAGCGCTGTTCGCTCTCGCGCAGCTTGGCCTGCGCCAGCATCTGGTCGGTGACGTCGATATGCGCGCCGACCAGCCGGATCGCGCGGCCGCTCCAGTCGCGCTCGATGCGCGCGATGACTCGGATCCAGCGGATGTCGCCGTCGTTGGGACGGATGATCCGGTATTCGGTGGTATAGTCTTCCTGATTGCTCTTTACCGCGGCGATGAAGTCCTGCTCCGCCTTGGCGCGGTCCTCGGGATGGACCCGCCGGACCCAATCCTCGTGAGTCTCGTTGGCGGCTTCGGGCGGCAGGCCGTGAATGATCAGATATTCCGGCGAGCGGCGATTGCGAAATCCCTCGCGCAGATCGACCTCGACGCCTCCGACCCGGCCGATCCGCTGGATCCGCGCCAATTCCGCCTCGCGCTCCTGCAGCGCGCGATAGGCCTGATCGCGATCGCGCGCGATCTCCTCGATGTGCTGACGAAGCTCGGCTGCGCCTGCAGCTTCCGGGAAAACGTCGTCTCGAGGCGCATCCGCACTGTTCATGCTGACCTGCACTGGAAGAGCAAGCGGTCGCCGGACCATTTCATCGCGGGTGTTCGGAAGGGTGGCGACATTGGGTTCAATGAAAGCAAATTGGCCAGCAATTGAGGCAGGCAAACGCCCGCACGACGAGAACGTTGAGGCAGATAAAAAGTTCCGCAGCCCCGGAACAGACTGTTACTGTCATGCGTCGTCAGGCGCTAGACACCGCAACGCGTAGGTCCATACCGTGAAGCTCTTCGTCTGTCAGGCCTGCAAGAACATCCTCTATTTCGAGAATCGCAGCTGCGGACGCTGCGGTCATCAGCTCGCCTTCATGCCGGAGAGTCAGATCCTGTCGGCGATCGAGCCGGCGGACACGGGCTTTCGGACCTTGGCGGATGGTGGGGAAGGGCGTTTCTTCTGCGCCAACGCCGAGCACGATGTCTGCAACTGGCTGCTCGAAGCCGGCGAGACTACGGGCTTTTGCCGCGCCTGCCGGCATAATGGCACGATTCCCAATCTGTCCGATCCCGCGCAGCTCGGCGGCTGGCGCGAGTTGGAGGTGGCCAAGCACCGGCTGTTCTATTCGCTGATCCGCTGGAAGCTGCCTGTGAGAACACGGGTGGAAGATCCGGATCACGGGCTGATCTTCAACTTCCTGGCCGACGATCCCGCAGCCCAGCAGAAGGTCATGACCGGCCACGACAACGGCCTGATCACGATTGCTCTGGCCGAAGCCGACGACATCGAGCGCGAACGGCGCCGTCTGGAGATGGACGAGCCGTATCGGACCCTGCTCGGTCATTTCCGCCACGAGGTGGGGCATTACTTCTGGGACGTGCTGGTGCGCGATGCCGGCAAGCTCGACGCGTGCCGCGCCGTGTTCGGCGACGACTCTCAGGATTATGGCGAGGCGCTGAAGCGCCACTACGACCAGGGGGCGCCGGCCAACTGGCAGGACAATTACGTCTCGGCCTATGCGACGACGCATCCCTGGGAGGACTTCGCCGAGACCTGGGCGCATTATCTGCACATCGTCGACACGCTGGAGATGGCCTCCGAATTCGGCATCGAGATCGATCCGCCGGCCGACCAGATCGGCGGGCTGACCGCGCGCGTCACCTTCGATCCCTATGTCGCTGACGATTTCGACGTCATCGTCAACGCCTGGCTGCCATTCACCTTCGCCATGAACAGCGTGGCGCGGGCCATGGGCGCGCGCGATCTCTACCCGTTCATCCTGAGCCCGCCGGTGATCGCCAAGCTCGGCTTCATCCACGAGCTGGTGCGCCAAGGCGCCGCGGAGCACGCGGTGACGCTGGCGCTGGAGACGCCGGAGGCCGAGCCGCTGCAACAGGAGGCCGCCGGGGCGGCGTGATCCGCCTTGACTCCTGAGAACATAAAGTGAACATACGGCGTGACCTGAGCAAGGGACTGCCTTCACGCCATGCCATCTGAATTGCATGCCAACCCCAGGCAGCCCGAGGACGGGGCTCTGGAGGACGCCGTTGATCAGGCGATCGCAGCTTGCGGTGGTGACCTCAGGGCGACCATTCGCGCGCTGATCGTTGCGAACGATTATCTCGAGACCGAGGTCACCGAGCTGATGAAGGCGGTGTCGCACGCCTACACGCGGGGACGTTTCCACAGCTATTCCGGCTGACGGGAGAGCTGGCCTCTGGCATGCCTGCCCAATGCGCAGGGATCGCGCCGAGAGTCGGGTTGCGCGCGGGCGATTTTGCTATAGACGAACCGCTGAGCTCGCGGTGGTCGCGCCTGTGCCGTGAGCGGGGAGCCCGCCCAAAGGTATCAAGAAAAAACATGTTCAAGACCATTCTGATCGCGAACCGCGGCGAGATCGCCTGCCGGGTCATCAAGACCGCCCGCCGCATGGGAATCAGGACCGTTGCGGTCTATTCGGAAGCCGATCGTGATGCGCTGCATGTCGAGATGGCCGACGATGCCGTGCTGATCGGCCCGCCCGCCGCCGCCGAGAGCTATCTCCTGATCGACCGCATTGTGGAGGCCTGCAAGAAGACGGGCGCGCAAGCCGTGCATCCCGGCTACGGCTTCCTGTCCGAGCGCGAGGCGTTTCCGCGCGCGCTGGCCGAGAGCGGCATCGTCTTCATCGGTCCCAACCCCGGCGCCATCGCCGCGATGGGCGACAAGATCGAATCGAAGAAGGCCGCGGCCAAGGCCAAGGTGTCCACCGTGCCCGGCTTCCTCGGGGTCATCGAAGACGACAAGCACGCCGTGCGCATCGCCGACGAGATCGGCTACCCCGTGATGATCAAGGCCTCCGCCGGCGGCGGCGGCAAGGGCATGCGCATCGCGCATTCGACCGCCGAGGTGGCCGAGGGCTTTAATCTGGCGAAGGCCGAGGCGAAGGCCTCGTTCGGCGACGACCGCGTCTTCATCGAGAAGTTCATCGTCGACCCGCGCCACATCGAGATCCAGGTGCTCGGCGACAAGCATGGCAACGTGATCTATCTCGGCGAGCGCGAATGCTCGATCCAGCGCCGCAACCAGAAGGTCATCGAGGAAGCGCCGTCGCCGCTGCTCGACGAGGAGACCCGGCGCAAGATGGGCGAGCAGGCCGTCGCGCTCGCCAAGGCGGTGAACTACGACTCCGCCGGCACGGTGGAGTTCGTCGCCGGCCAGGACAAGAGCTTCTACTTCCTGGAGATGAACACCCGCCTGCAGGTCGAGCATCCCGTCACCGAGCTCGTTACTGGCATCGACTTGGTCGAACAGATGATCCGCGTCGCCGCCGGCGAGAAGCTCGCGCTGGCGCAGAAGGACGTTGCGCTGACCGGCTGGGCGGTGGAATCGCGCGTCTATGCCGAGGATCCGTTCCGCAACTTCCTGCCCTCGATCGGCCGTCTCGTGAAGTATCGCCCGCCGGCCGAGAGCAAGGTCGATGGCATCACGGTGCGCAACGACACCGGCGTGCAGGAGGGCGGCGAAATCTCGATCTACTACGATCCGATGATCGCGAAGCTCGTCACGCACGCGCCGTCGCGCGCCGCAGCGATCGAGGCGCAGTCGACCGCGCTCGACGCGTTCTATGTCGACGGCATCCGCCACAACATCCCGTTCCTGTCGGCGCTGATGAACCATCCGCGCTGGCGCGAGGGGCGGCTCTCGACCGGCTTCATCGCCGAGGAGTTTCCCAAGGGCTTTGCCGCGCGCGCGCCGGAAGGCGAAATCGCGCGCCGGCTCGCCGCGGTGGGGGCTGCGATCGATCACGTGCTCGGCGAGCGCAAGCGGCAGATCTCGCAGCAGATGATCGGCCGGCCGGTGAAGCGGCAGGGCCGCCGCGCCGTCTGGCTCGGCCGCGACGAAATCCTGCTCGACATCGCCAGGGACAATGGCGCGATCACCGTCCGCTTCGTCGGCGCTGACGGCAAGGTTGGCCCTGCGCATGCGCTTGTGTCGGATTGGAAGCCGGGCGATGCGGTGTGGCATGGCACCATCGATGGCGCCGAGATCGCGGTGCAGACGCGCGCGATTCCGAACGGCGTGCGACTCGCGCATCAGGGCGTCGAAGCGCCGGTCTATGTCTACACCGAAGCCGAGGCGGCTGCGGCGCGGCTGATGCCGGTGGTCACAGCCGGCGACAGCGGCAAGAAGCTGCTGTGCCCGATGCCCGGCCTCGTGGTCTCGATCGCCGTCACCGAAGGGCAGGAGGTCAAGGCCGGCGAGACGCTCGCCGTGGTCGAGGCCATGAAGATGCAGAACGTGCTGCGCGCCGAGCAGGACGGCACGGTGAAGAAGGTCCACGCCTCGGCGGGAGCGACGCTGGCCGTCGACGCGCTGATTTTGGAGTTCGCGTAGTCAGTCTAACCGCCGTCATTGCGAGCGAAGCGAAGCAATCCAGGGCTCAGCGCGCAACTCTGGATTGCTTCGTCGCTTCGCTCCTCGCAATGACGGAGAGAGAGGGGCGTGATGACATTCCGTATTCGCCGAGAAGCGCTACGCTCCATCCTCGCTGGCGACCGCTGCGTCCATCCCGGTTCAGTCTACGACGCGATCTCGATCCGCATCGCCGAGGACCTCGGCTTCGAACTCGGCATGTTCGGCGGCTCGGCAGCCTCCCTCGCCATCCTCGGCGATCCCGACATCGCCCTGATCACCTTGACCGAGCTCGCCGAGCAGATGCGGCGGATGTCGCGCGCCGCGGCGCTGCCGGTGCTGGTCGATGCCGACCACGGCTACGGCAATGCGATGAACGTCCGCCGCACGGTGCAGGAGCTGGAGGCCGCCGGCGCGGCCGGTCTCACCATCGAGGACACGCTGCTGCCGCAGGCGTTCGGCGCCGCCAAGCCGCAGCTGATCTCGCTCGCCGAAGGCGTCGGCAAGGTGAAGGCCGCGCTCGACGGCCGCGGCGACCCGTCCTTGGTGATCTTGGGCCGCACCGGCGCCGTCTCCATCACCTCGCTCGATGATGCGATCGCCCGCGCCAAGGCTTATGAGGCCTGCGGCATCGACGGGCTGTTCTTCACCGGCATCACCACGCGCGATCAGCTCGATGCGATTGCGGCCGCCACGACGCTGCCGATCGTGCTCGGCGGCGCGCCGGAGGAGATGGCCGACCTCGGCTATCTCGCCGCGCGCCGCGTCCGCATTGCGCTGCAAGGCCACGCGCCGATCGCCGCGGCCACGCAGGCAGTTTACGATACGCTCAAGGCGCTGCGTGATGGCACGTCACCAAAGCAGTTGAAGGGATTGCCGTCGGCCGAACGGACGTCGCGCGTGATGCGCGAAGCCGACGTGAAGAAGCGTCTGCGCGAGTTTCTGGGGCTCGGATCATGAGCAACCGTGCCATCGCTCACGTCGTGGTGCGTGGCCGCGTCCAGGGCGTCGGCTATCGCGCCTGGGTCGAGGACCAAGCCATCCTGAACGGCCTCGAAGGCTGGGTCCGCAACCGCGCCGACCGCAGCGTCGAAGCGGTATTCGCGGGACCTGCCGATGAGGTCGCAGCCATGGTCACGGCCTGCCGCAAAGGGCCGCCGGCAGCGAGGGTCGATGACGTGATGGATTCGCCGACCACAGCCGATCAACTCGCGCTGCGCCGGCCCGGCGAAGAGTTCTCTGTCCTGCCGACGGTGTAGGGGCGTCGCTCACCGCGCTGAGATCACCAGCGCCTGAATCTGTCCGTCGATGGGTCCACTTCCGAAACGTTGCCGAAGCGCGTTCGCAGCCGCTTGCGTCACCGTCGCAAGGTCCGGAGCGCCCCGCGCCTCGATCTCGCCGCGCATTGGTGTGCCCTGGCAGTAGGCGATGGCAGGCTCTTGGGCCGAGGCGGCGCGACTGCGGTGAGGCAATGGCTCGATGATGATATCGGAGAAGCCAGCTTCGCTCGGGTCGGCCCTGATCTTTACTGGATCGAAATAGCCATGTGGCGCACGGGTGAAGAACTGTGGCGGGTCGTCTGGGAACACCTGCTGCAGCGTCTCGTGCACGACATGCGCGAACTCATTGTCCTCGATCCGGTCCCAGACGTTGAAGACGAAGCGTCCGCCGGGCCTCAGCACCCGCCGCGCCTCGCCATAGCCTTTCACGCGATCGGGAAAGAACATCACGCCGAACTGGCACGCGACGACATCGAAGCTCGCATCGGCAAAGGGCAGGGCCAGCGCATCCGCCTGCTGAAAGCTGATGCGGTCGGCCTTGGCAAGATGTGACTTCGCCTGCATCAGCATGGGCTCGTTGAGGTCGGTGGCGGTGATGCGCACCTCCGGCGGCAGCTCCGCATGGAGCGCCCGGGTCACGGCGCCGGTTCCCGCCGCCGTCTCCAGGACGTGGCGGGGCGAAGCCTTCGCGATACGGCCTGCGAGATCCCGCGCATAAGGGGTGAAGATCAGCGGAACCAGCAGCTCGTCGTAGATCTGCGGGATCGAACCGGTGAAGGCCTTGTCGGATGCCGTCATGGCTTGCTCCTGTTCCAAACGGGGCAGGGGACGATCGGGCGATGATCGTCAGCGGCGAAGTTCTGCGCCTTCATCTCCGTCTCGCCAATCGGCTCTCCGGTTCAGCGCACGCCGCTCTTGACATTCATCCCCATCAGTCAGATATTTCTGTCATGACAGAAATTACTGGCAAAAAGAAGCTCCCTCCCGCCGTCGAGCGCTTCATCCTCAACTGGGGCGACATGGGCGACCAGTGGGGCGTGAACCGCTCGGTGAGCCAGATCCATGGTCTGCTGTATCTCGCCGAGAAGCCGATGACCGCCGAAGACATCGCCGACACGCTCGGCATGGCGCGCTCCAACGTCTCGAACTCGCTGAAGGAGCTGCTCGCCTGGGACCTGATCCGGCGCGTGCCGATCCTCGGCGACCGCCGCGATCATTTCGAGGCGGAGACCGACATCTGGGAGGTCGCGCAGCGCATCGCCGCCGGCCGCAAGCAGCGCGAGATCGATCCCGCGATCGCCGCCCTGCGCGCCTGCGTCGCCGAGTCGACGGCCGATCCCACGATGAGCGCGGTCGCAGCCAAGCGGCTGAAGGACATGCTGGCGTTCACCGAGCTGGTCGACCGCTGGTACGCGCAGATGCTGAAGGTGCCGCGGCCGCGTCTGGTCGCGCTGATCAAGCTCGGCGAGAAGATCGCAAACCTGCTGCCGTCGGGACGATCCAGGTCCGGCAGCGATTAGTCGAGTGGAGGGCGTCATGGTGAGCCTACGACATCTCGGATCAGCAGCGCCCGCCAACGCCAGGCTCCATGACGACCACCGCTTCCGCGCGCTGCTGTCGCCGGAGGATTGGGGCCGGCTGCCGGTCTCGATCTGGCGGCGCTTCTCCAAGCGTCTCGCCGACGGCGCGACCGTGGTCTATGTCGGCGAGGTCGAGCAGGCTGAGATGAGCCGAGCCGGATTCTGGTTCGCGCAGGCCGCACGGCTGATCGGCGGGCCACTGCCGACGACAGCCAATGCCGGCGTGCCGATGATCGTCGCGGTCACCGAGGATGCGGCGAGCCGCGGCCAGATCTGGACCCGCATCTGCGGCCGGCCGCATGGCTTTCCGCAGGTGATTCATTCGGCCAAGCGCTTTGCCGGTCCGACCGGGCTCGAGGAGTATCTCGGCTGGGGCCTGAGCATGAGCCTGCGCGTCTGCGTGACCGATGGTGCGCTCGCCTTTCACAGTGCCGGCTACACCCTCGCGTTCGCTGGCCGGCGCTGGCCGCTGCCGTCCTGGCTGACGCCCGGCGATCTCACCGTCACGCATTCCGATCTCGGCTGCGGCGCCTTCCGCTTCGCGCTGGAGATCGTCCATCCGCGCTTCGGCCGGATCATCCGCCAGAGCGCCACGTTCCGGGAGTCCGCACCATGACGCCGCTGCTCTGGTCCCTGATCGCCGTTCAGGTCGCGATGGGCGTGTTCGACACCTTCTATCATCACGAGTTCACCGAGCGGCTGGCGTGGCGGCCATCGCAGCGAGGTGAGCTGAAGCTGCACGGCATCCGGAATCTGCTCTATGCGCTGCTGTTCGCCGTTCTGGGCTGGTGCGAGGTGCACGGCGTTTTCGCGATGCTCGTGCTCGCGGTGCTCGTTGCTGAGATCGCGATCACCCTGACGGATTTCGTCGAGGAGGACCTGACGCGCAAGCTGCCGCCGAGCGAGCGCATCAACCATACGCTGCTCGCGATCAACTATGGCGCCATCCTGATGCTGCTGGTCCCGGTGCTGATCGACTGGGCGATGCAGCCGTCGGCGATCGTGCCGGCCTATGCAGGCTGGCTGAGCTGGATCGCGGCCGCGGCTGCGCTGGGCGCCGGCCTTTGCGGGCTGCGCGACTTCGCTGCCGTGGCGCGGCTCGCGCGGATGTCGCAGCCGGATGCGCGCGGACTCGTCGCCGCGCTGCCGCCGGGGCAGACCATCCTCGTCACCGGTGCGACCGGCTTCATCGGTGCGCGCCTGGTTGCCAGTCTCACAGCAGCAGGCCATCACGTCATTGCCCTGGTCCGCGATCCCCGGCGGGCGGCCGATTTGCCGCCGCCGCTCACCCTGATCACCGCTCTCGACCAACTCGCCGCCGACACCCGCATCGACGCCATCGTCAATCTCGCCGGCGAGCCGATCGGCAATGCGCCGTGGACCGCGGCGAAGCGCGACGCGATCCTGCAGTCGCGGCTCGCCACGACGGACGCCGTGGTGGCGTTGGTCGCGCGGCTCGACCGCAAGCCCCAGGTGCTGGTCAACGGCTCCGCGATCGGGTGGTACGGGCTGTGGCAGGACCAGCCGCTGACGGAGTCCGCGAAGTCGCATGCCTGCTTCAGCCACGACCTTTGCGAGGCCTGGGAGCAGGCCGCGCGCAGTGCCGAAGCGCATGGCGTGCGCGTGGTGATGCTGCGGATCGGGCTCGTGGTCGGCCGCGACGGCGGCTTCCTGGCGCGCATGCTGACGCCGTTCGAGTTCGGGCTCGGCGGCCCGCTCGGCTCGGGGCAGCAATGGATGTCGTGGATCGAGCGTGACGACCTGATCCGGCTGATCGCCCATGTGATCGCGACGGGCAGCATCGCCGGTCCGGTCAATGCGACGGCGCCGCTGCCGGTGCGCAATCTGGCCTTCACTGCCGAGCTCGCGCATTGCCTTCGGCGGCCGGCCGTGCTGCGCGTGCCGGCGGGGCTGCTGCGCCGGATCGGCGGCGATTTCGCCGAGGAGCTGTTGCTCGGCGGCCAGCGCGTGGTGCCGAACAAGGCGCTGTCGAGCGGCTTCGTGTTCCGCCACCAGAGCCTGCGCAGCGCGCTCGAGTCGATCCTGTGATTTCAACGGATCATCGCCGCTCGGCGCGGGCCATCGTCGCCGACGGCAGCTCGCCGAACGTGGCGCGGTAGTAGCGCGCGAAATGGCCGGCGTTGGCGAAATTGCAGGCGGCCGCTGCGACCGCCACCGTCACGCTCGGATCGCCCGAGCGCAACATCTCATGCGCCCGGCGCAGGCGTACGGATTTCGCGAACGCCATTGGCGAATAGCCGCGCACGCGCTCGAACACGCGGAAGATCGAGCGGGCGCTGACGCCGGCTTCGCCGGCGAGGCGCTCGATCGTGATCGGCTCGCGCCAATTGGCCTCGATGTAGTCCTCCAGCCGCTTGACGAGGCCGAAATCGGGCATCGGTGGCGGGTCGATCAGGGCTTCCCGGAAGCGATGCCGGCTGGCGCACAGGAAGGCGACGTGAACGGCGTCTTCGAGCTCGCGGTACACCGCCCTGGGAAAGGCGGCGTCCTGCTCGCTGAGCTGGGTCATGAGGAAATCGAGCAGCCGCAGCAGGCTGCGGGCCTGGGGATCGGCGGCCGGGATGGCCGGGTCGATCGCATAGTCGGTGCGCGGCTGTACGCCGACCAGCGCCGTCAGCCGCTGCCGCAGTGCCTGCGGATCGAGCCGCAGCGTCACCCGGCGGTGTCCGCCCTGACAGGCCATCTGCCAGGGCATGCCCGCCGGCGCGACCGCGAACTGGTGCTCATTGACGTCGGTCGCCTCGCCTCGGGCGCAGCTCACGGCGCGCCCCCTCATGGCGATCTGCACCCGCATGAAGTCCGCCGGGCGGTGATCGGAGACCATGTCGCAGGTCGTCGTGCCGTAGGCGAGGCCGATGGTCTGCAGCTCGATCAGATTGACGACCGCCTCGAAGCGCTCCGCGTTCCTGAAATCGATGCGCTCGGCGCCGAGCTTGCGGCTGGCGAGATCGCGCAGCACTTCGGCACTGGAGGTTCTGATCAGAGCGTGACGGTGCAACGGCTCAGGGCCGATGTCGCCCGTCACGGCCGGGCTCGGCTTTGCAGCAGTGCTGACGAGGTCAGCTGCGGTCAAGAGACGGTTCAAGCCGCGACTCCTGAGCTCCGGGAATTAACCTATGCTACATCACGCCCGGTTGCCGTCAATTACTTCGACGTCGCTGCGCTTCGAAAGGCCGCGGCCAGCGTGCGCAACGCGACGCGCTTGTCGGCGTCGCCGACCTTCGCATGCAGGATGACCTTCGACCGCCCGAGCCTGGGCAGGCCGAACGCCGGCCCGATGTCGCGCAGGCCGCCCGAGGCAATCCGCCGCGCCAACGGCGCGACGGCCAGTCCGGCCTGCGCGGCGGCGACGACGGCTGCGACGCCGCCGCCGACGAATGTCTCGACAAAGGGCTGCTTGGCCTTGTCGAGGGCGCGGACCGCGATGGCGCGCACGCCGCACGGCGCGGCCAGCGTTGCGAGCGGCAAGGGGCCGCCTGCAGGGGCGTGAAACCGCGGGCTTGCGAACCAGCCGAATTCGTCCTCGACCAGGGGCTCGCCGCCGCGGCGTGACGCCTCCTGCCGGATGATGACCGCATCGAGCGCGCCGGCATCATAGCGATCCAGCAGGTCGCGCGAGAAGCCGATGCCGACCGACAGGGTCAGCTCGGCCGCGATGGCCTGGAATTGCTGCAGCATCGGCACCAGCTCGGGCCCGGCGACATGATCGCTGATGCCGAGCGACAGCAGCGGCCGGGTGCGCGGCGCTCCTCTCAGCGCGAGATCGTGCGCGGCGACCAGCGCGCGGGCGTTCTCGACGAAGGCCGCACCCTCCGCGGTCAACCGCACGGCGCGCGGCGAACGTTCCAGCAGGCGCTTTGCCAATGCGGCTTCCAGCCGCTGCAGCTTCAGGCTGACCGCGGCCTGCGTCGTGCCGAGCGCTTCGGCCGACCGCGTGAAGCTCTGGAGATCGCAGACCAGCAGGAAGGCGCGAACGGCCGATATGTCGAGGGTCGGGGTCATGTCTCAACATTCAAAATGCTTATCATTGATATCATCAGCAATAGCGTACAGAAATGGTGCGGGAAGGGCTAGGTGTAGGTGCACGCGGCGTCGCCGCCTTACAGGACGAACACCATGCCCCTCATCACCGTCACCTACGCCAGCCAGCGCCGTTCGCCGTCGCTGAGGAAGGATATCGCCGAGGCCATCACCGCGCTGACGGCGCGAATCCTTGGCAAGGATCCCAAGGTCACCGCCGTCGTCGTCTCCGAAGCCGATCCGGCCGACTGGTTCACCGGCGGCGCCTCGCTCGTCGAGCAGGGGCTCGCCAGCTACTGGATCGACATCCATGTCACCGAAGGTACCAACACCAAAGACGAGAAGGCGGCCTATCTCGCCGCTGTGTTCGCTGCGATGGCCGATCTGATCGGGCCGCTGCATCACGAGACCTATCTCCACGTCGACGAGGTCAAGGCGGATGCCTATGGCTTCGGCGGCCTGAGCCAGGAGCGACGTTACATCGCCGCCAGGCTCAACGTGCCGCTCGAGCGCGGCGCCGCCTGAGCTCACGCGGTCTCCGGCAGGGACGCATGGGTCGCGCCGAACACGCTCTCGAACGCCTGCCGGAGCGCCACGTCGACATCGGCCATGGTCACCGGCAGGCCGAGATCGACCAGGCTGGTGACGCCATAGCGCGGATCAGTGACGCCGCAGGGCACGATGGCCTGGAAGTGCGCTAGCTCCGGCTCGACATTGATGGCGATGCCGTGAAACGTCACCCAGCGCTTCAGCCGCACGCCGATCGCAGCGATCTTGTCCTCGAAGCCGTCGCCCTTGTCGGGCCGCCTGACCCACACGCCGACCCGGTCCTCGCGCCGCTCGCCGCGCACGTTGAACGCGTCGAGCGTGCGGATGATGGTCTCCTCGAGCGCCGCGACATAGGCGCGCACATCCGGCCGGCGCCGCTTCAGGTCGAGCATGACATAGGCCACGCGCTGGCCGGGGCCGTGATAGGTGACCTGGCCGCCGCGCCCCGTGGCGATGAAGGGGAAACGCGGGTCGCGCAGATCCTCCGGCTTGCCCGAGGTGCCGGAGGTGTAGACCGGCGGATGCTCCAGCAGCCAGACCAGCTCCTCGGCCTCGCCGGCGGCGATCGCGGCCGCCCGGGCCTCCATGGCCGCGGTCGCCTCGGCATAATCGACCAACGCATCGGAGTTTCGCCACGCCGCCGCGTTGCCGGGCGGGCCGGCGAAGGTGGAGAGATCGAGCGTTTCGCGGCTGTTAACCATTGGCTAACCACAACATGGTGATGTCTCGGGTAACGGAATCCAGTGACTTCGGTGTTCTCGCAGTGTCAACCCTCGATAAAGTGACCGTCGACCTGATGGTCGTTCTCGGCACCTGCTCCATGCCCATCCACCAGGTTCTGCGGCTGTCCCGCGGCGCCATCATCGAGCTGGACGCCACCGAGGCCGACGACGTCAAGGTGCTGGCCAACAATTTGCCGATCGCCAATGGCGTGGTGCTGGTCGACCGCAACCGCATTGCGGTCGAGGTCAAGCAAATGCTGCCGCGCTCGCCGACGCCGACCACGCGGTAGCGTCCGGGGCGGCTGCGAAAACCATCCACAATCCGGTATTTTGGGGCAGGGCGGGCCTTGTCCCCCCGACATCGATTTGATACACGGGCGCCACTGATCCGGTGCCGCCCGTTTCCAGGCTCCGGCTTCTCCTTCGCGCTCGTGGCGGAATTGGTAGACGCGCTGCCTTGAGGTGGCAGTGGGTAACACCGTGGGGGTTCGAGTCCCTCCGAGCGCACCATCCTTCTCTTCCCAAATTTGGATCTGTTTCCGGTTCGTTCCGGCGCGATAGCCGTTGCGCGAGGCGTGACGCCGTGATCCCGCGGCGCAATGGCGTCCGAGTCATGCCGTTGGGTCCGCCCTCGCAAAAGAGAGGGCGCGGGGAATGCCGGGCGCTGGCCGCACCCATGGCCCGCCTGCAGAGAA
>NZ_CAFI01000058.1 GCF_000239775.1 Bradyrhizobium sp. ORS 375
ATGAGGCGGGACGAGGGGAATAAGATCATGGTTTTCCGAAAAGGCGAAGCGGAATATTTTTGGCCGCGGGACTGGACAGGCCAAATCAGCCTGAAAGACTAGATGAATTTCGATTTTCCGCAACATCGCCCGGCATCGTTCCGCGACACCGAGCGACGCGCATGACGCCGCGATCCCACCCCGAGTCGCCCGACGAGCCATCGGGGCCGGACCGCCGGGCCGCGCGATCGACGCGCCCGATGTCTGCGTGATGCCGCGCACGGAGCGTGCGGCGGGGATCTGCGACAACGGCGGCGTCACCCGAGGTGAGGTGGCGCAACCGAGGAGAAGGACAATGGGTTTCTGGGATGATGTGAGCGACGCCGTCGGCTCGGTCGTGGACGACGTGAAGGACGCGGCCAGCGATGTGGCCCATGCGGTGGGCGGCGCGGCCTCGGCCGTGGTCCACACCGTGGAGGACGTGGCCGGCGATGCGGCGCATGCGGTGGGCAGCGTCGTGCACGGGTTGGGCGCGCTCGGCGGCGAGGCCATTCACACCGTCGGCGGCGTGCTCAGCGCGGCCGCCCATGGCGTCGAGGCGATCGGCGGCGGCGTGCTGCACACCGTCGAGGATGTCGCATCGACCGTGGCGCATGTCGGCGGCGACATCGTTCACACCGGCATCAACGTCGTCGGCGACGTCGCGTCGGGCCTCGGCCATCTCGTCCATGGCGACCTCAACGGCGTCATCAACGATGTGCAGCATATCGGCGGCCATATCGTCGATGGCGGGCTGCAGGTGGCGGGCGACGTGGCGCATGGCGCGATCAATGTCGTCGGCGATGCCGTGCACACCGCGGTCGGCGTCGGCGAGGCCGGCGTCGAGGCCGCCGGCGCGATCGGCCAGGGCGCGTTCGACATGGCCGGCACGATCGTCGGTACCGCTGCCGATGTCGGCGAGCAGGCGCTGGACGCCGCGGGCGCGGTCGTGAAGGGCGGCATTGAGGCCGGCGTGGCGGTGGCCGACGGGGCCATCGGCGTTGCCACCGATGCGGCCTCGGCCGCGGGGCACATCATCGGCGGGCCGATCGGCGAGGCGATCTCCGGCATCGCGCATGGCGCCGGTGCGGTCGGCACGGCCGTGGTCGACGGCGTCGGGCACTTCGTCGGCGAAGGCGTCGGCGGCCTGGCCGAGACCGCGGGCGACATGGCCCATTCGGTCGGTCATCAGATCGCAGCGATCGGCCAGGATCTGGGCGCGCTGGTCAACGACCTCAGCCATGGCGATCTCGGCGCTGCGATCGGCGACATCTTCAAGCTGGCGCAGGACGGCCTGCGCGGCGACGGCCTCGCGATCGCGAATGCGGGAGATGGCGGCAGCCATGGCGGCTTCTGGGACTCGATCGCCTCGGCGATCCAGCAGTCCGGCAACAGCCCGAGCGGCGAAGCCTCCGGCCTCGGCGTCGCCGGCCCGCTGCATGGCGAAGGCTCGTCGCACGGCCCGATCATCGTCGACAATTTCGGCGACCACGGCCACGGCGGCAACACCGGCATCGTTCCGCCGAACTTCGACATCGGCCACGCCGGTGGCGCGCACGACGCCCCGCATGTCGACTACAGCCATGTCGTTCAGATGGACGATTCGCATCACTTCGCGATGCATGGCTGAGCCGACCGGCGCAACGACCCGCGGTGCGCGTCACCGCGGGTTGTTCTTCAACATGCTCCCGGCGGCGCCGGCGCTCAGCGCGGCGTGGCCGACTGCACGATGGCGGACGGCGCCACGGTCTGCGCGCGGGCCTGCGGCCCATGGTCGTTCATGGCCGACAGCGCGCACAGCGCCAGCGAGCCCCAGACCGCAGCGCTGAAATACAGCGACATCCAGGCGATCTCTTCCTTCCAGTGCTCAAACTCGTGGGTGACGGTCCACTGCGTGGCGGAGTCGCGCAGGCCGACCAGCGGATGCAGCAGCGGCTTGCCGGCCGCGCGCTCGATGCGCCAGCGCTTCACGTACATCGGCACGTCGACGACGACGAGGAAGGCGAGATAGCAGGCGATGCCGATGAGGCCGGCGATCAGGAGTCCTCGCACCAGGCCGTCGAACTCCGGCAGCAGCCGGCCGAGCCCGATGCCGACGAACAGGAAGGCCACCGCCCACAGCGAGTTCTCGATCGCGTTGTAGAGGAAGTTCTTGGTGACCACCGCATACCAGGAGCAGATCTCGGCGACGACGATGATCGGCACGATGACGCGGGCCATATTGATCGCGGTCTCGGCGTCGGCGATGGCGCCGAGCTGCGCCAGGATGATCGCCCACTGCGCCGCGAAGGCGATCTCGGCGATGGTGGCCACGGTGCGGCCGACGAACACGCTCGACAGCCAGCTATCCACCAGGCAGATGCGCTGCACGTCGGCGCGCGGCAGCACCGAACGGAAGGCGCAGCCGAACACATAGGCCGCCGACAGCGCCAGCATCGCGCTGGTGTCGGACGACGGGCTGACCGCGACACCGCCGTTGAGTTCGCGATACAGGATGAACCAGAACACGATGTTGGCGAGGCTGACGAGCGTCAGCATCGCCCACCACAGGGCGACCGGGTTCGACAGGGCTCGCGACTGCGCACGCATCCGGCACTCCAATTTTCATGTGACTGACGTCAGATCGTAATAATTCCGTCATGGAGCGGCAACCCGTTCCGGCCCGGGGGGTGACAAAAGCGCGTGTGGTGGGAGACGGCGGCAGTCCGGCCAAAGACACCGTCGCCGGACGTCCGGGGCCTCATGGTCGAGACGCGCCGCGGGCTTGCACTTTCGCAATCGCGCACCGAAGGGCGCGCCGCTCCTCACCAAGCGGTTCAACAGCCGGGGCGGCACTGCACACTGGACCATCGACACACCGAGAGGCGTGTTCATGGAGAGGGTCAAAAGCCGGCGGCTTTGCACACCGCAAAATCTCGCCACGCGTTCAGACCTCATCCTGAGGAGACCGCCGGAGGCGGTCGTCTCGAAGGATGGCGACGAGCGCGCGATCCGCCGGCATCGGCAACAAGGAACTTCCGTCCCGCCCCGCCGTTCATGACGCGACTGCGGCGCCCTGCCGCGCTTCGTTCTCATCAGCCTGGAGCCGCGCATGGCCGCCGCCCGCGAGCTGCAGCGCGCGCCGCTGCTGACTTTTACCTTTATCATCGTCGGACTCATGGGCTTGGCACTGCTGGGCGGCGGCATCTGGCTCGCCGCGATCGGCGGCTCGCTGTACTACGTGATTGCCGGCGCGGCGCTGCTCGGCACGGCGTGGCTGCTGTGGCAACGGCGCGCCGCGGCGTTGTGGCTGTATGCGGCGCTGCTGCTAGGCACGATGATCTGGGCGATCTGGGAGGTCGGGCTGGACTTCTGGTCGCTGGCGCCGCGCGGCGACGTGCTGGCGCCGCTCGGAGTCTGGCTGCTGCTGCCGTTCATCACGGCGCATCTGGTCGGCGACATGCGCTCGGCGCGCTGGGGACTCATTGCCGTGCTCGCGGTCGCCGTCGTCGTGCTCGGCGCCTCGCTCCGCGGTGACCGCTTCGGCGTCAATGGCGCGCTGCCGCAGACGGCAGCTGCGACTGCAGGCACCGATACCGCGCCGGCGGAAGCGCAGGCCGACTGGACCGCCTATGGCGCCAGCAATTTCGGCACGCGCTTTTCCAGCCTGAAGCAGATCACGCCCGACAATGTGAAGACCCTTCAGCTCGCCTGGGAATTCCAGACCGGCGACCACAAGGGACCCGACGATCCCGATGAATTCACCAACGAGGTGACGCCGCTGAAGATCGGCGATCTGCTCTACACCTGCTCGCCGCACCAGATCGTATTCGCGCTGGACGCCGCGACCGGCAAGCTGCGCTGGAAATTCGACCCGAAGATCGAGCACCACAAGAATTTCCAGCACATGACCTGCCGCGGCGTCGCCTATCACGAAACCAAGCCTGGTGCTGTCGATGTGTCGGGCGGTGCGGCACCCGGCGAATGCGCCAAGCGTATCTTCCTGCCGACCGATGACGGCAGGCTGTTCGCGCTCGACGCCGACAGCGGCAAGCCGTGCGAGGGTTTTGGCGACCACGGCCAGATCGACCTCAAGGCCGGCAACGAGATCACCACGGTCGGCTTCTACGAGGGAACCTCGCCGCCTGTCGTCACCGACAAGGTCGTCATCATGGCAGGCGCCGTGATCGACAACTACTCCAACAAGGTGCCGTCGGGCGCGATCCGCGGCTTCGATGTCTACAGTGGCAAGCTGCTGTGGGCGTTCGATCCCGGCAATCCCGATCCCAACGAGATGCCGTCGGCGACGCATCATTTCACGCCCGGCTCGCCGAACGGCTGGAGCGTCGGCGCGGCCGACGAGGCGCTCGGCCTCGTCTACATCCCGCTCGGCTCGAGCTCGCCGGACATCTGGGGCGGCAACCGCTCGGCCGACAATGAGCGCTATGATTCCGCGCTGGTCGCGCTCGACATCGCCACCGGCAAGTTGCGCTGGTCGTTCCAGAACGTGCATCACGATCTCTGGGACATGGACATGCCGTCGCAGCCGAGCCTCGTCGACATGCCCGGCAAGGACGGCGTGGTGCCCGCGATCTACGTGCCGGCCAAGACCGGCAACATCTTCGTGCTCGACCGCCGCGACGGGCATCTGCTGGTCCCCGCGCCGGAGAAGCCGGTGCCGCAGGGTGCCGCGCCCGGCGATCATCTGTCGCCGACGCAGCCGTTCTCGGAGCTGAGCTTCCGTCCGCGCAAGGACTTGTCCGGCGCGCAGATGTGGGGCGCGACGATGTTCGATCAGCTGGCCTGCCGCATCAAGTTCAAGCGGCTGCGCTACGAGGGGCCGTTCACGCCGCCGTCCGAGCAGGGCACGCTGGTCTATCCCGGTGATTTCGGCATGTTCGAATGGGGCGGCATCGCCATCGATCCCGTGCGCAAGATCGCGATCGCCAATCCGCAGTCGATCCCGTTCGTGTCGCGGCTGGTGCCGCGCGGCAAGGACAATCCGGCCGCGCCGAATTCCGCGCATCCGCCGGGCACCGAGCTCGGCGTGCAGCCGATGTACGGCACGCCCTATGGCGTCGACCTCGGCATCTTCCTGTCGCCGCTCGGCATCCCCTGCATGGCGCCGCCGTGGGGAAGCCTCGCCGCCATCGACCTCAAGACCAACCAGATCGTCTGGCAGCACCGCGTCGGCACCATCCGCGATCAGGCGCCACTGCCGCTGCCGTTCAAGCTGGGCGTTCCCATGCTCGGCGGTCCGATGGTGACGGCGGGCGGTGTCGCGTTTCTCTCGGGCACGATGGACGACTACATCCGCGCCTTCGACGTCAAGGACGGCCGGCTGCTGTGGCAGGATCGGCTGCCGGCCGGCGGCCAGTCAACGCCGATGAGCTACGAAGTCGGCGGCCGGCAATACATCGTCACCGTCGACGGCGGCCATGGCTCGTTCGGCACCAAGCTCGGTGACTACGTCCGCGCCTATGCGCTGCCCGGCAATGTGGCGAGCAAGTAGTTCGGGTTCCAGCTGCGCGCAGAGTGAGGCGGCGCGTTGGTGATTTCGTCACGATGTCCCGGGTTCCCTCTGGGAAAAGCGGGGCCGCGCCGTCGGCTTTAAACACTGGCTTCCAGACCTCGTGCATGAGTAGGCGCGGGCACAGATCTTCTGCCCGCATTGACGCTTTGCTAACTGCGATTTCCGGTGTGCCAAACCGCGGGCGCATTGCGAGCGTAGCTGGCCCGCGTGAGGGTTCATTGCCGATGTTGACGATCCTGTCCTGCCTGCCCGCCGATCACGACCTGCGTTATGTCGCCGCCGCGCTGCTGGTCTGCGTGCTCGGTTCCATTCTCTCGATGCGCCTGCTCGCCCGTGTCCGCCGCAACACGGGGCTGCGCCGCTTTCATCTGCTGTTTCTCGCCGGCCTCGTCGCCGGAGGCACGGTGTGGACGACGCATTTCGCCGCGATCCTCGGCTATGACTCGCCCGGCAGCCGCTCGTTCGAGGCCGGCCTCACCTTCGCCTCGCTCGGTCTCGCCGTCGTGTTCTCCTGGCTCGGCTTCTTCGTCACCACCCGCACCCAGCGCGGCCCGCTGATCGAGATCGGCGGCGCGGTGTTCGGCTTCGGCATCGCCGCGATGCATTACACCGGCATGAGCGCGCTCAATCTCGATGGCATCAGGACCTGGCACGCGCCGGCGATCTGGCTCTCGCTCGTGCTCGCGATGGGTTTTGGCGCCGTGGCCGCCAACCGGATCGCGCGCCCGGTCACGCGCTTCTGCAAATATGGCGGCTCGCTGGCGATGGTGCTCGCGATCCTGAGCCTGCATTTCACGGGCATGGCGGCGCTCACTCTGGCGCCGATGGCCGGAATCGATGCGCCGGCGCAGGCGCTGCCCGACAGCGTGATGCTGATCAGCATCGTCACCGGCATCGGCCTGATCATGGCGATGGCGGCCTCGGCCTACATGATCGACATGCAGGCGGCGCAGGAGGCGGTGGAAGGCTATCGGCAGCTGGCGCTGCAGGACCCACTGACTGGCTTGCCGAACCGCAATGGACTCGGCCAGCGGCTGGCGCCGATGCTGAGCGAGGGGGACGAGACCGCCCATCTGGTCGTGCTCGCGATCGATCTCGACCGCTTCAAGGATATCAACGATGCGCACGGCCACGCCGCAGGCGACGCAGTGCTGAAGACGGTGGCCGAGCGTCTCGCGGCGACCTTGCAGGCCGGCGAGTACCTCGCCCGCATCGGCGGCGACGAGTTCGTCGCCATCAAGAGCGAAATCTTCGCCCGCAACGAGGCGATGAAATTCGCCGAGCGCGTGCGCGCGCAGGTGCTCGCGCCGGTCGATTGGGAGGAGCGCAGCCTGTCGGTGGGCTGCAGCATCGGCATTGCGCTCCATCCCGAGCACGGGCTCACGGCTGACGAATTGCTCACCCGCGCCGATCTCGCGATGTATCGCGCCAAGAGCCTCGGTCAGGGCAAGATCTGCACCTACGAGCCATCGATGGACGAGGCCAGCCGGCGCCGCGCCGAGCTTGCCATCGACCTGAAGCGCGCGCTGGTGCGCAACGAGTTCGAGCTGCACTACCAGGTGCAGAACGACACGCAGAGCGGCGAGATCATTGGCTTCGAGGCGCTGCTGCGCTGGAATCATCCGGTGAAGGGCCGCGTGCCGCCGAACGATTTCATTCCGATGGCCGAACAGACGGGGCTGATCGTCGATATCGGCGACTGGGTGCTGCGCACCGCCTGCGCCACTGCGGCGGGCTGGAGCCAGCCGTTCAAGGTGGCTGTCAATGTCGCGCCGATGCAGCTCAACCACGACTTGCCGAAGCGCGTCGCCGAGGTGCTGCGGGAGACAAGGCTGGCGCCGGAACGCCTCGAGATCGAGCTGACGGAGACCGGCATCATCGCCGACCGCCAGCACGCGCTACAGGTGATGCAGGCCCTGAAGGCGATCGGCGTCACCGTGGCGATGGACGATTTCGGCACCGGCTATTCGTCGCTGTCGACCCTGCAGGTGTTTCCGTTCGACAAGATCAAGGTCGACAAGAGCTTCATCCAATCGGTCGAGACCAGCGTGCATGCGGCGGCGATCGTCAAGGCGACCTTGCTGCTCGGGCGCAGCCTCAACATTCCCGTTCTGGCCGAGGGCGTCGAGACCGAGCAGCACCTCGCTTTCCTGCGCGAGGAAGGCTGCACGAGCGTACAGGGATTTTTGTTCGGCAAGCCGATGCCGCACGAGGCCATCAGCCGGATGATTCGCGATGTCGCGGTCGCGCAGACGGTTGTGGCGGAAAAGCCAGCCAAGAGCGCCGCAGCGGCGTGAAGGCAGGGGCCACCCTCCCCTGGAGGGGGAGGGTCGATCGCACGCGCAGCGGGCGAGCGGGGTGGGGTGATGTCTCCACGCGCGCCGGAGCCAGAGGAAAGATCACCCCACCCCGCCTCCCGTGCCGCTTCGCGCCACGTCAGGCGACCCTCCCCCTCCAGGGGAGGGTGGCAGCGGAACGTCTCGCCAAGCGCTCGCGCAGAGCGGCTCAGAACGTTCGAATGATCCTGAAATCCAGCCCGTCGGCGGCGGCGAGGTGCATGGCCATGCCGGCGCGGCCCTGGCGGATGGCGACGTCGCCGCGGGCGCCGGAATAGACGATGTTGCGGCCGGCGGCGGCGAGCGGGCGCAGCGCCAGCGAGCCGGCGCGCTCGGCGGCGGATTTGAGGAAGCGGAGGCCTTCGTAGTTCGACTGGCCGACCGAGCCGACCGGCGGCGCGTGGGCGCCGAACATCGCGGTGTAGCGGGTCATGAACTCGTCATTGGCCCGGGAGCCGAGGCAGTTGAAATAGCCGGAGGCGGAATACAGATTTTCGGTGTTGTCGGCACCGATGCCGAGCAGCACGGTCTCGTCGACTGCGCCAGCGAGCCGCAAGGTCGACGCGGCGAGGCCGGACTCGCCGAACGCGCGGTTGAAGGTGATGCTGTCGGTGCCGATCAGCGAGACCAGCACGACGTCGGGCTTGGCGGCGCGGATGCGCGCCAGATGCGCCTCGTGATCGTTCTCGCCGACGGGAACGAACTCCTCGCCGACGACCTGGCCGCCGGCCTCGGTGATGTACGTCTTGGTCTGAAGATGCGACTGCCACGGCCAGACATAGTCGCTGCCGATCAGGTACCAGCGCTTGGCGCCCTTGTTCTCCGCGAGCCAATGAATCGCTGGGCGGGTCTGGCTGTGCGGCGTCTCCCCGATCGCCATCACGCCGGGCGTGCGCTCGCCGCCCTCGTAGACCGGTGTGTAGACATAGGGAATGCGGCCGCGTGTCAGCCGGCGCAGCGCCAGCCTCACCGCGCTGATATGCGAGCCCATCACGACGTCGATGCCGTCAAAATCGAACGCGTCCCTGGCGCGCGCCACCACCTCATCCACCGGACCGCCGGAATCGTAGAACGACAACTCGATCTCGCGGCCGAGAATGCCGCCGCGCCGGTTGATCTCGGACACCGCGAGCAGCGCGCTGTTGGTCGCCGCCGGCCCCCAGATGCCGGGCGAGCCCGAGAAGGTGATGAAATTGCCGATGCGCAGCTTGTCGTGGCGGCCGCGCCGCGCGAAGCGATCAGGATCGAAGGGGACCGGAGACGGCAGGCCGCTCCGCTGGGGCGGGCTCCTGAACAGCAGGGATGGCGGCAGGCTGAAGCGCCCGGCCGTGACAGATCCTGTCGAGAGCACACCCACTCCTTGGCCCGCAACCGAGGTTGGCCCACTCTGGTCGGTCCAGTGTGGGCCGGCGGTCATACGCCGTCAAAATCAGCACACGTTCGGCAAATATCCTATTCGAAAATGTTGAATGTTCAAGAATTGGGATGCATATAGATCGGGCATCAACTGCCGGACATTCATTCAATTCGGGACCCCTGAGCGAAGTTTACCGTGGCCAAACCGCCAAATCCAAATACACCTCTCACCGAACATCTCGCCTATCTGCTCGCGCAGGCCAACCGGGAGATCAACCGGCAGCTGGAATCGCGCCTGAGCACGGAAGGCGTGCCCGTCGAGCAATGGCGCATTCTCAAGGTGCTGTCGGACGGCGAGGGGCATTCGATGGGCGATCTCGCCGAGGCCGTGCTGCTGAACCATCCGACCCTGACCAAGATGATCGACCGCATGGTGTCGGATTCCCTGGTCTACCGCCGCCAGGACGCACACGACCGCCGCAAGGTGCTGATGTTCATCAGCGACCGCGGCAAGGCGCTGTGCAAGCGGCTGAACTCGCTGGCGGCCAGCCAGGAGGCGCACATTCTGGAGAACTACGGCGACAAGGCGACGGGTGAGCTGAAGCGGCTGCTGGAAAACCTGATCGACGCGGCGAGCTGAGGCGCGCGGCGCTACGGCGCAGCAGACGATCAGGGCCGAACGCTATCCTCCGTCATTGCGAGCCAACGGGTGCGCGCGAAGCGCGGCCCGATGACAGGCTCCGCGAAGCAATCCAGAGTCCCGCCCACCACCCTGGATTGCTTCGCTGCGCTCGCAATGACGCGGAGATCGGAGCGGTCTTCGCGCCGCATCATGACGACTTGACCGCGCCTCGCCCCTCGCCTGCGGCAAATCGGTCGGCTGGTCCGGCAACGCCGGGATAGACGCAAGACGAATCCTCCCGCATCCTGTCCGCTCGCGATCGCGACGAACGGGCCGCAGAGCCCGCGCGCGATCACCGGCCGCATTGGCCGGACGAGGACACGACACAGGGAGGACACGCCATGACGGGCATTCATCTGCTCGATCGCGCCATCGGCAGCGATTATCCGACATTTGCCAGCACGGCTGACATTCGCGCCTTCGAGAAAGTGCCGTACGGCGAACGCATTGCCGCGCAGAGCACGTATGAGGCGTTGAAGTGCGGAGCCTCGGCCAACCCGGATACGCCGGCGATCCAGTTTCTGCAGAATGCCGACCCAGGCGATACGCCTGTGACCATCACTTATCGCGACTTCATCGCCAGGGTCACGCAGGCGGCCAACATGTTTCATGCGCTCGGCGTCGGCCCCGACGACGTCGTCAGCTTCATGCTGCCGCTGGTGCCGGAGGCGTTCATCACGCTGTTCGGCGCCGAGGCCGCGGGCATCGCCAATCCCGTCAATCCGCTGCTGGAGCCGCACCAGATCGCCGAGATCCTCGATGCCGCCAAGACCAAGGTGCTGGTGGCACTCGGCCCCCTGCCCGGCACCGACATCTGGCAGAAGGTCGAAAAGGTGCGCGGCGGCCTCAAGCACCTCAAGGCGATCGTGCAGGTCTATGGCGGTGGCGGCGATCCGGCCAACGGCATTCATGCCTTCAACGACCTGATCAAGCCGCAGCCGGGCGATCACCTCGTCAGCGGCCGGCACATCAAGGCCAGCGACACCGCGGCCTATTTCCACACCGGCGGCACCACCGGGACGCCGAAGCTGGTGCGGCACAGCCACGGCAATCAGGTCTACCAGGCCTGGGGCGTCAACCTGCTGCTGAAGGCGAAGCCCGGGGCGACGCTGCTGTTCGGCATGCCGCTGTTTCACGTCGGCGGCTCGCTGACGCAGGCGCTGCAGACGCTCTCCGCCGGCGGCAGCCTCGTGGTGCTGTCGGGTGCCGGCTGGCGCAATCCGAATGCGGTGCGCAACATCTGGGGTCTGGTGGAGCGGTTCAAGCCGCAGACGCTGTCCAGCGTGCCGACGGTGCTGGCTGCGACGCTGGCGGTGCCCCAGGGCAACGCCGACATCTCCTGCCTGCGCTATGCCGCCGGCGGCGGCTCGGCCATCCCGGTTGCGGTGGGCCAGGCCATCCAGGACAAGCTCAAGCTGCCCGTGCTCGAAGTCTACGGCATGACCGAGACGGCGAGCGTGCACACCATGGCCTATCCCGACCAGCCGATCCGGCTCGGCTCGGTCGGCCTGCCCCTGCCCTACGCCAAGGTGCGCATCGTCAAGCTCGACGGCGACGGCCGCTATGAGCGCGACTGCGCGGCGGACGAGATCGGGGTCGTCATCATGGCCGGGCCAGGCGTGTTCTCCGGCTATCTCGACGATGCCCACAACAAGGGCGCGTTTATCGACGGCCATTGGGTGAACTCGGGGGATCTCGGCCGGCTCGATGCCGACGGCTTTCTCTGGATCACCGGCCGCGCCAAGGACCTCGTCATCCGCGGCGGCCACAACATCGACCCGGCGCCGATCGAGGAGATCCTGTTCCAGCATCCGGCCGTCGGCTTCGCGGCCGTGGTCGGCCAGCCCGACGCCTACGCCGGCGAGCTGCCGATCGGCTACGTCCAGCTCAAGCCGGGCGCCTCCGTGCAGCCGGGCGAGCTGGAGGACTGGGTGCGCGCGCGCACGCCGGAGCGCGCCGCGGTGCCGGTGCAGATCATCCCGATCGATCCCATGCCGGTGACCGGCGTCGGCAAGGTGTTCAAGCCGCAGCTGCGCTGGGACGCCGCGACGCGCGTGTTCACCAAGGTGCTGTCGCAACTCACCGACCGCGGCATCGACTGCAGCGTCAAGGTCGACGCCCATGGCAGCCACGGCAGCCTCGCCACGGTGACCTTGCGGAATGTGCCCGCGGAGCAACGCGAGGCGATCGCAAACGAGGTGCACACGCTGCTGGCGCCGTTCGTGATCCGGCATGAGGTGGTGATGGGGTGAGCACACACGAGCCATGAGCGCTTCGTGGCAGAGCGTGGCACCCCAAGCTCCGGGCGTCCGGTGTCATCTCGCGCGTCTGATGTCGAAATTTGGGTTGGATGGGCTGCAAGATCATTGACCAACATCATTTCGACGGGGCGGTCTGTTTGGGGTGCAGCTTCAGCATACCCTCCAGCTTCACCACGCCTTTTTGCATGGCCACGAAGCGCAGCAGGGCCGGCTGGTCGGAGATGATGCCGTCGACGCTCATGTCGATGAGCCGCGCCATGTCTTCCGGCTTGTTGACGGTCCAGACCACGACCTGAAGCCCGAGCCCATGCGCCTCGCTGATCAGCTCAGGCGTCACCTCGGTGAAATAGGGTGACCACACCTTGCCGCCAGCGGCGTGGATCGCGCGTGGCAGCGAGCCACCATGATCGGCGGGGTTGAAGCCGGCCGTCCAGCGCGTCGCCTCGGTCAGCGACACCGTCGGCGTCTTGCCACCGACCCTGGACAAATAGACCGTGGGAATCTGTGGCGCGCGCTGCTGCACGAGTTGCAGGGTGCGCCAGTCGAACGACTGGATCATGACCCGGTCGGCGAAGTGCTCGGCCGCGATCAGATCGAGCAGCAGGCTCACGAACCGCTCCGGGTCCGGCGCTTCATTGGGGAACGCGGGATCGAGCTTGGTTTCGATGTTGAGCCGCACCTGGTCTTTGCCGGAGCGCCTGACGAGATCGATCACCTGCTTCAACGTCGGAATTCGGGGTGACGGAAAGAACTCGCCAGTGAGCACCTTTTGCTCCGGAAATTGCTTGGCATAGTCGCTATCCGGCCGGATCTGGCCGACATCGTAGGACTGCACTTCGGACAGCTGCAAATCGATCAGCAGCGGGCCGGGCGGCGCGACGTAGTTGCCGGAAGCATCGCGGGCGAGATCGGGATTGAGCCGCCGCTCATGCGAGACCACCAGCACGCCGTCGCGGGTGACGCCAACGTCGAGCTCGAGCGTGTCGACGCGAAGCGCCAGCGCGGCCGTGAAGGCCTGCAGCGTGTTCTCCGGATACAGCGCGCGGCCGCCGCGATGCGCCTCGATATCGAGGGCCACAGCCGGACTGCCGAGGCCCGCGAGCAGCAGCGCCACGCAGAGGGAGACAGATCGATGTCGCATGGCACCAGCCTACCATGGGACGGCGGATTGCCCATTCCTCTTGTCTCCACTGGCCTTCTGAACTAGGCCTTTTCCATCAGACCGGCAGCGAATGCCGGTCGTGGATCGAGGGGAGGCGATCCGCGCGCGCTGCATACCGCGTCCGCATCCCCTTGGTCTTTCTTCGAATCTTGTTCCCCGAGTTCACGCGCGACGGACCATGCCCATGACCGACCTTCCTGTGATCATTGCCGGCGGCGGCATTGGCGGCCTCGCGACGGCGCTGACCCTGCAGCAGATCGGCGTGCCCTGCCTGGTCTATGAGAGCGTGCGCGAGATGCGCCCGCTGGGCGTCGGCATCAATCTGCAGCCCAACGCGGTGCGCGAGCTGTACGACCTCGGCATCGGGCCTGATGATCTCGACCAGGTCGGCGTGCCCGCGCAGGAATGGGCGCTGGTCGGGCTCAACGGCAACGACATCTATTCCGAGCCGCGCGGGCTTGGAGCCGGCTACAACTGGCCGCAATATGCCGTGCATCGCGGCAAGCTGCACATGCTGCTGTACAGCCGGCTGGTGCAGCGTGCAGGCGCACAGACTGTGCGGCTCGGCAGTCGCGTGAGCGGTTATGAGAAGAACGCGGACGGCACGGTGACGGCCTGCATCGAGCATGCCGATGGCTCGCGCTCCGAGCAGCGCGGGCGGCTCCTGATCGGGGCCGACGGCATCCACTCGGCGGTGCGCGCGCAGATGCATCCGTCGCAACCCCCGATCCACTGGGGCGGCGCCGTGATGTGGCGCGGCGTCACCTGGGCGAAGCCGATGCGGACGGGATCATCCTTCGTCGGTCTTGGTACCCACCGCCACCGCGTCGTCGTCTATCCGATCTCGCATCCCGATCCCAAGACCGGCCTGGCGCTGATCAACTGGATCGCCGAGGTGACGATGGACAACACCGAGGGCTGGAAGCAGACCGGCTGGTTCCGCCAGGTGCCGACAGCTGAGTTCGCGCATCATTTCGCCGGCTGGACCTATGACTGGCTCGACGTCCCCGCTTTGATCGCCGGTGCCGACGGCGCCTATGAGAACCCGATGATCGACCGCGATCCGGTCTCGACCTGGGTCGACGGCCCGGTCGCGCTGATGGGCGACGCCGCGCATGCGATGTATCCGACCGGCTCGAACGGCGCGAGCCAGGCGATCGTCGATGCCCGCGTGCTCGGCACGTGCCTGCTCGCGCACGGCGTGACACCGGCCGCGCTCGCCGCCTATGACGAGAAACTGTGCGGCCCGATTTCGGCTGTCATCCTGCGCAACCGCGGCGCCGGCCCGTTCGGCCTGCTCAATCTGGTCGACGAGCGCTGCGGCGGCACCTTCACGAACATCGACGAAGTGATCCCGCCGGCCGAGCGCGACGCCTTCATGGCGGGATACAAGAAGGCCGCGGGCTTTGCGATCGAGCAGCTGAACACAGCGCCGCGGACGATCCCGGAAGGGGCGCGCATCGACAGCATGGCCGCGATCTGAGCCCCTTTCGGCGGCGTGATCTGAACCGGTGTAGACGAGCCAGTCGCCCAACAGGCCTCCGGGGACCGCCATGCTCCGACGATTAAGCCGATTGTCCCTGGTCCTCGCATTCTTGCTGCTGTCGGACCAGGCCGGCCTCGCTGCAGGCTGCAGCGACACGGCGGCAACGTCTCGGCTCGTCGGCCCGATGATCATGGCCGGCTTCTTTGGGACCAGGACGTCGGATCCTGGATTTCAGCAGGTCATGTCCGATCTCGAGGAGGGGCTGAGCGGCGGGGTCGTCATTCTCGGCCGCAATGTCGGAACGCGAGATGATCTCGTCGGGATGATCGATCGGATCCGGTCCTGCAAATGCGCGGCCCCTCCCTTCATCGCCATCGACGATGAAGGCGGCACGGTGGAGCGGCTCGGACCCAACATCGGCCTTGCTGCGACGCCTTCGGCGGCGGAGATCGCCCGCGGCTCCGTCGCGGCGGCGCGCACGTCTTATGCAGCGCTCGCGGCGAAGCTCGCAGCGCTGCACATCAACATGAACCTCGCGCCGGTGGTCGACCTCAACACCAATCCCGCGAACCCGATCATCGGCCAGCGGCAACGCAGCTATGGCAACGAGCCCGACACCGTCGTGCGCTATGCGGCGGCCTTCATCCAGGCGCACCGCAAGCAGGGCATTTTGACGGTGCTGAAGCATTTCCCGGGTCATGGATCGTCCACCGCCGACAGCCACGCCGGCATCGCCGACGTCACCACGACCTGGTCACCGGCGGAATTGAAGCCGTACAGCCGCCTGATGCGGCGGGGGCTGGCCGACGCGATCATGGTCGGACATCTCGCTCATGAACGTCGGTGGGGCGGCGTCGCCACCCAGAACAGCGGGCATGCGATCGATCGGCTCCTGCGCCGTGAGCTCGGCTATGACGGCGTGGTCATGACCGATGATCTCGCCATGAAGGCCATTCTCGACGCCAAGCCGCCGGCCACCGCCGCCGTCGACGCGGTCAAGGCAGGCGCTGACATCATCATGTTCACGAAGTTGAGCGAAGACGACCAGACATCCGATGTCGGCCGCGAGATCAACGGCGCGCTGACCGCAGCCGTCTGCTCTGGTGAGCTCAAGGCCGGCGCACTGCAACGTTCCGTCGCGCGGATTCAAAAGTGGAGGTCGGGCTGGGCGCAGAACGGCCACAAGAAGGTGCAGCGCCGCGCAGACGCTATGTGGCGCTGACCTCCCGCCCCCTAGTCCCAGCGGGAATGAGGCGAGATGCTGGAGCGATCAGCGTGCCTCACCATGGGGACCGGTGGTTCTGGATCCCGGCATTCGCCGGGACGACAGCGGAGTGTGCCGAGATCTCAGCCAACGAACGCTATCGTCATGCGTTCGGAGATGATCCGTGGAGGGTGTGCCGCGATCGCGCCAAGCAAATGGTGTCGTCCCCGCGAACGCGGGGACCCGTAACCACCAGCGGATGTGAGGAGGCAAGCTGGAGCGACCAGCCAGCCTCCTCATGTCATCCTGTGGCTATGGGTCCCTGCGTTCGCAGGGACGACAGCGGTGGTCTTTGGGGCGCACCTCTATCAACCGCGCCATTGCGAGCGCAGCGAAGCAATCCAGAGTCGTTGGCTGGACTCTGGATTGCTTCGCTTACGCTCGCAATGACGATGGAGAGACTACCGGACCCGCGCTTACGCGTATCGGCCGTGGCAGTGCTTGTACTTCTTGCCGCTGCCGCAGGGGCAGTCCTCGTTGCGGCCGACCTTGCCCCAGGTGGTGGGATCGTTCGGGTTGCGCGCCTCGGCCGGGACCGGGGCGGCGCCGGACGACGGCACCAGGGAGACGTTGGCGAAGGCCATCTCGTCCTCGCCGGTGTTGGGATCGGCGTGATGCGCCTGCATCGGCGGCAGCACCGGCTGCTGCTCTTCCGGCGGCACGATCTCGACGCGCATCAGTTGCGCCGTCACCGCCTCGCGCAAGTGAGCGATCATCGCCTCGAACAGCGTGAAGGCTTCCGACTTGTACTCCTGCAACGGATCGCGCTGGCCGTAGCCGCGCAGGCCGATGACCTGGCGCAGATGGTCGAGCATGATGAGGTGCTCGCGCCAGAGGTGGTCGAGCGTCTGCAGCAGGATCGTCTTCTCGACGTAGCGCATCACGTCGGGGCCCCATTGCGCGACCTTGGCGGCCATGCGCTCGTCGGCATGGGTCTCGATGCGCTTGAGCAGCTCCTCGTCGGCGATGCCCTCTTCCTTGGCCCAGTCCTCCACCGGCAGATCGAGGTCGAGCACGCGCTTCAGCTCGTCCTTCAGGCCGACCACGTCCCACTGCTCGGCATAGGCATGCTCAGGCACGTGCTTGCTGACGAGGTCGTCGATGAAGGCGTGGCGCATGTCGGTGATGGTCTCGACCACGCTCTCGTCCTGCATCAGCTCGACGCGCTGGTCGAAGATCACCTTGCGCTGGTCGTTCTGGACGTTGTCGAACTTGAGCAGGTTCTTGCGGATGTCGAAGTTGCGCGCCTCGACCTTCTGCTGCGCCTTCTCCAACGCCTTGTTGATCCAGGGATGGATGATGGCCTCGCCTTCCTTGAGGCCGAGGCGGGTCAGCATGCTGTCGAGCCGGTCGGACCCGAAGATGCGCATCAGATCATCTTCGAGCGACAGGAAGAACTTCGAGCGGCCGGGGTCGCCCTGGCGGCCGGAGCGGCCGCGCAGCTGGTTGTCGATGCGGCGGGATTCGTGGCGCTCGGAGCCGATGATGTAGAGACCGCCTGGCTTGGTCACGGTCTTCGCGGGCTTCGAGCCCTTGGCCGGCTCGATCTCGACGGTCTCCTCGGCCTTCAGCACGATCTCGCGGAAGCG
Source organism: Bradyrhizobium sp. ORS 375 (assembly GCF_000239775.1). Lineage (GTDB taxonomy): Bacteria > Pseudomonadota > Alphaproteobacteria > Rhizobiales > Xanthobacteraceae > Bradyrhizobium. Next base: position 17,667 of record NZ_CAFI01000058.1, read on the forward strand.
GGCGATGTCGGCCTTGATCTGCTCGATCTTGGCGGCCTTCTCGGCCTCGTCGGTGATCCCAGTGGTCTCCTGCTGGATGCGCATTTCCAAGGAGCCACCGAGCTTGATGTCGGTACCACGGCCGGCCATGTTGGTCGCGATCGTGATCGCGCCGGGCACGCCGGCCTCGGCGACGATGTAGGCCTCCTGCTCGTGGAAGCGCGCGTTCAGCACCGCGAACAGCTTTGCAGGCTTGCCGGCGCGGGCGGCAGCATAGAGCTTGTCGAGCGCGCGCTCGCTGCCGAAATCGATCTGCTTGTAGCCGTGCTGCTTCAGATAGGCGGCCAGCACCTCGGACTTCTCGATCGACGCGGTGCCGACCAGCACCGGCTGCAGGCGCGAATTGGCGCGCTCGATCTCGGCGAGGATCGCGGCGTATTTCTCCTGCTGGGTGCGGTAGACCTCGTCGTCCTCGTCGAGACGCGCGACCGGCAAATTGGTCGGGATCTCCACCACCTCGAGCTTGTAGATGTCGAACAGCTCGTCAGCCTCGGTTGCGGCCGTGCCGGTCATGCCGGCGAGCTTCTCATACATGCGGAAGTAGTTCTGGAAGGTGATCGAGGCCAGCGTCTGGTTCTCGGGCTGCACCGGCTGGTGCTCCTTGGCCTCGAGCGCCTGGTGCAGGCCTTCAGAATAGCGCCGGCCCGGCATCATGCGGCCGGTGAACTCGTCGATGATGACGACCTCGCCGTCGCGGACGATGTAGTCCTTGTCGCGGGTGAACAGCGTGTGGGCGCGCAGCGCCTGGTTGATGTGGTGCACGACGGAGACGTTCTCGACGTCGTACAGCGACTCGCCCTTGAGCTGGCCGGCATCGCGCAGCAGGGTCTCGATCTTCTCCATGCCGGCTTCGGTGAGCGTGACCGTGCGCTGCTTCTCGTCGACCTCGTAGTCGGTCTTGTCGAGCTTCGGCACGAAGGTGTCGATGGTGTTGTAGAAATCCGAGCGGTCGTCGAGCGGGCCGGAGATGATCAGCGGCGTGCGCGCCTCGTCGATCAGGATCGAGTCGACCTCGTCGACGATGGCGAAGAAGTGGCCGCGCTGGACCATCTCCTCCAGCCGGTACTTCATGTTGTCGCGCAGATAGTCGAAGCCGTATTCGTTGTTGGTGCCGTAGGTGATGTCGCAGGCATAGGCGGCCTTGCGCTCGGCGTCGTCGAGGCCGTGCACGATCACGCCCGTGGTCAGGCCGAGGAAGCCGTAGATCTGGCTCATCCAGCCGGCGTCGCGGCGGGCCAGGTAATCGTTCACCGTCACGACGTGGACGCCCTTGCCGGCGAGCGCGTTGAGGTAGACAGCGAGCGTCGCGACCAGCGTCTTGCCTTCGCCGGTCTTCATCTCGGCGATGTCGCCCTCGTGCAGCACCATGCCGCCGATCAGCTGGACGTCGAAATGGCGCTGCCCGAGGGTGCGCTTGGAGGCCTCGCGGACGGTGGCAAAGGCCGGGACCAGGAGGTCGTCGAGCGTCTTGCCGTCGGCGAGCTGCTTCTTGAACTCCTCGGTGCGCGCCTTGAGCTGCTCGTCGGTCAGCTTGGCAAGCTCCGGCTCCAGCGCGTTGATCGCGTTGACCCGGGACTGGTAGCCCTTGACGCGGCGGTCGTTGGATGAGCCGAAAAGCTTACGGGCGAGCGCGCCGATCATTGCTGAAATCCTGCCTCTGTGGGTCTGCGTAGCAGCCGTAACTCATGGTTTGGGTTTGCTGTTCCCGGCGTGATGCACCGCAGCACCCGCGCCAGGCTCGAACGTCGGCGCCTTGAGGCGGCCGTCAGATGAGTGGGAGACGAGCAAACCAGGGTTCAACGGCCAAAAACGCAGCAAAATAAGCGCTATCGCCCTTGAAGCGATCGGGGAGAGATATGGCTGGGGGGGAACGTTGTCAACGGCGCCCGACACGGGGACTTCGCCCGCGAACCTGTCGCCGATTTCACGAAATTGACAGACTTTTCGCGTTGCCAAGGCATCGCGATTGGGCGAGTGTCCCGGCCGCCCAGAGGTAATGCCCCTCGAGCCCCTCTTCAAACCAAGGATTTTCCATGACCACGTCGTTCCCGGTTACGAAAACCGGCCTGCGCTTCGGCCTTGCCACCGCTCTTGCCGGCAGTCTCGCATTGTCCCTGCTGGTCGCCCCCGCGCGCGCCGCTGACGATGCCAACCCGGTGCTGGCCAAGGTGAACGGCGCCGAAATCCGCAAGAGCGACGTCACGCTCGCGGAGGAGGAGCTCGGGCCGAGCCTCGCCCAGATGGACCCGGCGACCAAGGACGAGAACGTGCTGTCGTTCCTGATCGACATGAAGCTCGTCTCCAAGGCCGCCGAGGACAAGAAGGTCGCCGACAGCGAGGACTTCAAGAAGCGCCTCGCCTTCACCCGCAACCGTCTGCTGATGGACAGCCTGCTCGCCAGCGAGGGCAAGGCCGCGACCACGCCGGACGCGATGAAGAAGGTCTATGAGGAGGCCTCCAAGCAGATCGGCGGCGAGCAGGAGGTTCATGCGCGCCACATCCTGGTCGAGACCGAGGACGAGGCCAAGGCGGTGAAGGCCGAACTCGCCAAGGGCGCCGACTTCGCCGAACTCGCGAAGAAGAAGTCCAAGGATCCGGGCGCGTCGGACGGCGGCGATCTCGGCTTCTTCACCAAGGAGCAGATGGTGCCGGAGTTCGCCAACGTCGCGTTCAGCATGGAGCCGGGCAAGATCTCGGACCCGGTGAAGACGCAGTTCGGCTGGCACATCATCAAGGTCGAGGAAAAGCGCAACCGCAAGCCGCCGGAGTTCGACCAGGTCAAGAGCCAGATCGAGACCTACGTGACCCGCAAGGCCCAGGCCGATTACGTCGGCAAGCTGCGCGAGGCCGCCAAGATCGAGCGCATGGACAAGCCGGCGGCCGACGCTGCCAAGCCGGCGGATGCGAAGCCGGCCGAGCCGGCGAAGAAGTAAGCGGTCGAGCTGCTTCGCTTGAGACGCGTCACCGCCGCGTCATAAACGGTGTCGTCCCGGCCTTGAGCCGGGACCCAGTCCGCGTGATGTTGGGAATGGGCACGCGGCCAGTACCTCGCCTCACAACTCGACCCTGTGGTTATGGATCCCCGCTTTCGCGGGGATGACGACGGTGGGTGTGGGTGCAGCCACTCCCACAACTTCGATCAGGATGATACAGAGCGCTTCCCGCCATTCTGCCGGAAGCCTCTCCGATGTCCTCAGCCGTCTCCCCGCTCGCCCCGACCGAAATCCCCGAGATGCCGGCGCTCGCCGGCGTCAGGCTCGCGACCGCCGCGGCCGGCATCCGCTACAAGAACCGCACCGACGTGCTGCTGGCGCTGCTCGATCCCGGCACGACGGTGGCCGGCGTGTTCACCAAGTCGAAATGCCCCTCGGCCCCGGTCGAATGGTGCCGCGCCAAGCTGAAGGGCGGCAAGGCGCGCGCGCTGGTGGTCAATTCCGGCAACGCCAACGCCTTCACCGGCAAGACCGGCAAGCAGTCGACGGCGCTGACGGCGTCGATTGCCGCCAAGGCGGTGGGCTGCAAGCAGGACGAGATCTTCCTCGCCTCCACCGGCGTCATCGGCGAGCCGCTCGACGCCACCAAATTCGACGGCGTGCTCGAAGGCCTCGCCGGCACGGCGACGCCGGAGGACTGGATGGGCGCGGCGCGCGCCATCATGACCACCGACACCTTCCCGAAGGTCGCGACCGCCACCGTCAAGCTCGGCAAGACCAAGGTGACGATCAACGGCATGGCCAAGGGCGCCGGCATGATCGCGCCCGACATGGCGACGATGCTGTCCTTCATCTTCACCGACGCGCCGATCACCGCCCCAGCGCTGCAGGCGCTGCTCAAGGCCGGCGTCGAGGACACCTTCAACGCGGTAACGATCGATGGCGACACCTCGACCTCCGACACCTTGCTCGCCTTCGCCACCGGCGCCGCCGCGGCCAAGGGCGCGATCAAGATCAGCAAGATCAGCGATCCCAACGCCAAGGCCTTCGTGAAGGCGTTTAATGGCGTGCTGGCCGACCTCGCCGAGCAGGTCGCGCGCGACGGCGAGGGCGCGCGCAAGCTGGTCGAGATCGTCGTCGAGGGCGCCAAGAGCAAGCCGTCGGCGCGCAAGATCGCGATGTCGATCGCCAACTCGCCGCTGGTGAAGACCGCGATCGCCGGCGAGGATGCCAATTGGGGCCGCGTCGTGATGGCCGTCGGCAAGGCCGGCGAGCCTGCCGATCGCGACAAGCTGTCGATCTCGTTCAACGGCATCCGCGTCGCGTCGAAGGGCGCGCGCGATCCGTCGTATGACGAGAAGGAGGTCTCCGAGGCGATGAAGGCGCAGACCATCCAGATCAAGGTCGCACTCGGCCTCGGCAAGGGCCGCGACCGCGTGCTGACCTGCGACCTGACCAAGGAATACGTCGCGATCAACGGCGACTACCGCTCCTGATCACAGCCGTCAGATCTTCTCGCTGCTGACATGGACGGTGACCTCGACACCCTTGGTCACCGGCCTGTTGACCGCGTCAGCGCCCTTGCGCTCGTAGGCGAAATGGTCCTCGCCCACGAAGCCCGGCGTCGAACGGTAGACGATCTTTTGTCCTTCGACGGCGACCGTGCCGTGGCTCGGCGATGACAGCACCCGGACGCCAGACATCGGCCCACGCGAGCCGAGGACGATGATGCTGCAGGACTTGCCCGTCCTGGCAAACATGTGTCCTTGAACGGTCTGGTTCTCCAAGGTGCGGATGGTTGGCACCCGGCAATTTTCGGCCGAAGCGCTCGCCGACAACGCCACGAGCAGGACAGACGCGAGCGCTGCTGCTTTGATCATTGTGATTCCCCCCAGGGCGGCATGCCCCGGGGGAGTTCACCTCAAGGCGTAATCTCGATCAATCCATACTTCTGATTGCAGCGATATTCTGATCAACCGGCGATGCGTGCATCCGCGACGGCCCTCTTGAACAATGCATCCATCGCTTCGGCGATGCCCTGGGTCGGCGACACCTCGAAATAGAACCCGTCCGAGGCGCAGGCCTGCATGTTCTGCGCGATCTCGCTGTTCGGCGACGGGCCGAACGGTCCCTTGTTGAAGGGATCGATCCAGTTGTTGTACCATTGATTGGTAGGCAACTGCAGGTAGGTCGTGTAGAGCACGGCGATCTTGATGCCGCGGTTCTTCAGCGCCGTGCACAGCGCCGGATTGATCGGCGACTGGCAGCGGTTGCCGCTGGCCTTGGGCTTCAGGCAGGAGGCATTGCTTTCGTCGGCGACGCCGTCGGAGACGAAGAACACATATTTCAGCGGAGAGCCCGTGGTGCCGTCGCCGGGCGTCGAGATTTCGTTGTTGATGGCCGGGAGCACCGTGGAGAACGGCGTGTCCTTGTCGGCGGTATAGGCATCGTTGTTGCCGTAGACGCCCATCAGGTCGATGTTGCCGGCAGCGCTCTTGGCGCTGGACAGATTGGCCGACAGCGCGAACAGCGCCCGCAGCCCGATCGTCTTCGACGCCGCGCCGAAATCGTAGATCGCCATGCGAAACTGATTGGGATAGGTCTGCGTCTGCGCCGCCGTATCCATCAGTTGCTGGGTGGCGCTGCGCAGCACGTCGATCCGCGTCGTGACGCCGATGCTCTTTGCGAGGTTATAGAAGTTGTTCGAATCGTTGTAGTCGTGGCAGGCGAAGGCGCAATACCGGTTGCTGCCATACTTCGCGTCCGAGGTCGCGTTCACCATCTTGGTCACGTCGGCGGGGGTGGCCGCCACGCCCATCGACGGCGAATTGTCGAGCAGCAGATAGAAGTCGATGTACTTGGGCATCGACGCCTTTGCGGTCGAGGTGCCCTGCAGCGACATGGTCTTGTATCCGACGATGCTCATGAACATCGTCGGCACGGTGGCCGAGAACGACACCGTGGCCGTCAGCACCGCGCCAGACTTCTTCACCTCCGGCGTCAGGCTGTTCAGCGTGTAGCCGGTGGTGCCCGACATGTTGCCGTTGAAGATCTTGCGTGCATCATCGCTGCCGACGGCGATCACGCCGTCGCCGGTCATGGCGCCCGCGGCAATGAACGCCGGCGACGTCCGCGACACCGCGCCGACCGAGGCGGCGTCGACGGCAGACTGCAGCTTGGCCCGCATCTGATTGGTGCGGCTGTAGTCGACGCCGCAGCCGACGGCCGTGATCACGGGAACACAGACAATCGCGAACGTCACCGCGACATTGCCGCTGACGTCGCGACGCAGACGCGCGAGCAGGCTGGAGAGAATTCGCATGAAAGATGCCTAACGAACCATGAGGAAGCCACGGCGCACACCCGTGAAAATACGCGGCAGCTCTTTAAGGTTGGCTTATTTCAACCGTGGAAAGACCGCGCGAAACGGCCTAGGTTAAAAATCCCTCAACAGGTGCGTGCGGCTCGTTTCACATGGAGTGGCGGCGCGCTGAAAACCGCAATCGACCGGATCATGCCTGACTTGAAACTCACGCTCGTCGTCGCCTGCGCGCTCGTGGATACCGACAATCGCGTGCTGCTGGCGCAGCGGCCGCCCGGCAAGACACTCGCCGGCCTGTGGGAATTTCCCGGCGGCAAGCTCGAGCCCGGCGAGCGCCCGGAGGCCAGCCTGATCCGCGAGCTCGACGAGGAGCTCGGCATCACCGTCCGCGAGGCCTGCCTCGCGCCGCTGACCTTCGCCAGCCACGCCTATGAGACGTTCCATCTGCTGATGCCGCTGTACATCTGCCGGCGCTGGGAGGGCATGGTGACCGCGCGCGAGGGCCAGCAACTCGCCTGGGTCCGTCCCAACAAGCTGCGCGACTATCCGATGCCGCCGGCGGACATTCCGCTGCTGCCGCATCTGATTGATTTACTAATGTGAGCCGCCGGCAGAGCTCCAACCTCACTCGTCATGCGCGGGATTGACCCGCCTGCGGGGCCGTAGCCCCTTCGGCGCGGCGAAGGCCCGCGCATCCATCACCTTGCGAGCTTCACAAAGAGGATGGATCGCCGGGTCAAGCCCGGCGATGACGAGTGTGTTGAATCATCAACCCTCGCGGCCTCCTCGCTTCACCGCCGCCTCCAGGCTCGCCGTTGCCGAGCCCGGCTTCAGCGGCTTCTGCTGACTGTCATGCGGCGCCCAGCCGGAGATCCAGATGATGTCGAAGGTGGCGCGGATGCGGCCGTCGAGATCGGCGAAGCGCTCGGCGTAGATCTCGGCCATGCGCAGCAGGGTGGCCCGGCGTAGCGGCGTGCGGCGGCGCTCGACCAGGCTGTTGGCCGCACCCATGCGGCGGAGATCCTGCATGAGGCCGAAGGCGCTAGCATAGCGCACCACGACGCGGTCGACGTCGGTGACCGGCAGCGCAAAGCCGGCCCGCTGCAGCAGGCCGCCGATGTCGCGCAGATCGGCGAACGGCGCGACCCGCGGCGACACGCCACCCTCGCATTCGGCCTCGGCGGCCGCGAAACTCTGCCGGAGCTCGGTCAAGGTATCGCCGCCGATCATGGCGGCGAGCAGCAGGCCATCGGGCCGCAGGGCGCGGCGGATCTGCACCAGCAGGCCGGGGAGATCGTTGACGAACTGGAAGGCTAGCGCGGACAGCGCCAGGTCGAGCGATTGCGGCTGCAATGGCAGCGTCTCGTCGGCCGTGCCGGACGCGGCAACATGCGCGAGCTGCATAACCTGTCCGCTCAGATGTGGCTTCAAGCCATGGCCCGGCGTCCAGATGTCGGCCGCCGACGCGAAGGATCGGTTCACCGCGGCGAGACGATCGCCGAGATCCTCGGCGACGCGCTCGAGCAGGAACGTCTCCGGCGCGGTCGCAGCCCGCCGCTGTCTCAGCGCAAGCAAGGGCCGATCGAACAGGACAGGTGCAGGGGCGGGCTGTGTCATGGCGGCTGGTTACGCCGATCCCAGGTATCGGGCAATGCGCCGCTTGAGCCGGATCGGGCGTGCGGCTAGCCTCAATGCATGAGCCTTAGCTTTGCTCCAATAAGCCTCGGGCAAATCCGTGCCGTGGCCAACGCGGCGCGCGGCGCCTGCGGCCATCTGGCCAAGCTCGCGCTCGACATCGCCTTGCCGACGCTGTGCATCGCCTGCCGCGAGCCGGTCGATGGCGAAGGCGTCTGTGCCGGCTGCTGGGGCAGGCTGTCGTTCATCGAGCGGCCGTATTGCCCGAAGCTCGGCATTCCCTTCGTCTACGATCCCGGCCCGGAGCTGCTGTCGATGGAGGCGATCGCGGCGCCGCCGGCCTATGCCCGCGCCCGTGCCGCCGTGCGCTATGACGAGGTCGCGCGCACGCTTGTGCATCAGCTGAAATATCAGGACCGCACCGACCTCGCGCCGATTATGGGCCGCTGGATGACGCGGGCCGGCCGCGAGCTGCTGGCCGAGGCTGACCTCGTGGTCCCCGTGCCGCTGCATTGGCGGCGGGGCTTTTCACGCCGCTACAACCAATCCGGCGCGCTGGCCCGGGTGATTGCGCGGGCGAGCGGCGTGCGGATGAGCAGCGATACGCTGCGCCGGGTGCGCGCCACCGAGCAGCAGGTCGGGCTGTCGCGGCCGCAGCGCGCCAGCAATGTGCAGGGCGCATTCCAGGTATCACCAAACCGTCTGCATGACGTGCAGGGCCGCCGCATCGTTGTTGTGGACGACGTCCTGACCACAGGGGCGACAGTGGATGCCTGCGCCCGCGCGCTGCTCCGCGCCAAGGCGGCCGAGGTCAGCGTGCTGGTCTTCGCCCGGGTTGTCGATGCACCCCGCGCCACCATATAATCCAATGTTCCGTAACAGCTGAGCGCGACATGACCGCTGCGATCGAAATCTATACCCGTCCGGGGTGCGGCTACTGCACGGCCGCCAAATCGCTCCTGACCCGCAAGAACGTTCCCTTCACCGAGCACGACGCCGGCAAGGATCCGAACGTCCGGCAGCAGATGTATGACCGCGTCGGTCCGGGCTCGACTTTCCCGCAGATCTTCATCGGCAAGACCCACGTCGGCGGCTGCGACGATCTCTACGCGCTCGACCGCGAGGGCAGGCTCGACGCCATGCTGGCGGGAGACAAGGCGACATCATGAGCAACGACCGCAGCTTCACCGCCGCCATGGTGCAGATGCGCACCGCGCTGCTGCCCGAGCCCAGCCTCGAGCAGGGCACCAGGCTGATCCGGGAAGCGGTCGCGCAAGGCGCGCAATACGTCCAGACGCCGGAAGTGAGCAACATGATGCAGCTCAACCGCACGGCGCTGTTCGAGCAGCTCAAGAGCGAGGAGGACGATCCCTCGCTCAAGGCCTATCGCGCGCTGGCCAAGGAGCTGAACATCCATCTGCATATCGGTTCGCTGGCGCTGCGCTTCTCGGCCGAGAAGGCGGTGAACCGCTCGTTCCTGATCGGACCCGACGGCAATGTGCTGGCGAGCTACGACAAGATCCACATGTTCGACATCGACCTTCCGGGCGGTGAGAGCTATCGCGAGTCCGCCAACTACCAGCCGGGTGAGACGGCGGTCATCACCGATCTGCCGTGGGGCCGGCTCGGACTGACGATCTGCTACGACGTCCGCTTCCCGGCGCTGTACCGAGCGTTGGCCGAGAGCGGCGCGTCGTTCATCAGCGTGCCCTCGGCGTTCACCCGCAAGACCGGCGAGGCGCATTGGCACACGCTGCTGCGCGCGCGCGCCATCGAGACCGGCTGCTTCGTATTCGCCGCCGCGCAATGCGGCCTGCACGAGAACAAGCGCGAGACCTTCGGCCATTCGCTGATCATCGACCCCTGGGGCGAGATCCTCGCCGAGGGCGGCGTCGAGCCCGGCGTGATCGTGGCGCAAATCGATCCAGCACGGGTCGAGAGCGTGCGCCAGACCATTCCCTCCCTGCAGCACGGCCGCCGCTTCGGCATCGCCGACCCCAAGGGCGGACCGGACTATCTGCACCTCGTGCGGGGCTCCGCATGATCCGCTACGCGTTGCGCTGCGAGCGTGATCACACGTTCGAAAGCTGGTTTCAGAGCTCCTCGGCTTACGACTCCCAGGTGAAGCGCAAGCTGGTGGAATGCCCGACGTGCGGCTCGACCAAGGTCGAGAAGGCGATCATGGCGCCGCGCATCGTCAGCAAGAAGGGCCGAGAGGTGGCGCCCGTTCCCGCCGCGCCTGCCCCGGCGCCGACACCAGCGCAGGAGGTCATTCCGCCCGGACCGACGTCGCTGCTGATGGCCCAGGAGCGCGAGCTGCGCGCCAAGCTCAAGGAACTGCGCGACCACATCGTCAAGAACGCCGATGACGTCGGCGAGCGCTTCCCGACCGAGGCGCGCAAGATGCATTACGGCGAGACCGAGCACCGGCCGATCTACGGCGAGGCCTCGCTCGACGAGGCCCGCGAGCTGATCGAGGAAGGCATCGAGGTCGCCCCGATCCCGGTGCTGCCGGACGACCGGAATTGACCCGGCGCCGCGTCATCGGCGACAGCCCGCCAATGAGGCGCACACGATCTCGGCGGCCTCTCCGTCATTGCGAGCGCAGCGAAGCAATCCAGGGTGGTGGGCGGGACTCTGGATTGCTTCGCTGCGCTCGCAATGACGGTTGAGACATGTTGGCCTGAACTGCGAGCTTTCTTCCGGGAGATGACGATGTCCCCCCTCTCCTCCTCCTGGCAACTTTGGGCATTGTTGTCGGCCCTGTTCGCGGCACTCACCGCGATCTTCGCCAAGGTCGGTGTCGAGGGCCTCAATTCCGATCTCGCCACCCTGATCCGCACGGCCATCGTGCTGGTGACACTGGCCCTGATCCTGTTCGCGACCGGGCATCTCAGCAGCCCCGGCCCGATCTCAACCAAGAGCTGGATCTTCCTGACGCTGTCGGCGCTCGGCACCGGCGCGTCCTGGCTGTGCTATTTCCGCGCGCTGAAGCTGGGGCCGGCGACGCTGGTTGCGCCGATCGACAAGCTCAGTGTCGTGCTCGTCGCCTTGTTCGGCGTCGTCTTCCTCGGCGAACGCCCGAGCCTGCAGGGCTGGATCGGCATCGCCTTGATCGCCGCCGGCGCCGTGCTGATCGCCATCAAGGGCTGACTACACGGCGATCAGCAGCGCCACGCCGGCGACGATCAGCGCGATGCCGCCGATCTCGCGCAGCGAAACCGGCTGCTTGAACGAGTAGTAAGATACGCCCTGCGCGAACAGCACCTCGATCAGCGCCAAGGTGCGGACATTTGCCGCGGCCGTCAACGCAAACGCCAGGAACCAGAACTGCGAGGCGAATGCGCCGACGAAGCCGGCCATCATCGAGGGGCGCCACAGCGACAGAATTCCCCGCAGGATGTCGGGCGCGCGCGCCAAGAGATAGACGGTGAGGATGGCCGTCTGCACGAACAGGCCCCAGACCAGCGTGTAGGACGCCGCCGTGACGAACGTGACGCCCTCAACGGTGATGATGGCGCCGCGGAAGCCGACCGCCGACAGCGCGAACGCCGCGGCCGCGACGAGGCCGGTCACAGTCGGCTTCAGCTCGGCGAAGCTCTTCTCGCCGCCAGGGCGCAGCGCGGTGATGACGACGCCGATGGTGGCGATCAGGATCGCGACGAGCTTCGGCAGCGACAGCGGATCGCCGAGGAAGATGAAGCCGAAGATCGCGGTCTGGATCGCCTCGGTTTTCAGATAGGCGGTGGTGACCACGAAGGAGCGATCGGTCATCGCCAGAAGCATCAAGCCCGTGGCGGCGATCTGGCTGAGCGCGCCGAGCAGCAGCCACGGCCAGAACGCGGCCGGCGGCCACGGCAGATGATCGCCGGTGGCCAGCAGCACGACCGTCAGGAACACCAGCGAGAACGGAAACCCAAACAGGAAGCGGATATTGGTCGCCCCCCACGTTCCGAGCTTGGCCGTGAGCGACCGTTGCATCGCATTGCGCGCGACCTGGCCTGCGGCGGCGACGAGGGTGAACGGGATCCAGAGCGAGGTGATGGAGAGCATGGGGCACGGCGCGGCTGTGAGGGCCGGCCACCGTGACCAGCGCCAAGCGCCGGGTCAACAGCCCGTGCGCCAATTCAGCCGCATGTCAGAGCTGCACACAGCGGCGACTGCGAGCAATTTTCAACGCTTATGGTACACTCACGCCGCAAAACCGGTGTCGTCCCTGCGAACGCAGGGACCCATAACCACCGGCTTCGATTGAGTTAGGCGATCCATCCACGTGATGGTGCGGCGATGTACTACGTCTATATTCTCGCAAGTGGCCGTCACGGCACGCTCTACATCGGCGTGACGAACTCGATCCGAACACGACTTGAGCAACATCGAAATGGCAAAGGCTCGGACTTCGTCAAGAGATATGGCGTCTTCCGACTCGTCTACGTCGAATCCTACGCCGTCGCCGAGGAAGCGATCACCCGCGAGAAGCAACTCAAGCGTTGGAAGCGCGACTGGAAGATCGAACTGATCGAGCGCGACAATCTCGAATGGCGCGATCTCAGCGACCTAATCTCCTAGCGTGCCCCAAACCCCTCCCTGGGGTTATGGGTCCCTGCGTTCGCAGGGACGACACCGGATGTGAAGCGGCAGACGGGCTGAACCCGCGACGCCGAGGCTCCACCTGCGACGCCGAGGACGACGTTTGCGCGAACGAACACCGCTGTCGTCCCGGGCAAGCCCGGCGACGCGAAGCGGCAGCGGGCGCCGACCCGGGACCCATACCGCGTGATCTCTCTTGGGGCAGGCTGCGCGTGGCAACGGCCACGCCCCGAACGACTCCCGGGGTTATGGGTCCCTGCGTTCGCAGGGACGACACCGGTTATGGGGCGGCAGACGGGTCAAACCTACGAATGGCTGCGCCGCGCCTACACCATCTGCTCCGCGACCATCATGTAGTTCACGTCCATGTCGCCCGACAGGCTCCAGCGGTCGGCGAAGGGGCTGTAGACGACGCCGCTCTGCTCGGTGATGACGAGGCGGTTGTCGAGCAGGTATTTGGTCAGCTCGTCGGGCGTGACGAACTTGCTCCATTCATGGGTGCCGCGCGGCAGCCAGCGCAGTACGTATTCGGCGCCGACGATGGCGAGCGCAAAGCTCTTCCAGTTGCGGTTCAGGGTCGAGACCACCATCAGGCCGCCGGGCTTCAGCACCGCGGCACAGCGGCCGAGGAAGGCGCTGACGTCGGTGACGTGCTCGACGACCTCCATCGCCAGAACGATATCGAAGCGCTCGCGCGGATCCATCTCCTCGATGGTGGTGCAGCGGTAGTCGATCGACAGATGGCCCTTCTCCGCATGCAGCTTCGCCGCGGCGATGTTGCTGGCGGAGGGATCGACGCCGACGACCTGGGCGCCGAGCCGCGTGAACGGCTCGCACAACAGGCCGGCACCGCAGCCGATGTCGAGCATGCGCAGGCCCGACAGGCAGTTGAGGCTCTTGGCGTTGCGCTCGAACTTCCGGCAGGCGGCGTCGCGGATATAGGTCAGGCGCAGCGGATTGATCTTGTGCAAGGGCGCCATCTTGCCCTTGGGGTCCCACCACGTCTCGGACAGCTTCGAGAATTTTGCGATCTCGGCCGGATCGACGGTCGAGCCGGAAGTGCTGCGGGAATCCTGAGGCATTGTCATCGCTGATTACTCAATGATCGAAGCTGGGCTGCCCGGGCGTCAACGCGCCGTGATGGCGTTGCGAAACGCCAGCGGCTCCGCGATGGTCGAAATCGTTTCCTTGCCCTCGCCCACGCCCAGGATGGTGACGTCGCCGTAATTGAGAACGCGTCCCATGATGGTCTGATTGACGTCGACGCTCTCGACCTTGTCGAGCGCCATCTCGAAGGTGCGGCGGCGGATGAAACCGGTCTTGTGGACGACCCGGCGATTGGTGACGTCGGTCTCGGTGGTCAGGCGGTGGAACCAGGCGCGCACCGTCCAGTATAATGCCACCACGGCCATCACGGCGGCGGTGGCCAGGCACAGCATCACCAGATTGTCGTTCACGGTCATCCGCGACAGCACGAGCAATCCGAACACGACGATCCAGGCCCCGATCGCCGGCAGGTAGAACATCCAGTGCGCATTGGTCGAATACAGCACTTTCTCGCCGGGTTGCAGGATCTCGTCGATGTAACGCGCCATACCAGTCCTCTACCCCACTCCATCACCACAAGGAACCGTCTTGCCCCCGGCGGCATCGCTATGTATACGCGCGTTTCGGCTGGCGCGCCTCCGGTTTCGCGCCCGGCCGGTCAACTTATCCTCCTGATGGGAATGAGCGCGTCGTCATGGGTCGCCTCGTGCTGAAATTCGGCGGCACATCCGTCGCCAACATCGACCGCATCCGCAACGTCGCGCGCCACGTCAAGCGCGAGGTCGACGCGGGGCATGAGGTCGCCGTCGTCGTCTCGGCGATGTCCGGCAAGACCAACGAGCTGGTGGCCTGGTGCACCGAGGCCTCGCCGATGCATGACGCGCGCGAATACGACGCCGTGGTGGCCTCCGGTGAGCAGGTCACGTCGGGGCTGCTGGCGATCGTGCTGCAGAGCATGGGCATCCAGGCGCGCTCCTGGCAGGGCTGGCAGATCCCGATCAAGACCAGCGACGCCCACGCCTCGGCGCGAATCGTCGACATCGACGGCTCCGAGCTGGTCAAGCGGTTCCAGGAGCGCAAGGAGGTCGCGGTCGTCGCCGGCTTCCAGGGCATCAATGCCGAAACCGGGCGAATCACCACGCTCGGCCGCGGCGGCTCGGATACCTCTGCGGTGGCGATCGCCGCCGCCATCAAGGCCGACCGCTGCGACATCTATACCGACGTGGACGGCGTCTACACCACCGATCCCCGCGTGGTGCCGAAGGCCAAGCGGCTCGACAAGATCGCCTTCGAGGACATGCTGGAGCTGGCGTCGCAGGGCGCCAAGGTGCTGCAGGTCCGCTCGGTGGAACTGGGCATGGTCCACAACATGCCGATCTTCGTCCGCTCCTCATTCGACAAGCCCGAGGATATCGACCCGCACGCCAACCAGCCGCCGGGGACGCTGATCTGCAGCGAGGAACAAATCATGGAAAACCACGTCGTGACCGGCATCGCCTTCTCCAAGGACGAGGCCCAGATCTCGGTGCGCCAGATCGAGGACAAGCCGGGAATCGCGGCCTCGATCTTCGGCCCGCTGGCGGACGCCAACATCAATGTCGACATGATCGTCCAGAACGTCTCCGAGGACGGCAAGACCACCGACCTGACCTTCACCGTGCCGGCGACCGACTATAACCGGGCCCGCGAGACCATCACGGCGGCCAAGGACAAGATCGGCTACCAGCGCATGGACGCCGCCACCGATGTCGCCAAGGTCTCGGTGATCGGCTCGGGCATGCGCAGCCATGCCGGGGTCGCCGCCAAGGGGTTCGCGGCGCTCGCCGCCCGCAACATCAACATTCGCGCGATCACCACCTCCGAGATCAAGTTCTCGGTGTTGATCGACGCCGCCTACACCGAGCTGGCCGTCCGCACGCTGCATACGCTCTACGGACTGGACCAGGCCTAGAAAATCCTCCTCCGTCGCGCCCGGTGTCCCGTTCTGCAACAGCGGGACATCGCGCAGACGTGCGCGAAAGCCGTTGACGCAGCCCACCGTGGCAGGCGTTTTGCTTGGCAAAACAAGCCCTAATTCGCTATACGCCTCGCAGGATGGCTGCCGCGAACTGTGCTCCAGTGATGGTTGTCCTGATTCGACCTGGCACCCTCGACGTGCGACAGTAGCGAATCAAGAAAGCTGTTCGATTTCGCGAGTTTAGCGCCAGTTCGGCCGCGCGCCGGGCTGGCCCCAGGAAGGGGGATTGTGCCACATGCGAAGCACGTCGGGAGGCCCCCGCGTCTTGCTCAGACGGCTTCGCGAGACCATGGCGGAGCAGGTCTCGGCGCAGGAGCGGCTCGACAAGATCGTGGTGCTGATCGCGGCCAACATGGTCGCGGAGGTCTGCTCGGTCTATGTGCTGCGCGTCGACAACACCCTCGAGCTCTACGCCACCGAAGGTCTGAACCGCGACGCCGTTCACATGACGGTGCTGAGTGCGCATGAGGGCCTGGTCGGCCTCGTCGCCAGCGAGGCCACCCCGCTCAATCTGAGCGACGCGCAGAACCATCCCGCCTTCTCCTATCGCCCGGAGACCGGCGAAGAAATCTATCATTCCTTCCTCGGCGTGCCGATCCTGCGCGCCGGCAACACGCTCGGCGTGCTGGTGGTGCAGAACCGCGCCAAGCGCACCTATGTCGAGGAAGAGGTCGAGGCGCTGCAGACCACCGCGATGGTGCTCGCCGAGATGATCGCCTCGGGCGAGCTCGCGGCGCTGGCGCAGCCGGGCGCGGAGCCCGCCGTCCGGCATTCGATCCACAAGACCGGCGCGGTGCTGTCGGACGGCATCGCGCTCGGCCACGTCGTGCTCCATGAGCCGCGCGTCGTCGTCAACAACTACATCGCCGAGGACCTGCCCAAGGAGATCAAGCGGCTCGACGCCGCCTTGGTGAAGCTGCGCGCCGATCTCGACCGCATGCTGGAACGCGGCGACGTCGCCGACGGCGGCGAGCACCGCGAGGTGCTCGAAGCCTACCGCATGTTCGCCAACGACCAGGGCTGGTCGCACAAGCTGCATGAGGCCGTCGCAACCGGCCTGACCGCCGAAGCCGCCGTCGAGCGCGTGCAGTCCGATACGCGCGCCCGGATGCTGCGCTCGACCGATCCTTATCTGCGCGAGCGGCTGCACGATCTCGAGGACCTCGGCTACCGCCTGCTGCGCCAGCTGGTCGGCCAGGATCACGCGCCGAGCCGCGACCATCTGCCCGACAATGCCATCCTGATCGCCCGCGCGATGGGTCCGGCGGCGCTGCTGGACTACGACCGCAAGCGTCTGCGCGGCCTGGTGCTGGAGGAAGGCACCGCCAACTCACATGTCGCGATCGTGGCGCGTGCGCTCGGCATCCCCGCGGTCGGCGAGGTGCCGAACGCGCCGGGCATCGCCGATCCCGGCGACGCCATCATCGTCGACGGCACCTCGGGTTCGATCTATGTGCGGCCCTCGGCCGAGATCGAATCCGCCTATGCGGAGCGGGTGCGCTTCCGCGCCCGCCGTCAGGCACAGTACAGCGAGCTGCGCAACAAGCCTTGCAAGACCAAGGACGGCCAGCCGATCGAGCTGATGATCAATGCCGGCCTCGTCATCGACCTGCCGCACATCGAGGACACCGGCAGCGCCGGCATCGGCCTGTTCCGCACCGAGCTGCAGTTCATGGTCTCCGCCAGCCTGCCCCGCTCCAGCGACCAGCTTGCGCTGTATCGCACGGTGCTCGACGCGGCGGGCAGCAAGCCTGTCACGTTCCGTACACTCGACATCGGCGGCGACAAGGCCCTGCCCTACATGGAGACCGTGATCGAGGAGAACCCCGCGCTCGGCTGGCGCGCGATCCGCCTCGGGCTGGATCGTCCGGGCCTGCTGCGCGGCCAGATCCGCGCGCTGCTGCGCGCCGGCGGCGGCCGCTCGCTGCGCATCATGTTCCCGATGATCTCCGAGGTTGCCGAGTTCGACACGGCGAAGGCGATCGTCGAGCGCGAGCTGACCTATTTGCGCCAGCATGGCCACACGCTGCCGGAGCGCGTCGACATCGGCACCATGCTCGAGGTCCCGGCGCTGCTGTATCAGATGGACGAGCTGCTGGCGAAGGTCGACTTCATCTCGGTCGGCTCCAACGACCTGTTCCAGTTCCTGTTCGCCGTCGACCGCGGCAACGCCAAGGTCTCCGAGCGCTTTGACACACTGTCGACGCCGATCCTGCGCGCCCTGCAGGAGATCGTGCGCAAGGCCAAGGCGGCCAAGCGGTCGGTGTCGCTGTGCGGCGAGATGGCCTCCAAGCCGATCGGTGCGCTGGCGCTGATCGCGCTCGGCTACCGCTCGCTGTCGCTGTCGGCGACCGCGCATGGTCCGGTGAAGGCCATGATCCTCGAGCTCGACGCCGCCAAGGCCGAGGCCAAGATGGCCGAGTGGCTGGCGGCGCCGGCCGGCAGCATCTCGATGCGGCAGAAGCTGACCGAGTTCGCCGAGAGCGAAGGCCTGGCGCTGTAGCGGGCCAGCCGCACCGCGACTCTTCCCTTCGTATTGTTTGCTCCTAGATCAGATTGCATCATGTCGTCGCTTCCCGAAGCCAAACTGGACGTCCTGCTCGCGCACCACGCCTCGCTCGAGGCGGAGCTGCTCGGCCAGGTCAATTCCGACCGCTACGTGCAGATCACCCGCGAGCTCGCCGAGCTCAATCCGCTGATCGACGCGGTGAAGGCTTATCGTGCAGGAGTCAAAGAGCTCGCCGACACGGAGGCGCTGATCGCCGACCCCGACACCGATGCCGAGATGCGCGCGATGGCCGAGGCGGAGCGCGACGAGCTGGTCGCGCGCCGCGGCGAGCTGGAGCAGAAGATCCGCGTCGCGCTCTTGCCCAAGGATGCGATGGACGACCGCAACGTGGTGCTCGAAATCCGCGCCGGCACCGGCGGCGACGAGGCCTCTTTGTTCGCCGGCGACCTGTTCCGGATGTATGAGCGCTTCGCGAGCTTGCAGGGCTGGAAGGTCGAGGTGATCTCGGCCTCTGAAGGCACCGTCGGCGGCTACAAGGAAATCATCGCCGAGGTGCAGGGGCGCGGCGCCTTCGCCAAGCTGAAATTCGAATCCGGCGTGCACCGCGTGCAGCGCGTGCCCGACACGGAGACGCAGGGCCGCATCCACACCTCCGCAGCGACGGTGGCCGTGCTGCCGGAGGTCGAGGACGTCGACGTCGACATCAAGCAGGACGATTTGCGCATCGAGACCATGCGCGCGCAAGGCGCCGGCGGCCAGCACGTCAACAAGACCGAATCGGCGATCCGCATCACCCACATTCCGACCGGCATCGTGGTGATGATGCAGGACAGCCGCTCGCAGCACAAGAACCGCGCCTCGGCGATGAACATCCTGCGCTCGCGCATCTACGATGCCGAGCGGCAGAAGGTCGACGCCGCGCGCTCGGCCGAGCGCAAGGAGAAGGTCGGCTCCGGCGACCGCTCCGAGCGCATCCGCACCTACAATTTTCCGCAGGGACGCGTCACGGACCACCGCATCAACCTGACGCTCTACAAGCTGCCGCAGGTGATCGCGGGTGAAGCGCTGGGCGAGCTGATCGACGCGCTGACGACCGAGCACCAGGCGGCGCAGCTCGCGGCCCAGGGCGCGGCGGCGTGAGGCGCGCCTGCGTGCTGCCAGCTGAAGCGCGGCGGCGGCGCGCCACTCCGGCCGTCGTCCCGGCGAACGCCGGGACCCATAACCACCGGCGTGAGTGGTTGTCGCGGAAGGCAACTCCGACTGCCCGTCCCGCACTTGCACGGCGTATGGATCCCCGCTTTCGCGGGGATGACGGGCCGAGAGAGGCTGCGCGATGACGGAGAGTATCGCCGGCGCGAGCATCGATTCGGCGCGACGCGCAGTGGCGGCGCGCTTGGCCGATGCGGGGCTCGATTCGCCGGAGCTCGATGCGCGGCTGCTGGTTGGGCATGCCTTGCAGCTCGATCTGACCGGCCTCGTGATGCACGGCCAACGACAGCTCAGCGATGAGGAGGCCCAGCGCCTGGACGCGCTGGTGCAGCGCCGCCTTGCCGGTGAGCCCGTCGCCCGCATTCTCGGCCACAAGGAATTCTGGGGCCTGGAGCTGCAACTCTCAGCCGACACGCTGGTGCCGCGGCCGGACACCGAGACGGTGGTCGAGTTGACACTGGAGCATCTCCAGGCCGGCGGCGCGCTGGCGCGGCCACTCCGCATCGCCGATCTCGGCACCGGCTCGGGCGCCATCCTGCTGGCGCTGCTGTCCGAGCTGCCGCAGGCCTTCGGGGTCGGCACCGACATCAACACCGCCGCGCTCACGACAGCGCGGGAGAATGCGCGCGCGCTGGGACTGGATGACCGCGCCGCCCTTGTCGCCTGCTCCTACGCATCCGCGCTGGCGCCGCCGTTCGACCTGATCGTGTCGAACCCGCCCTACATTCCCTCGACCGATATCGCCGATCTCGCGGTGGAGGTGCGAGCCCATGACCCGCTCCGCGCGCTGGACGGCGGCCGCGACGGGCTCGACGCCTATCGCGCGCTGATTCCGCAGGCCGCCTCGCTGCTCCGGCCCGGCGGAGCCGTCATCGTCGAGGTCGGTCAGGGCCAGAGCGATGACGTCGCCGGGCTGATGTCCGAGACCGGGCTGGCGAGCGATTCGTCCGCCACCAAGGCTGATCTGGGCGGTATTCCAAGGGCGGTGATGGGCCTAAAAAAGCGCCCCTAAAGGCTGCCGGACGCCGAAAAAGCTCTTGGAATATCCCCCGGGAGCGACTACGTTCCGCCCATAGCATCGGCGCAGGCCCCGCTGGGCGGTATTCACGGAACACCGCGGCGGACAGATGCCAGAGAGCCGCGCCGAGCGATTGGTTCCAGAACGCAGATCTGTTGAGCGCGAGAGCCGGATGGCTGCGCAGCCCACGACTGCAAAGCGAACGAAAGCCTGACTTTGCACTTGAGGTCTTACGCTAAGCAAACTGGGTCGGTCGTGGCGTAGTCGCCCGCGCTGACTGAATGACGTGGTTCGCCGGCCGGAAGGGCTGGTGGGTGGGGAACGCGTGTTGAACGCGCTTTTGTCGAGAGAATCGGCTGTCGATCACATCGACATCGGCCAAGACCGGCATGTCGGATTCGGCATCGGTCGGCTTGGGCCATTGGGACCGCACGCACAGCGTCCGGGCCGCAGGACGGTATTTCAATACGGTATCTGTATTCCGATGACAGTCAGTGCTCCTAACGCAGGGTTGGAATAAAGGCAGGACATGAGAAACGGTCAAAACAACAAGCGGATGCGCAACCGGAATAACGGTAATAATAATAACAACCGGCGCGGCCAGAATCCGCTGACCAGGGTGTTCGAGTCCAATGGGCCCGACATCAAGATCCGTGGCACCGCCTCTCACGTGGCCGAGAAATATGTCCAGCTCGCCCGCGACGCCCGCTCCTCGGGCGACCCCGTTGCCGCCGAGAACTACTATCAGCATGCCGAGCACTATTTCCGCCTGATTGCCGCCGCGCAGGAACAGTTCCGCCAGAACCAGCCGCAGCCGCGCAACACCGATGACCTCACCGTCGACGATCTCGATGATGACGGCGAGAGCTTCTCGAATTTCGGCCAGGAGCCGGGCTTCGTTCAGCCTCAGCCGCAGGCCCAACCTCAGCCGTTCATGCGCGACCGTGACGGCGGCCAGCGCGAGCGCGGCGACAACCAGCCGCCCTATCAGCGCGATCAGCAGCAGCCGCGCGAGCACCGCGAGGGGCGCGAGCATCGCCAGCCGCGCGAGCATCGTGAGCCGAGAGAGCCCCGCGAGCCGCGGGAACATCGCGAGTCCCAGGAGCATCGTGGCGACCGGGAGCATCGCGAGCGTCCGCAGCCGGCCGCCTATCAGCCGCAGCCGCAGCCCGTGATCGCCGATAGCGGCGTCGACCGTCTGCCGTCCTTCATCA
>NZ_CAFI01000057.1 GCF_000239775.1 Bradyrhizobium sp. ORS 375
GCCGAAGGCCCCGCCGATCGCACCACCGAGCGGCGCGCCGACCTGTCCGAGCAGATTGCCGAAGAAGCCCTGCGGCATGAATTGCGGCGCGGCTTCGAATGGCAGGAAACGCTGCGCGAGCTGACCCGCGACGCCGCCGATCTGATTGCCGAGCCCTTGATGACCGAAGGCTCCGCCGATCGCGCCGCCGAGTGGCGCGCCATATTGGCCGAGCCAATTGCCGACGAAGCCTTGTGGTGCGAGCTGCTGTGCTGCGAGCAGGCCATAAGGCACTGTCGCCTGGAGTGCGCCATTCACTTGTTGTCCGTCCATTGTGTTCCCTCCTCGGTCGCAGATCGATTCAAATTGCTTGCGATCGCGATCCGTCGCGCGACAACGACGGGATCGCTGAGCACGCCGACGATAGAAAGGGCAGGACAGGCGGTGAATGGATCATTCGGTATACGCGTGGGCACAGAGTCCTCACGTCGATACCGTGCAAACAGAGCGGGCGCGTGTGCACCTTCACTCTCGCGTGAACTATGAACTACTTCACATTTGCAGAGGGCATGCGTCGATGCGACGCATGGTTATCGGGATCAGGTCGGCACTTCGACCGTCGTCTCCACCGGCAGCGCGCCGCCGCGCACGCGCAGCTCTCGCACCGGATAGGGAACGCGGATGCCCTCGCGCTTGAAGGCGTCCCACAGCGCCAGCATCACCTCGCTCTTGACGCTGTCCATGTAGCTGGGATCGGCGATCCAGCAGGTCAGGGAGAACTTCATGCCG
Source organism: Bradyrhizobium sp. ORS 375 (assembly GCF_000239775.1). GTDB lineage: Bacteria > Pseudomonadota > Alphaproteobacteria > Rhizobiales > Xanthobacteraceae > Bradyrhizobium. The sequence goes on from NZ_CAFI01000057.1 coordinate 769, forward strand.
GCCTCGGTGAACTCGGTCAGCAGGCAGTTCGGCGCTTTTGATTTCAGCGTGCGCGGCATCTCGGCTGCAATGTCGGTGGCGAGCTTGACGACGACGCGCGGGTCGGCGTCGTAGTTGGTGCCGAAGTTGACCTTCACCAGCGTGTTCTTGTCGGTGTAGGTCCAGTTGGTGACCTTCTGCGTGACGAGGTCCTCGTTCGGGATGAGAAACTCGCGGCCGTCGCCGGCGGCGACCGAGATGTAGCGCGTGTTCATCGCGCTGATGCGGCCCGAGCTGTCGCCGATGGTGACGAGGTCGCCGGGCTTCACAGATTTGTCGGCGAGAAGGATGATGCCGGCGACGAAATTGGCGACGATGCGCTGCAGACCCAAACCGATACCGACGCCGGCGGCGCCGGAGAAGATCGCGAGCGCGGAGAGGTTGATGCCGACCGCGCTGATCGCGATCGCGACGCCGAGGATCATCAGCCCCATGCGGACCATCTTGATCAGGAGCACCTGGATCGAGGGCGTCAGGTCGGTCGAGCGCGTGATCCGGCTCTCGACGAAATTGCTGGCGATATTGGTCAGCCAGAGCACGGCCAGCAGCAGCACGCCGAGCTTGATGACGAGCAGCGGCGTCAGCCTGAGGCCGCCGAGCACGACCGAGACGGAGTCGAGCGCGTCGACGACGTTGTCGAGCTGGCCGATGATGCTGAGCGCGGCGACCAGCCAGGCCGAGATCGAGACGATCTGCACGATGAAGGTGCTGCGGATCACGGAGGTGATCAGCCGGATGACCAGCCAGGCCAGCGCCAGCTTGAGCGCGACAGCGAGCAGATAGGAGCGGCTCGGCCAGGTCCACAGCACCATGCCGGTGCGCGCGATCCGCATCAGGATCACGAACACGACCGTGGTCACACTTTCGAGCAGCACGCGCAGCAGCTGCCGCAGCGGACCGGGCCAGCCCATCGCCAGCGATGTCACGTCGATGCGCGCGCGTACCGCCGCGCTCGCCGCAAACGCAATGCCGGCGCCGCTCAGCACCAGCCCGAGCTGCAGGTAGAACCAGGGCGAGGTGACCTCGGCGCCGATCGAGCGGGCAACGGTCTGCAGGAATTCGAGAACGTCTTTTAAATCGAGGTCCATCAGAAGGGTCTCGGAGAGGAATGGAGGCGCGGGCGGGCCTGGTCGGCGGGATTTAGTTCGTTTTTGTCACAAGCGATTGCCGTGAAATATACCCCGGATGCGAGCAAGGATGGAAAAATGGGCATATCGCCGCGATATGAGCAAATCCGGTTGGCGTGCAAGTGTGGCGACGATAAGGATGTAAAAGTCGGATCCATCAACGTTTTTTCATGACATCCCTCGACGCCGTCAGCATTGCCATCCTCCTTGGCGCGATCCTGGTCATGGCCGGGATCCTGTCCAGCCTGCTGGCGCTGCGCTTCGGCGCGCCGCTGCTGCTGGTGTTCCTGGTGATCGGCATGCTGGCAGGCGATTCCGGCCCTGGTCATATCGAATTTCAGGACGTCCGCACCACTTATCTGGTCGGCTCGGTCGCCCTGGCGCTGATCCTGTTCGACGGCGGTTTGCGCACGCGCTTCCAGAGCATCCGCACCGTGCTGGCGCCTTCGATGGTGCTCGCCACCGTCGGCGTGCTCCTGACGGCGTTCATCACGGCGCCGGTGGCGAAATACGCGCTCGACCTCGGCTGGACCGAGGCGATGCTGGTCGGCGCCGTCATCGCCTCGACCGACGCGGCGGCGGTGTTCCTGCTGGTGCATGCGCAGGGCCTGCGCCTGCGGCCGCGCGTCGGCGCGACGCTGGAGGCGGAGTCCGGCAGCAACGATCCGTTCGCGGTGTTCCTCACTTTGATGCTGGTCGAGCTGATCTCGGTCGGCCACGGCAGCATCGGCCATTTCGTGTTCGAGCTGGTGCGCGAGGCCGTGCTCGGCACGCTGTTCGGCATCGTCGGCGGCCGCCTGGTGGTGATCGGTCTCAACAAGGTCGCGCTGCCACAGGGCCTGCACGCGCCGTTCGTCACCACGGCGGCACTGGTGATCTTCGGCATGGCGCAGATTGCCCACGGCTCCGGCTTCCTCGCGGTGTATCTCGCCGGCCTCATCGTCGGCAACCGGCCGACGCGGGCGCATAACTCTGTCGTCACCTTCCTCGATGCCGCGACCTGGCTCGCGCAGATTGTGATGTTCGTGCTGCTCGGACTGCTGGTGTCGCCGCAGCGGCTGCTCGACAGCCTGCTGCCCGCGATTGCCGTGGCGCTGGTGCTGATGCTGGTGGCGCGTCCCGTGGCCGTGTTCCTTTGTCTCCGGCCGTTCCGCTTCAATTGGCGGGAGAAGGCCTTCATTGCCTGGACAGGACTGCGCGGCGCGGTGGCCATCTTCCTCGCCTCGATCCCGATGCTGGTCGGCCTGTCCAACGCCTATCTGTATTTCGACGTCGCCTTCGTCGTCGTGATCATCTCGCTGTTGGCGCAGGGCTGGACGCTCGGCGTCGCCGCGCGCAAGCTGCACGTCGCGCTGCCGCGCACCGACCGCGGCCCGCGCCGCATCGAGCTCGATCTGCCGGGCCAGCTCGAGCAGCAGCTCGTCGGCTATGCGATCCGCCCGAAGAGCCTGTACTATCGCCGCGGCCTGATCCCGTCCTGGTCCAAGCCCACACTCGTGATCCGCAACGAGCAGATCCTGTCGCCCGCCGAGGCCGAGCCGGTCGCGCCGGGCGATTATCTCTATCTGCTGGCGCCGCCGGAAAAGGCTGAGTCGCTCGACCGCTTCTTCGTTGACATGCCCCCCTCATCGGCCCCCGATCCGCATCTGCTCGGGGACTTCATGGTCTCGGCGGAGCATACGCTCGACGAGGTCGCCGGCATCTACGGCGTCAAGCTCGGCGAAGGCGACGACAAGCTGACGCTCGCCGACTATTTCGACATCCATCTCGACAATGCGCCAAAGGAAGGCGCCACCGTCGCGCTCGACACCATCGTCTTGGTGGCCCGCTCGATCTCCGGCGGCCGCGTCAGCGTCGTCGGCCTGCGGCTGCCCGAGGACGAAGAGGAGCAGCCGGTGCTGACGCGCAAGCAGCAGGTGAAGCGCAAGCTTGCCGATGTCTGGTCGTCGGTGGTGGGGGTGTGAGTCTCATTCGGCCGGCAGGATTGCGACTGAGATCCCAGCCGTTGCCAGCTCTGCGCCCGAGTCGAGCTTTTGCCGGTCTGCCGCCGTTAGCGCCGCGCGCTCGCAGCGGATCGATGAGGATGTGGCACCGTCATCCCGATGTGTGATCAGCGCGGTTACGACACGATGCGGCCCGTCCAGTGCGTCGAGGGAGGCCGGCGCGGCTCTCGTTTGCGTGTCTCGCACCTCAATTCTTGGCATCCGGCGCATGCAGCACGGTGCGGCAGCTCGGCGGCAGCTGCGCCATGGTGATCGGCTGCGGTGGCTTGGGCGGCTCCTTCGGCGGCGGCGGATGCAGCACGGCGTCCGAGAACCAATAATCGAGGTCGTCGCAGCCGTCGCCGCCCTCCTGATCGGTCTGGCCGTGGCAGTCCGGGTTGCCGGGCGGGCACAGCATGCGGATGTGGAAGTGATAGTCGTGGCCCCACCACGGCCGCACCTTGGTGAGCCAGCTGCGGTCGCCTTTGGCGTCGCGGCACAGCGCCTTCTTGATGGCCGCGTTGACGAAGATGCGCTGCACCGAAGGCTCCTTCGCCGCCGCCCGGATCACGGCGAGATGTCCCGGCGTGAACACGCGCGGATCGACGTCGAGGCGGTCCGGCCGCACCATCATGACCGCCGACATCTCCTCGCGCTCGTTGCGCGACAGCCGGTGCTCGGGCATCGGCGTCAGCCAGATGTCGGCATCCAGCCCGATCTGGTGGCTGGCATGGCCGCTCAGCGCGGGACCTCCGCGCGGCTGGCCGATGTCGCCGACCAGGATGCCGGGCCAGCCGGCATCCTTCCGGGCATGGGCGGCCAAGCGCTTCAGCAGCGCGATCATGTTGGGGTGGCCGAAATTGCGGTTCCTCGACAGCCGCATCACCTGCCAATCATCGCCATTGATCGGCATCCGCTCGGCGCCGGCGATGCAGCCGCGGTTGTAGGTTCCGATGACCTTGGTCGGCTGCGCCGAGGGCAGGATCCGGCGTGCGAACAGCTCCTTGGCGGGCGTGTTGGGATCGTCCGGGTGGGCCAGGGGTGGCAGGGCCTTAGGCTCCACGCTGCCCTTGTCCTGGGCGAGCGCGGGGGCCGCCCCGGCAATGACGGCCGAACTCATCATGGTGATCAGAATCAGGCGGAGATGCATGGCGTCAGTCTAGCGGCTGCCGGTCGGCAGGGTAGGACGATGTTAAGCGGCTGATAACCCTTCGACGGGATTGGTGGAACCCGCTGAAGACGGTTCAATTGCCTGACGTTGTTCGCTCATCGGACATCCTCACCCTGCGAAATACACGGTATGCGCGTCCATTGTCGCAGTCGCGTGCGGGAGGCACTTACCGTCGGTTGTGCGCGGACAGGTTTGGTTGACCATGCCCGCCGATATGACCTCTCGCAACGCGAGAATATGTGGCCTTTCTCGCGCAATCAGAGATGGTGTTAGCCTACATCGAGATACCATTTTTTCAGACACTTGGCCGAAAACCCGAAGTCTGAAGGAGAGTGAGGCGTGAAATGCGGCCTGTTCGGCCTACGAAGCCCAAGATCAAGCCCAGGACGCCGAAGCGTGCGCCCCGCGCCTGTTCCCATCCGGCCAGGCCGACCACGAAGCTGGGCCGCCACAACCTGCGCGAAACGGCCGGAGCCGGCGAGATCGCGGGGACTCGGGCCGAGGCGGACGCCGCCATTGCGGAGGCGAAGAAGGCGCATGACCGCCTGATCGAAGCAATCGATATCCTCCCCGAAGGCATCGTGTTCCTCGACTCCGACGGCCGCTACATCCTCTGGAACAAGAAATACGCCGAGATCTACAACCGCAGCTCCGACCTGTTCGAGTCTGGCGCCCGTCTGCAGGATACGATCCGCGTCGGCGTCGCGCGGGGCGACTATCCGGAGGCGGCGGGGCGCGAGGACGCGTGGATCGCCGAGCGCCTCGAGATGCTGTTTCATCCGAGCGGCCGCCATGAGCAGAAGCTCTCGGACGGCCGCACCATCCTGATCGAGGAGCGCCTCACCGGCGACGGCGGCATCATCGGCCTGCGCGTCGACATCACCGAATTGAAGCAGCGCGAGGAATCGTTCCGGCTGCTGTTCGACGGCAACCCCGTGCCGATGATCGTCTGCGCGCGCGACGGCGGCCGCGTGCTCGGCGTCAATGAGGCCGCGGCCCAGCATTACGGCTACAGCCGCGCGGCGTTCGAGCAGCTCAGCATCCGCAATCTGCAAGCCTATGAGAGCGAGATGCCTTGGGCCGGCGAGCAGTCCAGCGAGGAGCAGGCGGCGCGCACCTGGAAGCATGTCCGCGCCGACGGCACGCTGATCGATCTCGCGATCTATTCGCGTCATCTCGTCCACAACGAGCAGCCGGCGGTGCTGCTGGCGCTGATGGACATCACCGAGCGCAAGCGCGCCGAGGCGCGGCTCGCCTTCCTCGCGCAGCACGATGCGCTGACCGGCCTGCCGAGCCGCAACCTGCTGCGCCAGCAGATCGACGACAAGCTGATCCAGATGCGGCGCGGCTCCGAGAAGGTGGCCGTGCTGGTGCTCGGCCTCGACAATTTCAAGTCGATCAACGACACGCTGGGCCACGCCGTCGGCGACCGGCTGCTGCGCGGCGTCGGCAAGCGGCTGCGCTCGATCCTGCGCCAGGAGGACATCGTCGCGCGGCTGAACTCGGACGAATTCGCGGTCGTGCAGGGCGGATTGGCGCGGCCCGAGGATGCCGCCCAGCTCTGCCGCCGCCTGCTGCAGGCGCTCGCGGATCCCTTTCTGATCGACGACAGCTCGGTGGCGATCGGTGCGACGATCGGAATCGCGATGGCGCCGAATGATGGCGACGACGCCGAGAAGCTCCTGAAGAATGCCGACATGGCGCTGACGCGGGCCAAGACCGAGACACGCGGCACCTTCAGCTATTTCGAAAGCGGAATGGACGCGCGGGCGCAGAGCCGGCGCAAGATCGAGATCGAGCTGCGCGACGCGATCCAGCGCGACCTGCTGCAGCCGCATTATCAGCCGCTGATCGATCTCGCGACCGGGCGCATCACCGGATTCGAGGCGCTGGTGCGCTGGCCGCATCCGGAGCGCGGCATGATCCCGCCGTCCGAGTTCATTCCGATTGCCGAGGAGACCGGGCTGATCTCGGGGCTCGGCCGCTCGATGCTGCGCCAGGCCTGCGGCGACGCGGCGAAATGGCCCGACGAGGTGCGCGTCGCCGTCAACATGTCGCCGCTGCAGTTCCGCGTCGGCAACGTGCTGTCGCTGGTGATGGATGCGCTGAAGCAGTCCGGCCTGTCGGCGAGCCGGCTCGAGCTCGAGATCACCGAGACCTTGGTGCTGGAGAAGAGCGGCCAGGTGCTGGCGACCTTGCATGCGCTGCGCGCGCTCGGCGTGCGTATCTCGATGGATGATTTCGGCACCGGCTATTCCAGCCTGAGCTATCTGCGCAGCTTCCCGTTCGACAAGATCAAGGTCGATCAGTCCTTCATCCGCGACCTCGCCGCCAATCGCGAGGCCCAGGCGATCGTCCGCTCGATCGTCAGTCTGGGCAAGGGGCTCGGCGTGACCATCACCGCCGAGGGCGTCGAGACCGAGGCCGAGCTGCGCTGTCTGCGCGCCGAAGGCTGCCACGAGGCGCAGGGCTATCTGTTCAGCCGTCCGCGGCCCAATGCTGAGATCGTTGGTCTATTGCAGGCGCAGCGGGACGCTGCGGATGGATCCTCATCCGGCAAGGCGATGGTGGCCTGAGCTTCAAAATGCGCTGCGTCTGAACCGCGCGCGATACGAAGCAGGCGACGTGCCGACGCTGCGCCGGAAGGCGACGCGAAAGGTTTCGAGCGACTGATAGCCGCACTGCTCCGAGATGTCCGCCAGCGGCATCGTCCCGCTCTCCAGCAGCTCCCTTGCGCGTGACATGCGCTCCTGCTGCAGCCAGGCTGCAGGGCCCGCGCCCGTGCTCTCGGTGAAGCGCCGCAGGAAGGTGCGCTCGCTCATCCCCGCGCGCTCGGCCATCTCGCCGATCTGAATCGGTTGCGACAGCCGCGCGCGCGCCCAGTCCATGACCTCGCCGATCGTGCGTCCGGGACGCGCCTGGATCGGTGCGACGACGTATTGCGCCTGGCCTCCATCGCGATGCGGCGGCATCACCAGACGCCGCGCCACGCTGTTGGCGACCTTGCTGCCGAAGTCGCGCCGCACCAGATGCAGGCAGGCGTCGATACCGGCGGCGCTGCCGGCCGAGGTGATGACGTCTCCCTCGTCGACATAGAGCGTGTCCTCCTCGATCCGGATGCGCGGATAGAGCCGCTTCAGGTCGGGCATGTGCCGCCAATGCGTCGTGGCGCGTTTGCCGTCGAGCAGCCCGGCCGCGGCCAGCACGAAGACGCCGGAGCAGATCGACAGGCAGCGCGCGCCGCGTGCGGAGGCCTGCGCGATCGCGCGCAGCAGACGCTCGGGCGGCCGCTCGTTCCGATCGCGCCATCCCGGCACGATGATGGTGCGCGCCTGTGTCAGCCGCGACAGCGGCGCGCCGGCCTCGACGACGATGCCGCCGATCGCTCGGGCGCGCCGGGCTTCGGCGGACACCGCCGTGAACCGATACCAGGGAAAGTCGAACTCCGGCCGTGGCAGTCCGAACACTTCGACCGCGATGCCGAACTCGAATGTGCAGAGGCCGTCATAGGTGATGACGGCGACGAGGCCGGGATCCCGATCGGTGTGAGGTGCAGTTCGTGGCATTGGCGGAAACTTACCGGACTTTGTCCAATCCGTCACTTGGGGGACCGGGCGCGACGCGCGAGATTGCGCCGCTCAGGCAACGCCGCAGGAGAGAGACAATGACGACCCATGTTACTGAGGTACCCGCGGCCCCGTCCGCGCAGGCGCTCGCGCATTTCGAGGCGATGCTGAGCTTCGAGACCGACTGCTGGGACGTGCACGAGAGCCTGCGCTCTGGCGAGCCGGACTTCATGCTGGTGGACGTCCGCGGCCCGGCCTCATTTGCCGAGGGGCACATCGCGGGCGCGATCAACATCCCGCACCGGAGCATGACCGCGGAGCGGCTGGCCGCGTATCCGCAAGACAGGCTCTTTGTGGTCTACTGCGCCGGTCCGCACTGCAACGGCGCCAACCGTGCCGCCATCCGCCTCGCGCGGCTCGGGCGACCGGTCAAGATGATGATCGGCGGCATCACCGGCTGGCGCGACGAAGGCTTTGCGCTGACGGCGGGCGACTGACCGCGGAGGAGCCGGTCTCAGGCGAACGTCGCTGTCGTGCCGACACAGGCCGGGACGACAGCGGAGAGTGAGTTGCACGCTGCTCCCGCCAGACGTCGTCATTGCGTCTTCTTGGAGACGGCCGGCTTTTTCGCATAGATGGCCTCGATCTCCCGGGCAAATGTCCGCTCGATGGCAGGGCGCTTGTTCTTCAGCGTCGGCGTGATCAGCCCGGCCTGCACCGTCCACGGCTCGATCGTCCAATGCACGGCCTTCGGCGTCGCGTAAGCCGGATAGGCCTTCACGGTGCGCGCGATGTGACGCAGCAGCGAGGCGGCTTCGGCCTCGGGGCCGCGCTGGCCATGGGCGGCGAGCCGCGCCTGCTGCTCGGCCCAACCCTTGGGATTGAGCACGACGATGGCCGCGAGGAACGGCCGGTTCTCGCCGATCACGATGGCTTGCTCGAACAGCGGGTCGGTGAGGATTGCTGTTTCCAGATCGGCGGGGGCGATCTTCTCGCCCGTCGAGGTGACGAGAATGTCCTTGATCCGCCCGGTGATGGTGATGCGCCCATGGTCGATGCTGGCCTGGTCGCCGGTGTGCAGCCAACCGTCGGCCTCCTTGATGCGCGCGGTCTCGTCGGGCTTGTGCCAATAGCCGAGCATCACGTTCGGGCCTCGCACCATCAACTCGTCGTTGGCGCCGATGCGGACCTCGACGCCCGGCAAAGCGCGGCCGACGGTGCGCGGGTCGTTGTCATCGGGCGTGTTGACGCTGACGACAGGCGAGGTCTCGGTCATGCCGTAGCCCTGCAGCACCTCGAGCCCAAGCGCCAGAAACAGCCGCACCACTGGCTCGGCGATCGGTGCGCCGCCGCTGACCGCCACCTGCAGCCGGCCGCCAAATCGAGCCAGCACCTTGTCCGCGACGATGCGCTTCAGCAGCGGCCAGGCCAGCCGGTCCAACGCGGATTGCGCGCCTCGTCCATGCTGTGCGTCGAAGCGGCGGCCGCCGACCGCGATCGTCATATCCATCAGCGCGCGCGCGAGCGGACTGGCCACCGCGCGGTGATGCATCACGAGCGAATAGATCCGCTCGTAGATGCGCGGCACCGAGATGAGGATCGTCGGGCGGACCTCCAGCAGGTCCTCTGGCAACTGCTTCACCGAGCGCGCATAGGCGACGCTGGCGCCGATCGCGATTGGATAATAATAGCCGGCGGTGCGCTCGAAGGTGTGCGACAGCGGCAGGAACGACAGGAAGACGTCTTCGCTCGCGGCGGCGAGCCGCTGGTGAATCGCCTTGAGATTGGAGACCACGTTGTCGTGCGGCAGCATCACGCCTTTGGGCCGGCCCGTCGTGCCGGAGGTGTAGACGATGGCAGCGAGGTCGTGCGGCGCGATGGCGGCGGCGCCTGGAGCTGCACCATGTCTGGCCGCACCGAGCCACGTGTCGAGCGCGACGATGCGCGGGTCGGTCGGGCCGGCACTCGCTTGCGTCTCGGCGCACACGATCCGCTTCAAGTCAGGAAGCGCCTCGCCGACGGCGGCGATCTCGTTCCAGCGCGCGTCGGAATCGACCAGCAACAGTTGCGCGCCGGAATCGGCGAGGATGTAGGCGATGCTGTCGGCGTTATCCACGGCATGCATCGGAACCGGCACCAGCGCGCGCGATAACGCTGCCTGATCCATTGCGAGATGCGCGAGCTCGTTCGGCATTAGGATCGCGACGCGGTCGCCCGGCTCAAAGCCTTCGGCTGCGAGCGCCCGCCGCCAATGATCGACGACGCGGTCGATCTCGCGCCATGACAGGCTCGTCCATGCACCGCGTGCCGCGTCGAAGTGGCGATAGGCCGGATTTTCGGGGCTCCGGCCGACGCGCCAGCGCCACAGCTCCGGCAAGGTCGCGATGGCGGCCAGCGCGCCGGCCGCCAGGGCGTGATGATCGTCTGGACTTGATTGCTGCACGCTGCCTCCCGCGATCGCTGGTCCATCGCAGGAGAGGTCTTGCAGCGGCTGATGACGGCCGACGTTGACGTAGCGCAATCACCGAAGGCTCGCTCGTCCGTCGCGGCATGCCAGTTTTCGCCGGAGGCGGACGTAACGAGCGCGCGCGCCTCTCACGCGCCTTCCGGCACCTTGTCGAGAAAACCGGTGACGCGGCGGATGCGGTCATCGGCCAGCTCGACGAAGTCCGTGCCCTGGATCGGCTCGTCCGCGGCGTCTGGCCCGAGCGACCAGGAGAAGCGGACGTGGCTGCCATGACCAGTGGCGGCGCCTCGCAGGCGGAAGCGGAAGTCTGGGAAGCGCTGCTGCACGCCGGCGATCAGGCCTTCGATGCCGTCATGGCCTTCCGCCTGCATCAGCGGGTCGACATAGCTGGCATCGCCGGTCCATTGGCGTGCGAGCAGCGCGCGGCGTTGTGCCGGATCGCGCGCGTTCCACAGCGCAATATAGCCCTCGGCGATTGCGGCGAAGTCGGTCATCTCTGCTCTCCATGTTGTGAACGACGATGAGGCGATGATTGCGCCGCTCGCGCGTCGAATCGATTACGTCCGAAGTCATCTCATTTGGCATGACCAAACTGTAAGTTGCCGTCTCGGCGCGCGAGGCCTATCCCGCCGCGCGCAGAGACGGTGCGGGGGATTCGCGTCGCATGTTGTCCGATACCTGGAAGTTGATCGCCGTCGCGATCTGTCTCGTGCTGTTCACGGCGGACACCGTGCTCAAGCCGCAGGACAAGCCCAATCGCATGGTGTTCTTCGAGCTGCATCGCGGCGCCAGCCCGACGATGATCGGCATGATGCGCGACGATCTGCTCAAGCTGCCGGGGCGCGGCGCCAGCCGCGTCCGCAATGCGCTGGCGCGCGGCGAGACGTTAACGGTCTGGCAATATGAGTTGAGAAAGACTGAAGGCGGCAGCTACCAGGAGGTGCCGGCGCGGCAGATCGAGCTCGGTGCCGCCGATGCGCCGCTCGTCACCTTCGGTGCGACCGTCCGTCTGCCTAACGATTAGTTCGCCGTTCCGCCTTGCGGCTCCCGCGTCGTTCGCCGGTCATCCAGACTGCGCCCGCGCGGCGTGGCCGGACGCGGTTGCGTTGCGCTGCGGAGATTTCGGATTTGTGCCTCATCGTCCGTCTGCGTCCGGCGCATCCGCCATGCTGATCTGCCGCCGAGAGGGCCGGCGGAGCACTGTGGCCTAGGTGTCCGTGATTCCACGGGCTTTGCTGCGCTGCCGTGATGCGAAAGCCGCGCTGGCGGGCGAATCATGCCGGCCTCTGGCCGCGCTCGTGGCGCGATGGCCATGCTCGGAACCAGGGTGAGGCGATATCTGCGCGGCGGCAACCGCTGGTGCAGCGGCCTTGCAACACTTGCCCTGAATTTGGTTCGCGCTGCTGCGCCGTCCTGGACAAAAACACGATCTCGCAACACGCTGCATGCGCGATTTGGATTTGGCTTTCGCGTTCCGGTTCTGGGGAGGGCTCGTGATTGCAAGGTCCCTTCGCAGTCCAAAGCATCACACGCATCACACACGACGTGTCCCAAGGGACGTGTATCAAAGTCGGTCAGATCGGTTTCGCCGGGTTGAACTGGGGCTCGACATGAAATTCTGGACGGGGTTGCTCGCGGTTGTTCTCTTGCTGTCGGGGGTCGGCGCGAGCCAGGCCGTGGTCCGGATCGCCGACGACCGTGGTGGCCGGATCGGCACCTATGTGGACAAATACCAGGGCCTGCGATCCTCCGGCGAATATGTGATCATCGACGGCCTGTGCGCTTCCGCCTGCACCATCGTGCTCGGTGCCGTTCCCCACGACAAGATCTGCGTCACCTCGCATGCCAATCTCGGCTTCCACGCCGCCTGGGATTTCGGGGCCAACGGCCGCGCCGTCACCAATCCGGAGGCGACGCAGATGCTCTACTCGATGTATCCGTCGCAGATCCGACGCTGGATCTCGCAGCGCGGCGGCCTGACGCCGCGGATGATCTTCCTGAAGGGCAAGGAACTGCAGGCGATGTACAAGCCCTGCTACATGGACGCCCAGGCCTCCTCGCCGTCGGCGCCGCAGGTCGCTCCCAACGCTCCGGCAATCTCCCCGGCCGCCGCCAAGGCCTCCGCCGCGCACTGATCCCCCCGGTCGTCCCAGGGGGCGTCCTTAGAGCCCGTTGGGCGAGCTTCGCAGGTGTGACCGCCGCAGGCGTCTCGGCGCTTGCCTCGCCCGCCGGCGAGGCCTATCTCAAGGGTCAAGACGGGCCATGGCTTGTGCCATTTCGGGCCAGTGACCCGCTGGATGAGCACGCCATCATGCAGCCGCTTTCAGCGCCGCAAGACATGTCATCTGCCTCCGGTCGTCGTCTGGCCTCTGCGCTGGCGATGGCGGCCGGGGGCGTCGGCGTCGTGCTCATGGCCGGCGCCGGAATGCTGTGGGCGAAGTACGGGACCGCGGTGTTCTTCGAGATGATCGCAGCCGGCTTCAGCGCCTGCTTCTGAGACAGAGATAAGGAATACGGCATGCCCGCCAATGCCACCCGTCCGCTGGTGATCGTCGGAGCCTTTGCGGCCAGCCTGGTGATCGGCCTGTCGCTGATGTTCCTGATCATGGGCGGCGGCGGCCGCAACATCGCCGCGCCAGCCGCGATCGGCGGGCCGTTCCAGCTCACCGACCAGACCGGCGCCGTCGTCACCGAGAAAAGCCTCGAGGGCCGGCCGAGCCTGATCTTCTTCGGCTTCACCCATTGCCCCGACGTCTGCCCGACCTCGCTGTTCGAGATCTCCGAGGTGCTGCGCGCGATGGGCAAGGACGCCGACGGCGTGAACGCCTACTTCATCTCGGTCGATCCCGAGCGCGACAATCCGGCGACGATGAAGGACTATCTCGCGAGCTTCGATCCGCGCCTCAAGGGCCTGACCGGCGATCCCGAGGTGCTGGCCAAGGTGCTCACCGAGTACCGGGTCTACGCCAAGAAGGTTCCGCTCAAGGACGGCGACTACACCATGGACCACACCGCGCTGGTCTATCTGATGGACCGCAACGGCAAGTTCGTTGCGCCTTTCAACCTGAAGCGGACACCTGAGGAAGCCGCGGCGGACCTGAAGAAATACCTCTGAGCGCATTAACGCTTAGCCCGAGGCGGCGACCAGGCAGCGCACTCCAGCCTCGAATTTGCGCCGGGATGGTCTATAAGGCGCGCTAACCCTCGGGACCGCTGATGCCGACCGCCCTGTCACCACGCCTCCGATTGATCCGCCCGGCACGCGCCGCGCTTACGGCCGCGCTGCTTACCGTGGGCTTGGCTGCCGCCGGTTCGGACGCGCGCGCCCAGGCGCCGGTCAGGCCCGCCGTCGAGGCGGCGCCGCAGGCCGTTCCCGGCTTCTGGGATCCGCGCCGCCGCCCCGAGCGGCCCGATCTGTCGCGCCTAACGGTGATTCGCTTCCTGACCGAGACCGACTATCCGCCGTTCAACTTCACCGGCCCGGACGGCAATCCCGCCGGCTTCAACGTCGACCTGGCGCGGGCGCTCTGCGACGAGATCAAGGTCACCTGCACCGTCCAGATGCGCCGTTTCGAGACCCTGATCGACGCGCTGACCTCGAACCGCGGCGATGCGATCATCGCCTCGATGGCGGTGACGCCGCAGATGCGGGCGCGGCTGGATTTCTCCGACCCCTATTACCGGGCGCCGGCGCGCTTCGTGTCGCGCCGCGACGCGGTCATGGCCGAGATCCGCCCCGAGCTGCTGGAGGGGAAGAAGATCGGCGCGGTCGCCGGCACCGCTCATGAGGCCTACCTCAAGGCGATGTTCACCGACGCCGAGATCAAGCCCTATCCCAACGACGACGCGCTGCGCCAGGCGCTGCGCCGGGCCGAGGTCGACCTGATCTTCGGCGACGGCATTTCGCTCGCGTTCTGGGTCAACGGGACTGATTCAGCCGATTGCTGCGCGTTTTCCGGTGGACCTTTCGTCGAAAGCCGCTATTTCGGCGAGGGCGTCGGGATCGGGGTTCGCAAGGGCAACGATCTCTTGCGCCAGGCCCTGAACTGGGCGCTGTTCCGGGTTTGGGAAAAAGGCCGCTACACCGACCTGTGGCTGCGCTATTTCTCGATCAGCCCGTTCTAGCGTTTGCGGTCGTTCCGGGGCGCGTCGAAGACGCGAACCCGGAATCTCGAGATTCCGGGTTCGATGCTTCGCATCGCCCCGGAATGACGCGTATCATGACCGCTGTTTGCACTGACGTCTTCGGAGAAGTCTTTTTCACAATGTCCACGATCGATCTCGTCCTGCCCAGCCCGAGCGACCTGCGCGCGCTCGCCGAGAACTCCAATGCCTGGCCGTTCGAGCAGGCGAAGGCGATCGTCAACCGGCTGAAGAAAACCCCGAAGGACGAGGTGCTGTTCGAGACCGGTTACGGCCCGTCCGGCCTGCCGCATATCGGTACCTTCGGCGAGGTTGCGCGCACCACGATGGTGCGCCACGCCTTCCGCGTGCTGACCGAGGACAAGATCAAGACGCGGCTGATCGCGTTCTCCGACGACATGGACGGCCTGCGCAAGGTGCCGGACAACGTGCCGAACAAGGAGATGCTGGCGAGCCATCTCGGCAAGCCGCTGTCGCGCATCCCCGATCCATTTTCCAATGAGTATCCGTCGTTCGCCGCGCACAACAATGCCCGGCTGCGCGCCTTCCTCGACAGATTCGGCTTCGAGTACGAATTCGCCTCCTCGACCGACTACTACACTTCCGGCAAGTTCGACGCGGCGCTGTTGCGCATGCTGGAGCGGCTGGAGAAGGTCATGGCGATCATGCTGCCGTCGCTCCGCGAGGAGCGCGCGGCGAGCTACTCGCCGTTTCTCCCGATCTGCCCGCGCACCGGACTCGTGCTGTACGTGCCGATCGTCGAGCACGACGCCAAGGCCGGCACGATCTCCTATGACGATCCCGAGACCAAGGAGCGCGTGACCGTTCCGGTCACCGGCGGCCATTGCAAGCTGCAATGGAAGCCGGACTGGGCGATGCGCTGGTTCGCGCTCGGCGTCGACTATGAAATGGCCGGCAAGGACCTGATCGATTCGGTCAAGCTGTCGGGCAAGATCTGCGCGGCGCTCGGCGGCACGCCGCCGGAGGGCTTCAACTACGAGCTGTTCCTCGACGAGAAGGGCCAGAAGATCTCGAAGTCGAAGGGCAACGGCCTGACCATCGACGAGTGGCTGCGCTACGCTTCGCCGGAATCGCTGTCGCTGTTCATGTATCGCGAGCCCAAGGCGGCGAAGCGGATGTATTTCGACGTCATCCCGCGCAACGTCGACGACTATCAGCAGTTCCTCGAGGGTTTTCCCAGGCAGGACGCCAAGCAGCAGCTCGGCAATCCCGTCTGGCACATTCATTCCGGCCAGCCGCCGAAGGCCGACATGCCGGTGACCTTCCAGCTGCTGCTGACGCTGGTGTCATCGTCGAACGCGGAGAATGCCGAGACCTTGTGGGGCTTCATCGGCCGCTACCGCCCGGGCGTGACGCCGCAGACGCATCCCAAGCTCGACGCGATGGTCGGCTACGCCATCAACTACTATCGCGACTTCGTCGCGCCGACCAAGACGTTCCGCGAACCGACCGAGGGCGAGCGCGTCGCGCTGCAGGACCTGCGCGATGCGCTGTCCAACCTGCCTGCGGAGGCCTCGGCCGAGGACATCCAGAACGTGGTCTACGAGATCGGCCGCCGCGAGCCGTTCCTCGACCACGTCAAGAAGGGCAAGGACGGCCGGCCCGGCGTGTCGCTCGACTGGTTCAACATGCTCTACCAGGTGCTGCTCGGCCAGGAGAAGGGCCCGCGGTTCGGCTCCTTCGTGGCCGTGTACGGCATCAGCAATGCCGTGGCGATGATCGACGGCGCGCTGGCGCGTAGCGCGTAAGGCCCGCGCTGGTCATCACACAAACGGTGTCGTCCCGGCCTTGAGCCGGGACCCATAACCACCGGCTCAAGTTTGGCGGAAGATCTTTGCCACCGTCCAAACCAATCAGCATTCCGCGGTTTGGGTCCCGGCTCAAGGCCGGGACGACCGCGGAGTGCTGGGTGGCTGCCTCGAGCTGAAGTAGCTGAAGCCGGGCGAACTACACGCCCTGCAGAACGAAGCGGCGGTCGAGCTTTTGCACCGGACGGGCGTTCATCGGATACAGCTTGGCGAATTTCGCGACATCGGCTTCCGCCACCTGGATCGGGTCGCTCAACAGCAGCCACTCCACCACCTCGGAGCAGGGCGGCGTCGTCAGCGAGCCGGCGTAGCGATAGTAGGAGCGCCGGTTCGGCAGCATCATGTTGGGATTGATGCGTGGATCGGCCTTGACCGCGGGACCTTCCTTGTCCGGCATCGTCGCCACGATCTGCGAGAAGGTGGCATTCGGACGGCCGGTGGTCATGAGCACGCCGAGCACCGCCAGGCCGCCGGAGGCGGCGCGGTGGACGAAATGCGCCTCCATCGGATAGTTCTTGCCGCCGATCTGGTGCTCGCTCGGCCGATGGAAATGCACCTGCAGCAGCTTGTAGTTGGTATCGCCGAGCTTGAGCGTGCCGCTGCCGTCGGCGAAGTTGAGCTGGATCGTGTGACCGTTGTTGACGATGGTATCGGCGGTCTTGCCCCAGGAGAGCTTGAAGTCGGGCAGCCGGGTTCGCATCGGGTTCTCGATGTCGATCGGCGATTGCTGGTTGCCGACGCTGCACACCTTGTTGGCGGCGTCGAGGTCGCCCCACTTGGCCGGTCCGGTGGCGCCTTCATAGCTCCAATGCGGCGCGCCTTCGGCGGCGAAGCCCGGCTGGGCGCAGACGGGACAGAGGGCGAGCCCCGCAAGGGCCTTCAAAACGTTGCGGCGGTCCATGGCAATCTCCAAAGGTCACGTGTGATGCAGGCAAACAATGCGGCCCATCAGCGCCGGAGGCGCGAGGCGAATCGCGACGCTGAGGAAAGCCCAATTCCGTTAATCCTTACTGAGGGAGCCTGCTGCATCCAGGAAAACCTGTGGTGAAGCGGGACAACCAGTGCGGGTTCCGGCGCAACCGCCGCCGGGCACACGAGGCTTGAGTTCAAAGCCCCCTGCCGATACGGTCCACGGCATCCCGAAAACGTCAGCAAACTCAAGCTCGAAACCAGGACCGCGCGAAGGTGCCCAAAATCTACAAAATCTGCTCCGCTTCGGCCTGGCGCGAGGCTGAGCGGCAGGGCGTGTATCGCGGCAGCGCCGACGATCTGCGCGACGGCTTCATCCATTTTTCCACCGCGTCACAGGTGGTGGAAACCGCCCGGAAGCATTTCTTCGGGCAGAGCGCGCTGTTCCTGGTCGAGGTCGAGGCGGACGCGCTGGGCAACGGGCTGCGCTGGGAGCGTTCGCGCAACGATGAGCTGTTCCCGCATCTCTATGGCGAGCTCGATCTCGGCGCCGTCACCGCCGTTCACCAGATGCACAGCCGTGCCGATGGCGGCCACGACATCCCGGAACTTCAGCCGTGATCCGCGCCTTCGATCAGCTCTCGCTGCCGTTGCTCCGCTGGCTCGACGCCGAGGATGCGCACCGGCTCGCGATCCAGGGCCTGAAGCTCTTGCCCGCCGTCAAGCCGCGGGCGGACGACGCCAAGCTCGCAGTCCGCGCCTTCGGTCTCAACTTCCCCAATCCGGTCGGCATGGCCGCCGGCTTCGACAAGAATGCCGAGGTGCCCGATGCGCTGCTGCGGCTCGGCTTTGGCTTCGTCGAGATCGGCTCAGTCACCCCCAGGCCGCAGAGCGGCAACCCGCGGCCGCGCCTGTTCCGCCTCGAACGCGATGAGGCCGTGATCAACCGCATGGGCTTCAACAATGACGGCGCCGAGATCGTGCTGCGCCGGCTTGCCGGGCGCGCGAGCCAGGGTGGCATCGTCGGCGTCAATGTCGGGGCCAACAAGGATTCTGCCGATCGCGTCGCCGACTACGTCCGCCTGATCGAGACCTTCGCGCCGGTCGCGAGCTATTTCACCGTCAACATCTCCTCGCCGAACACGCCCGGCTTGCGCAATCTGCAGCAGGCCTCCCAGCTCGACGAGCTCCTGTCCAAGGTGCTGGAGGCGCGCGACCGCGTCCGGCGCAAGGCGGGCGACACCCCGGTGCTGCTCAAGATCGCGCCCGATCTCAGCCTCGCCGAGCTCGACGACGTCGTCCACGTCGCGCGCTCGCGGGGCGTCGACGGCATGATCGTGTCGAACACGACGCTCGCGCGTCCCAACAGTCTGCGCGAGCAGCTGCGCGCCAAGGAGCAGGGCGGCCTCTCGGGTCGGCCGCTGTTCCGGCTGTCGACCCGCATGGTCGCCGAGACCTTCGTGCGCGTCGAGGGCGCCTTTCCGCTGATCGGCGTCGGCGGCATCGATACCGGCGGCGCCGCCCTGACCAAGATCCGCGCCGGCGCCAGCCTGATCCAGCTGTACTCCTCGCTTGTCTATAAGGGCCTCGGCCTGGTGGAGAGCATCAAGGCCGATCTGACCTCGACCTTGCTGCGCACGGGCCGCGAATCCCTGTCCGAGATCGTCGGCGCCGATGCGGCGACCATCACGGCCGAGGATTGGCCGGTTTAGTTCATCTGCCCTGCATTCTCCTGTCATCCCCGCGCAGGCGGGGATCCAGTACGCCGCGGCGGCGGTTGTTGACTCGAGACGGCACGGCGTACTGGATCATCCGCTTTCGCGGATGCTGACAGCTTAACTTGTCGGTAGAGCCGGGCTCTTCCCGAACGACATCCTCAGCAGCGCCGGATAGCGTGCGGCCTGGAAGCCGCCGCGGACGGCGTAGAAGCTGAGCAGGGCAATCCATAGGCCGGTGTTGCCGAAATTGCGCAGCGCCAGCCAGACGCCGAGGAAGACGGTCAGCGCGGCGATCATCAGATTGCGCATGTCGCGCGCCCAGGTGGCGCCGATATAGACGCCGTCGAACGCGAACGCGAACACCGACAGCAGCGGCGAGGCCACGACGAACGGCAGGTAGTCGCGCGCCGCGCTGCGCACAGCAGGGCTCGCCGTCATCACGTCGATCAGGTCAGGTCCAAACAGCACGAAGATCGCGGCGACGCCGATGGCGAAGCCGAAGCCCCAGCCGAGCACCAGCCTTGTGGCGCCGGCGAAGGCGCCTCGGCTGCGGGCGCCGAACGCGTAGCCGCACAGCTGCTCGGCGGCATTGGCGAGCCCGTCGAGGAAAAACGCGGCCACCAGCAGAAAATTGTTCAGCACGGCGTTGGCCGCGAGTGTGGTGTCGCCGGCGCGCGCGCCTTGCGAGGTGAAGAACAGGAAGGCGACGATCATTGCCGCGGTGCGGATCATGATGTCGCGGTTCACGGCCATCATGTGCATCAGCTTGGCGCGATCGAGCAGCAGCGGCAGCGACAGGCCGCTCGTGGTCTCGACAAGGCGGCGCGCCAGCAGGAGGCCGATCGCGACACCGACGGCTTCTGCGATCAGGGCGGCGATCGCTGCGCCGGCAATGCCTGCCTCCAGCACCTGCACCAGCAGGATGGTCGCCGCCATGTTGATCAGATTGATCGCGACCTGAACGCCAAGCGCCAGCCTTGCACGGGCCAAGCCGACCAGCCAGCCAAGCAGCACGTAGTTCGCGAGCGCGAACGGCGCCGACCAGATCCGCACCGTGAAATAGGTCCGGGCCGCGCCGAGTACGGCGTCGCTGCCGCCCATGAGCGCAAAAATGCCGGCGGCCAGCGGCAGCTGCAGGATGATCAACGCAACGCCGATCAGTGCGGCCAGCGCCAACCCGCGGATCAGCACCATCCGTATCTCGTCCGTCTCGCCGGCGCCGAGCGATTGCGCGGTGAAGGCGAGCGTGCTGGCCCGCAGGAAGGCGAACAGCCAGAACAGGCAGTCGAAGATGACCGAGGCCATCGCGACGCCACCGAGCATCGCGGCCTCGCCGAGCCGGCCGATCGCGGTGGTCGAGACGATGCCGATCAGCGGCGTCGTCAGGTTGGCGATCATCGCCGGACCTGCGATGCTGAACACCTGCGCGGTCGTGACAGCCGGCGCTTTCGGTCCCGGTGAATGCAATGGAATGCTCGCCCGCTCTGCCGGTCCGATCCGGCGCGCTGCTGCGGCGGATTCAGTCCCGGTCTGCGCTGAACATAGCGGCCATGCCGGGTATGAAGCTATAGATCAATCATCATACCGTCATGCGCCGCCGCATGTGGCAGGGTCGCCGCTCGCCGCAGCATGTCTTCGCTCATGTGGGTGAGCACCAGCCGCTTCGGCCTGATCTCGCCGAGATGCGCTTCGAGCGCGGCGAGGCTGAGATGGTTCTTCACGGGTTTGTCGAACGTGTAAGCCTCGGCGATGAACAGGTCGGCATCGCGGCCGAGCGGGATCAGGCGATCTGTCCATTCGGTGTCGGCCGTGTACGCGACGATCTTGCCCTCGGCTTCGATCCGGTAGCCGAGAAATGGCCCGCCCGAGTTGCCGTGCACGACCGCGAACGGCGTCACGCTGACCTCCCCGAAACGCGTCGTCTCCTCGGGCACCAGCTCGATCACCGACAGCTCGAACTTGCGCGGCGTTGTCGACGAATGCTCGAACAGTGCCTCCATCACCTGCGTCAGCCGGGCCGCGATGCCCGCCGGGCCGGCGATCACCAGCGGCCGTGTCCGCCGCGAGAACTGCGCGTCGAGCAGCAGAAAGGGCAGCCCCGCGAAATGATCGCCGTGGAAATGCGTGATCAGGATCAGGTCGACATCGTTGCACGCGATGCCGAGCTGTTTCAGCGCCGGCAGCGACGAGGCACCGCAGTCGATCAGCAAGTTGAAGTGCGCCCCCGTGACATGGAAGCAGGTGTTGAATCTGCCGCCGGACCCGAACGCGTCACCGCAGCCGACGAAGCGGAGCTGCATCGGCTGGGTCCTCTCATCGCCCGCGCGGGGCAAACAGCCGCGACAGGAACCAGACCGGGATCACGATCACGGCGCCGAGCAGGAAGTAGCGCCACAGCCAGTTGAAGGCGTCGAAGCCGAGCTCGTAGAGACGGATGAACAGCAGCCGGATGCTGTAGAGGATGTTCAGCGGATCGAAGCCGATCGCCGACAGCACCACGCCGACCAGGATCGACAGCAGGATCAGCCGGAACGCCACCGCGACGGGCGAGCCGCCGAGAAACCGATACAGACCATCCGAGCTGCGGGCGCGGGGATAGTCCCTGATGTCGTTCGACATGTCATCGTCTCCAGGCGGGTTCTTCGGATTCGCGAGGCCGACTATAAAGCACGGCAGGGCAGGTGGGGAACCCGGCTCGGCGCCGCAAGCGGGTTACTGGCATTTAATGTTCCGGCGCTGCCGATGCTTTGCTGCGTGTCGATTCCATCTACCGTCGTGATGGCCGGGCTTGACCCGGCCATCCATCGTCCTGAGCGGGATGCCCGGGTCAAGCCCGGGCATGACGAGTCTTAGATCGTCAAGCACCTTGAGCCGAAGAAGCAAGCTCTCGTCACCCCGCCGCCTCGCTCTTCAGCATGCGCTCCAGCGTCTCCAGTCGGTCGGCGTCGCGCGGCGGCTTGTCCCAGCGCAGGCGGTTGATGCGCGGGAAGCGCATCGCAATACCGGATTTGTGCCGCGGCGATTTCTGCAGACCTTCGAACGCGACCTCCAGCACCAGCCCCTGCTCGGGCTCGTGCACGACGTGGCGGACGGGGCCGAATTTTTCCGTGGTGTTGCGGCGGACGAAGCGATCGATCTGCAGCAGCTCCTCGTCGGTGAAGCCGAAATACGCCTTGCCGACCGGCACGAGTTGATCGCCGGCCTCACCCGCCGTCCACACACCGAACGTGTAGTCGGAATAGTAGGACGAGCGCTTGCCGTGGCCGCGCTGCGCATACATCAGCACCGCGTCGATGATATGCGGGTCGTGCTTCCACTTCCACCATTGCCCCTTCGGCCGACCCGGCAGATACAGCGCGTCGCGCCGCTTCAGCATGACGCCCTCCACCGCTTCGGCGTCATCGCCGGCACCGGCCGAGGCGGGATTGGCGCGGGCAGCCCTCAGCTCGTCCCAGGTGGCGAAAGCAATTGTAGGCGACAGGTCGACCCGCGGATCGTCCAGGCGCTGGATGAACCCCTCAAGCTTCGCGCGCCGCTCTTCAAACGGCAGCTCACGCAGATCGCTTTCTTCGTCGCCGAGCAGGTCGTAGGCGCGCAGGTGGATCGGATATTCCTTCATCAGCTTCGGCGACACCGTTTTGCGGTTCAGCCGCTGCTGCAGCACGTTGAAGCTCTGCACGCGGTGATCGCGCACCACCAGCAGCTCGCCATCGAGCGCGCCCGGCAGATGCAGCGAGGGCAACAGGTCGGGGAAGCTTGCGGTGATGTCCTCGCCGCTGCGCGAATACAGCCGTGTCACCATGCGGCCATCGGCCTCGCGGCCGCTCACCGCCTGCACGCGGATGCCGTCCCATTTCCATTCAGCGATGTAGTCGGTCGCATCCATGTTGGCGAAGTCGCTATCCTCGACGGCATGCGCCAGCATGACGGGCCGGAACGGCGCCGGATCGCGATTGACCGGCTTGTCGCCGCGGCCTTCAAGCCAGGCGAACAGGTCGAGGTAAGGTGGCGCGAGGCCCGGCCAGATCAGCTCGACCTCGTGCGGGTCCTTGTCGCCGAGCGCCGCGGCGGCGGTCTTGGCGAGGCGCGCGGAGATGCCGATGCGAAGTGCGCCGGTGACGAGCTTCAGCAGCGCCCAGCGCCCGGTCTCGTCGAGCTCGTCGAGCCAGCGCGCGAGCTGCTTCGGCATCTCGGTCTTGCCGAGCGTGCGGAGGGTGATGACGACCTCGGTGAGCGTCGGCGGGGGTGGGTTGTTGTGGCCCGACGGGGGCTGGTTTGAGAGACCATCCGTGGGGGACCCCCCTCCCTGACCCTCCCCCACAAGGGGGGAGGGAACGGTGAGAGCCGGGTGCTCGGATGGAAGAACGCTCGTGCTGTATGTCGTCGATGTCGCCTGAAGTGCCAGCTCCGCACGCAACTGCGCTTCCTCCCCCCTTGTGGGGGAGGGATGGGGAGGGGGGTGCCCGGATACGAGCTGCTGATGAGGAGCCCCCCTCGGCCACATCAGCGCGACGGTCTCTGAGAGATCGCCGACATAATCATACGACAGCGCGAACAGCACCGGATCGGTGCGGGCAGCGATGAGGTCGCGGATCAGCGCCGGCTTGGCGTGCTTGAACGACAGCGCGCCGGTCAGCGCGCCCAATGCGTAGCCGCGGTCGGGGTCCTCGACCTCGCGGAAGTACGACGTCAGCAGGCGCAGCTTGTTGTTGCGGCCGGGCTCATAGGCGAGGCGGTCGAGCAGCTCGGCGAAGCGGTTCATGCCTCGGACTCCTCCGTGGCCGCCACCTCGCTCTCCTCCTCGTCGCCATAGCCGACGAGATCGAGCGGCCGCGCCGCAAGCCCCTTGCTCTGGCACCAATGCACCAGCGCATCCTCCTGGCCGTGCGTCACCCACACCTCGCCGGCGCCGGTCGCCGCGATGGTCGCGGTGAGCCCGTCCCAGTCGGCATGATCCGATATCACCAGCGGCAGCTCGACGCCGCGCTGTCGCGCCCGGGCGCGCACCCGCATCCAGCCCGAGGCGAAGGCGGTGACCGGATCGGGAAAGCGTCGCGTCCACAGATCGGAGGTCGCGCTCGGCGGCGCCAGGGTGATGGTGCCGGCGAGCTCGGCCTTCTTGACGCCCTTCACCGGCCGCAGCTCGCCGAGCGGGATGCCTTTCTCCTGATAGTAGCGCGTGATCTTCTCCATCGCGCCATGCAGGTAGATCGGCTGATCGTAGCCGGCCTCGCGGATCAGCGCGATGACGCGCTGCGCCTTGCCGAGCGAGTAGGCGCCGACAAGATGCGCGCGGTCGGGAAACAGCGCCACCGAGGCCAGCAGCTTGTTCACTTCCAGCGCCGTATCGCCGTGGCGGAACACGGGCAGGCCGAACGTCGCCTCGGTGATGAAGACGTCGCATTGCACCAGCTCGAACGGCGCGCAGGTCGGATCGCGCGCATCCTTGTAGTCGCCGGACGCGACGATGCAGGTGCCGCCGGAGGACACTTTGATCTGCGCCGAGCCCAACACGTGTCCGGCGGGATGAAAGCTCACAGTGACGTCGCCGAGCTTGATCTCCTCGCCATAGCGGATCGCCTGCGTGGTACCGGCAAAATTCTCGCCATAGCGCAGCCGCATGATGTCCAGCGTTTCCTGCGTCGCGAGTACGGCGCCGTGGCCGGCGCGCGCGTGGTCGGAATGGCCATGCGTGATCAGCGCCCGCTCGACCGGGCGGACGGGATCGATATGGAAGCCGCCGGACTTGCAGCACAGGCCGGAGGGAACGGGCAGCAGGATGTCTTGAGGACGCATGGGGGTCATATAGGTCTCGCGATGGAAAATTCAGCCGGTCCCACGCTCCGCTCGTCATGCGCGGGCTTGACCCGCGCATCCATCTCCTGGAATGACAGCCCGCCCAGACCACGGTTCCAGCATGCCCCACCGTTTCTTCCTCTCCTCCGGCGACCTGATCGCCGACCGCCGCTACGAGTTCGCCCGCGACCTGCGATTGAAGGGCGATCTGGCGGCGGCTGCCGAGGTGATGGAGCAGGCCATCGAGGTCGCGCCGAACTTCGCCTCGGCATGGTTCGAGCTGGGACAGATCAGGATCGCGCTCGGCGAAACCGACAAGGCGGTCGCCGCGTTCCAGAACGCGCGGGCCGCGGATCCGGATGACCGGCACGGCGCCGGCGTACGGCTGATGCAGCTCGGCGCCGCGCCGCTCACCGACATGCCGAAGGCCTATGTGCAGTCGCTGTTCGATCAATATGCGCCGCGGTTCGAGGCCGAGCTGATCGAGCGGCTCAACTACCGGGCGCCGAACATCCTGTTCAAGGCAGTGCTCGCGGTCCGCGCGGCCGAGAGGAAGCCGGCTTTTTTCAAGCGTGCGATCGATCTCGGCTGCGGCACCGGCCTCGGCGCGGCGGCATTTGCTGGGAACGTCGACAGCTTCATCGGCATCGACCTGTCCGCGGGCATGATCGCCGAGGCGCGCGCCACCGGGCTCTACGCCGCGCTCGAGGTCGATGACATGACGGCCGGCCTGCAACGGCAGCCGGACGCGTCAACCGACCTCGTGCTCGCCGCCGACGCGATGGTCTATGTCGGCGATCTCGCGCCGGTGATCGCCGAGGCGCATCGTGTCCTGATGCCGGGCGGGCTGCTGGCCTTCACCGTCGAGACGCATGACGGCGACGGGGTGATCATGGGCAAGGGGCTGCGCTATGCCCACGGCGCGGAATATGTCCGCGGCATCATCGCCTCGGCCGGATTGCAGCTCAAGCATCTCGAACCGGCCTCGCCGCGCACCGAAGATCAAGCCCCGGTCCGTGGACTTGCGGTGGTCGCCGCCCGGACTTGAGTCTACACGCTATTGAATGCGCTGCACGCGGCGCTCAATGCGGCAACTTCGCTCTTGCCGCGCGTCTCCCGATGCCAAAAAATGCCGGTCGTCTAGGGAGAGACAACAAATGAAAAAGACTCTGACGCGGCGCGATTTCTGCGCCACCGCGCTCGCGACCATCGGTGCCTCGACCATCGCCTCGCCTTACGTCTGGGCGGCCGAGAAGAAATATGACGCCGGCGCCAGCGACACCGAGATCAAGATCGGCCAGACCATTCCGCATTCCGGACCCGGCTCGCTCTATGGCGTGCTCGGCCGTGTCGGCGAAGCCTATTTCCAGATGCTCAACGAGCAGGGCGGCATCAACGGACGCAAGGTCAAGTTCCTGACGATGGACGATGCCTATAGCGCGCCGAAATGCGTCGAGGCGACGCGGCGCCTGGTCGAGCAGGACGAGGTGCTGGCGCTGTATGGATCGCTCGGCACCGCGCCGCAGACCGCCGTGCACAAATACCTCAACTCCAAGGGCGTGCCGCAGCTGCTGCTCAACACCGGCGCCTCGAAGTGGAACGATCCGAAGAACTACAAATGGACCATGGCCGGCCTGCCGCTATATCCGACCGAGGCGCGAATCCTCGCCAAGCACGTGCTGAGCGTGAAGCCGGAAGCCAAGATCGGCATCCTCTATCAGAACGACGATTTCGGCCGCGACTTCTTAGGTCCGTTCAAGAAGGTGCTGGCGGACGCCGGCGGCAAGGCCCAGGTGATCATGGAGCAGACCTATGATCTCACCGAGCCGACGGTCGACTCGCAGCTGATCAATCTGTCGAAGTCGGGCGCCGACGTGTTCTACAACATCACCACCGGCAAGGCGACGTCGCAGTCGATCCGGAAAGTGGCCGAGCTCGGCTGGAAGCCGCTGCAGCTGCTGTCGGCCGGCTCGACAGGGCGCTCGATCCTCTCGGCCGCCGGACTCGAGAACGCCAAGGACATCGTCGCCATCCGCTACTCGAAGGATGCCGGCGTGCCGCAATGGAAGGACGATCCGGATGTGAAGGGTTTCGAGGCCTTGCGCGCGAAGTATCTGCCCAACATCGATCCCGACAACACCATCGCCTATGCGGGCTACGGCCAGGCGGTGTCGATGGGCGAGATCCTGCGCCGCTGCGGCGACACGCTGACCCGCGAGAACGTGCTCAAGCACGCCACCACCTTGGCCGGCTTCCACTCGCCGTTCTTCCTCAACGGCGTCAACTACGCCTACACGCCGGACGACTACACGCCGATGAAGACGCTCTACATCTCGATCTTCGACGGCAAGGACTGGAGCATCTCCGAGAAGCCGATGACGGAGTAGGGGGCTTCCTCCCGTTGGATGATGACACCGGAGATGTGGCTGCACTCTCCGGTGTCGTCCCTGCGAACGCAGGGACCCATACCGCGGAATCTATCGTTGAGGCATAACTGCCAGTCATCGTCTCAGCGCGGCCGGTGGTTATGGGTCCCTGCGTTCGCAGGGACGACAGCGGTGTTTGAGGAGGCGCTGATGCCCCCCCCCCGTCCCTCGGGGGCGATAGCCATTGCCGCTGAGGCAGCCATCCCGCCCTCGACGAAGGGCGACCGACTGCCTACCTTCCCCCGGTGCCGCCCCGCATTCGACCAGTCCCGGCTGACGACAGCCCCGCGCTGCCCGACCATTTCACGCGATGGTTCGCCGCGCGCGGCTGGGCGCCGCGTGCGCATCAGCTGGCGCTGCTGGACAAGGCGCGTGCGCAGCGCTCCGCGCTGCTGATCGCGCCGACCGGAGCCGGCAAGACGCTGGCAGGGTTCCTGCCGACTCTGGTCGAGCTGGACGAGAAGCCAGCCGCGCGATCTCTCGCCCGCCCCGCCGGCCTGCACACGCTCTACATCTCTCCGCTGAAGGCGCTCGCGGTCGACATCGCGCGCAATCTGGACGCGCCGATCTCGGAGATGGGGCTGCCGATCAAGGTCGAGACCCGCACCGGCGACACGCCGGCCTCGCGCAAGCAGCGGCAGCGGCGTTATCCGCCGGACATCCTGCTGACGACGCCCGAGCAGCTCGCGCTGCTGCTGTCGTCCGCCGACGCGCCGTTCCTGTTCTCTTCGCTCAAGCGCGTCGTGCTCGACGAGCTGCATGCGCTGGTGACCTCCAAGCGCGGCGATCTCCTGTCGCTCGGGCTGGCGCGGCTGTGGCGGCTCGCGCCCGGGATGCGGATGATCGGCCTCTCCGCGACGGTGGCCGAGCCCGAGCAGCTGGCCCGCTTCCTGATGCCGCAGCCCGAGGGCGCCGTGGCCGCGGCCGACATCGTCCTGGCCGGCGGCGCGGCGCAGCCCGTCGTGGAGATGCTCGACACGAGCGAGCGGCTGCCCTGGGCCGGCCACACCGCGCGGCATGCGCTGGCCGAGATGTACGAGCTCATCAAGACCAACAAGACCACGCTGGTGTTCGTCAACACCCGCAGCCAGGCCGAGATGCTGTTCCAGGATTTCTGGCGCATCAACGACGACAACCTCGCCATCGCCCTGCATCACGGCTCGCTCGATGTTGCCCAGCGCCGCAAGGTCGAGGACGCGATGGCGGCCGGCAAATTGCGCGGCGTGGTCTGCACTTCCTCGCTCGACCTCGGCGTCGACTGGGGCGACGTCGATCTCGTCATCAATGTTGGCGCGCCCAAGGGCTGCTCGCGGCTGATGCAGCGCATCGGCCGCGCCAACCACCGGCTCGACGAAGCCTCACGCGCGGTGCTGGTGCCGGCCAATCGCTTCGAGGTGCTGGAATGCTCGGTCGCGATCGACGCGATCGCCGACAATGCGCAGGACACGCCGCCGCTGCGCACCGGCGCGCTCGATGTGCTGGCGCAGCACGTGCTCGGCTGCGCCTGTGGCGATCCGTTCCTCAGCGATCAGCTCTACGCGGAGGTGATCACCGCCGCCCCTTATGCGCAGCTGTCGCGCAGCGATTTCGACGACGTCGTCGACTTCGTTGCGTCGGGCGGCTACGCGCTGAAGACCTATGAGCGCTTCGCGCGCATCAAGCAGGATGCGAAAGGCGCCTGGCGCGTCGCCAACCCGAAGGTGCGGCAGACCTACCGCTTGAACGTCGGCACCATCGTCGAGGAGGCAATGCTCAAGGTGCGCCTGGTGCGTTCGCGCAGCGGCGCCAAGGGGGGCACCACCGGCGCAATCGCGCGCGGCGGCCGGCTGCTCGGCGAGATCGAGGAGTATTTCATCGAGGGTCTGACGCCCGGCGACACTTTCGTGTTCGGCGGCGAGATCGTGCGCTACGAGGCGCTCGCCGAGGATCAGGTCTATGTGTCGCGCGCCAACGACGCCGATCCAAAAGTGCCGTCCTACATGGGCGGCAAGTTTCCGCTCTCGACCTATCTCGCCGAGCGCGTCCGTGGCCTGCTCGACGATACCAGGGCATGGATGCAATTGCCGGAGCAGGTGCGCGACTGGCTGGCGCTGCAGGAAGACGTGTCGCGCATTCCGGCGCGGCGCGAGCTGCTGGTCGAGACGTTTCCGCGTTCCAACAAGCACTATCTCGTCTGCTATCCGTTCGAGGGCCGGCTCGCGCATCAGACGCTCGGCATGCTGCTGACGCGGCGGCTGGAGCGCGCCCGCGCCCGGCCGCTCGGCTTCGTCGCCAATGAATATGCGCTCGCGGTGTGGGGCCTCGGCGACATGTCGCATATGGTGAGCCAAGGCCGGCTCGATCTCGCCTCGCTGTTCGATCCGGACATGCTCGGCGACGATCTCGAGGCGTGGCTCGCGGAATCCGCATTGATGAAGCGCACGTTCCGGTCCTGCGCCATCATCTCCGGGCTGATCCCGCGCCGCTTCACCGGCGAGGAGAAGAGCCGCCGCCAGGTGCTGTTCTCGACCGATCTCGTCTACGACGTGCTGCGCCGGCATCAGCCCGATCACATGCTGTTGCGCGCCGCGCGCGCCGATGCCGCCACCGGCCTGCTCGATCTGCGCCGCCTCGGTGATATGCTGACGCGAATCGAGGGCCGAATCACCCATCGCCCGCTCGATCGCGTCTCGCCTCTGGCGGTGCCGGTGATGCTGGAAATCGGCCGGGAATCGGTCTATGGCGAGGCCGCCGACGAGCTCCTGGCGGAAGCCGCCGAGGAACTCGTGAAGGAGGCGATGGGGTAGCGAATGATCCGGAAAAGTGGGAACCGGTTTTCCG
Source organism: Bradyrhizobium sp. ORS 375 (assembly GCF_000239775.1). GTDB lineage: Bacteria > Pseudomonadota > Alphaproteobacteria > Rhizobiales > Xanthobacteraceae > Bradyrhizobium. Next base: position 30,762 of record NZ_CAFI01000057.1, read on the forward strand.
AAAAGATCATGCGCAAACAAAGGGATCAGATCATGATGCGATTCTGTGGAATCGTATCATGATCGAGCGAAAGGCGAGGCGGAGTTGCGGGGGACGACATTCTCCTCATCGGGCACGATGGAGATCGCGGGCATCACGCTGCGCGCCGATCTGTCGGGCGCCTTGATCTGGGACGAGCAGCGCCTGCTCGTCGTCTCCGACCTGCATCTGGAAAAGGGTTCGAGCTACGCCTCGCGCGGCACGCTGCTGCCGCCGTTCGATACGGTGGCGACTCTGCGCCGGCTCGAAGCGGTGATCGCGCACTATGATCCGCGCACCGTGGTCGCGCTCGGCGACAGCTTCCATGACCGCGACGCGCATACCCGCCTCACCGGCGACGACCGCGCCTGCATCGCCAACCTGCAGGTCGGCCGCGACTGGATCTGGATCACCGGCAACCACGATCCCGCGCCGTACGGCATCGGCGGCGATGTCGCCGATGAGATCACGATTCATGCGGTGACGTTCCGCCACGAGCCGACCGGGGCGCACGGCGAGATCGCCGGCCATCTGCATCCCAAGGCGCGCGTCGCGACGCGGGCGCGCACCCTCGAGCGCCGCTGCTTCGTCTCCGATGGCGAGCGCGCGGTGATGCCGGCCTTCGGCGCCTATGCCGGCGGCCTGAGCGTGCGCGACGCGGCGTTCGCGAAGCTGTTCCCGAAGCGCGCGTTCGTTGCGCATGTGCTCGGCGACACAAGGCTGCACAGCATCGCTGCGGCAAGGTGTTATTAGTTCGATCGAGGATCGATCGCTCGAGACGATCAACGCGTCTGGACCTCGATTGTACCCTCTCTCGCACGGGCGCTGACGCTCTCTGATGTGCTTGCCCTGTTCTCACATCGTCATGGCCGGGCTTGACCCGGCCATCCATCTTCTTTCGAGAAAGGATGGATGCCCGGGTCAAGCCCGGGCATGACGGAGTAACTCATCAACAGGGGCGCCCGTGGCGTCGGCTCATCGCGCCGTAGGAGCGGTAGGAGATGGCTCCTTCCAGCGCTCGCGAGCGGGAACACGCTATCTTTCGCAATCGGCTACGCCGCCTTCGCCTGCACCTTCTCGCAGAACTCCGCCAGCCGGTCGGCCAGCCGCAGCGTCGCCGGGCTTGCGGCCGGCGAGGCAACGAGGGCGACCTCGGTGCGGTCGATCGGCGCGAAGCCCTCGCGGGCCGTGAGCACGCGATGGTCCGCCTGCACCGCCATCTCCGAGAGGATGCTCAGCCCCATGCCGGCCGCGACCGCGGCCTGGATGCCGGCGAGGCTCGACGACGTGTAGGCCATGTGCCAGGCGCGCCCGTTGCTTTCCAGCGCATGGATCGCCCGGCTGCGATACAGGCAGCCGAGCGGAAAGCCGATCAGCGGCAGCGAGGTGCTGTTGAGGTTGACCGGGTGGCTCTTGCTCGTCACCCAATAGACCTGCTCGGGCCAGGCGGCGATCGCCGCCCTGGTGTCGTCGACGCCGCGCTTGAGCAGCGCGAGATCGAGATCGCCGCGCTCGATGTCGCGCTTCAGGTTCAGGCTCTGATCGGCGCGCACGTCGAGTCTCAGATCGGGATGCGCGCGCGAGAACGCCGCGAGCAGCTTTGCGAGCCGGTAGGCGGCGAAATCCTCGGGAATGCCGAGCTTCACCGCGCCGGCAGGGCCGGGCCTCGCCACCACGTCGCGCGCTTCTTCCGCGAGCGTCAGCAGGCGGCGGGCGTAGGACAGCAGCCGCTCGCCGGCTTCGGTCGGCGTCACCTCGCGGCCGTCACGGTTGAGCAGTGTCTGGCCGAGATCGTCCTCCAGCCGCCGGATCTGCTGGCTGACGGTCGATTGCGTGCGGTGGACGCGCTCGCCCGCCCGGGTGAAGCCGCCGGCCTCGACCACCGAGACGAAGCTGCGCAACAGCTCCAGATCGAGCATCGGGAACCTCCATTCGAAATTCCACTGAGTTTCAGTCTATCATTTAATTTCCAAATGGGAAAGAACAGCCCTACATCGAGCGGCAGAGGAGACCGCCGATGTCGTCCGTTTCATCTCCGGCTGCCGTGACCCCGATGAAGTCGAACCTGCTGCCGCTGGAAATCGGCCTGTTCTGCCTGCTGTGGAGCTTCGCCTTCGTCGCCGGCAAGATCGGCGTCACGTATTGCCCGCCGCTGCTGCTGCTCGCCGCGCGGTTCTCGCTCGCCGGCGTCCTGATCCTGGTGGTTCCGGCTGTGAGAGGCGAGCTGCGCATGAGCTGGCGCGATGCGGCCGTGTTCGCCATCATCGGCATCGCCAACAACGCGCTCTATCTCGGCCTTGGCTACACCGGCCTGCAGACCGTGTCGGCCGGGCTCGGTGGCCTGATCGTCTCGGCCAATCCGGTATTCACCGCCGTGTTTGCCGCGCTGCTGCTCGGCGAGCCGCTGACCCTGCGCAAGGTCGCGGGCCTTGTGCTCGGCACGATCGGCGTCGCGATGATCGTCTGGCACCGCATGTCAGTCGGCACCGATCATCTCCAGGGCATTCTCTACACGCTCGCAGCTCTCGCTTCGATCGTCACCGGCACCATCCTGTTCAAGCAGCTGGCGCCGAACGGCAGCCTGTGGGTCGGTAACGGCATCCAGAACCTCTCGGCCGGGCTCGTGCTGTGGCCTGTGGCCTTGGACATCTCGAGCGTCCACGACGTCGTGCCGAATGCGCAGCTGATCGGCGCGTTCGCCTTCCTCGTGCTCGGCGGCTCGATCCTGGCCTATGTGCTCTGGTTCCATCTCCTTAAAGTGTGTGGCGCGACCGCGGCCAGCGCCTATCACTTTGTGATGCCGCCGCTGGCGATGATCTTCGCCTTCCTTGTGCTGGGCGAGCATGTCGCGCTGCAGGACCTGCTCGGCGTCATCCCCGTCGCCATCGGCATCTATCTGGTCACGCGCGCACCCGCGCGGAGCTTGGGAGCATCAGCATGAATGTTGCGATCACCTTGATCGGCGGCCCGACCGCCTTGATCGAAATCGACGGTTTCCGCCTGCTGACCGATCCGACCTTTGATGAGCCGGGCCAGTATGAGCTGCCGCATGTCGTGCTCGAGAAGCTGACCGCGCCGGCGCTCAAAGCCGATGCGATCGGCGCGATCGATGCGGTGCTGCTCAGCCATGATCAGCACGCCGACAATCTCGATCATGGCGGCCGGAGCTTTCTGAGCCGCGCGCCGCGCGTGCTGACGACGGAAGCCGGCGCCAGGCGGCTCGGAGGGACGGCCGAGGGTCTTGCGCCCTGGCAAACCACCGAGCTGCGCGCGCGAGGCCGGACGCTGACGGTCACCGCCACGCCGGCGCGTCATGGCCCGGCCGGCATCGAGCCGCTCTCGGGCGACGTCATCGGCTTCGTCCTGCAGCCGCAGCAAGGCACGCCGATCTATGTGAGCGGCGACACCGTGTTTTATGACGGCGTTGCCGAGGTGGCGCGGCGGTTCAAGCCGGGCGTGGTGCTGCCCTTCGCCGGGGCGGCGCAGACGCGCGGGCCGTTTCATTTGACCATGGACACCAACGACACGGTCGAGACGGCGCGGGTGTTTGCCGAGGCCCTGATCGTGCCGGTCCACACCGACGGCTGGGCGCATTTCCGCCAGAGCGCGCAAGACCTGCGCAAGACGTTCGATGCGCTCGGCTACGGTTCGCGGCTGCGGCTGCTGGAGCCGGGCGTGAGGGCGGAGCTCGCGGGCTGATCTCGCCGTGGCGGATGAGTGAGACGAGCGTTTGATGCCGGCGGCTCGAGCTCTCACTGTCTCCACCGCCGTCATGCTCCGCGAAAGCGGAGCATCCAGTACTCCGCGGCGGCCGATATTGAATCGCGCTGTCACGGCGTACTGGATCGCCTGCGCGGACGATGACAGTGGGGTCTGCACGTCCATACGACGCGACCGAGATTAGCAGCGGTGGGCTAGTCGCGCCGGAACACGATCGAGGCCATCCATCCCGTCATCAGCGCCATCGCGGTCGTGACGAGGCCGTAGACGAACCCGTTCTGTCGCGCCGAGCTCGCCACGAACTGCTCGAAGCCGATCTTGACGATTTCGAATGCGGTCTCGGTCTTGGTGACGAAGGCGCCGTCGGCAAGCAGCTTGATCTCGACCTCATAGGTGCCGATCGGCACTGCGGCAGGCAGCGGGATGCCGGTGCGGAACAAGGTGGGAGTCAGGAACGTCACCGCCGACGTGTCCTCGCGATACAGGCCGTGCTGCGACTGCAATCGCACGAAGGCGCTGCGGAACACGTCGTTGGGCACCACGTCGGCATAGTCCGGACCGACGCGCTGCGTCAGCAGCACGTTGTTGAGCCCGAGCTGCTGCCGCCGCTGCACCTCGGCCGCGGCCATGGCATCGAACGGCCGGTTAGCGAACAGCGCGAGATAGCCGGGGACTTTCAGGAACTGGCGGGAGTCGGTGTTGATCCAGATGCCGAATTTGCGCTCCTTGCGCCGCGTCACCATGTCGGCGCGCGGCCCGCGCACGGTGACGACGAGATCATAGGCCGTGCGTGTCGGCGGTGTCTGCGCGTCCTTCTCCACCGACCCGAACAGCACCAGCTCCTCGCCGGCATAGTTCGGCGTCACCGTGACGCGGTGATTGGAGACCGAGACGATCAGTCGCTCGGCTTGCGCCGGCGCCATGCCTGCCACGCCAAGCAGCAGGAGCGCGCCGATCAGGCGAAGCGGCGTCATCGGCCCACCTCGGTCTCGCGGATCGTGAACAGGTCCTCGGGCCGGATCACCAGCTCGATGGCAAAGCGGATGCCGACCGCGAGGATCAGCAGTCCGAGCAGCAGCCGCAGCTGCTCGCCGCGGATCATCTGCCCGGCGCGGGCGCCGAACTGCGCCCCGGTGACGCCGCCGACCATCAGGATCAGCGCCAGCACCGCGTCGACCAGATGATTGCTCATTGCATGCAGCATGGTCGCGATCATCATGGTGGCGAGCGTCAGCACCATCGAGGTGCCGATCACCGTCGAGGTCGGCACGCGCAGCAGGTAGATCAGCAGCGGCACCAGGATGAAGCCGCCGCCGATGCCCATCACGGCGCCGAGAAAGCCGATCAGGAGGCCGATGCCGACCACGGGAATGACCGAGACGTAGATCTTGGAGCGCTTGAAGCGCATTTTCAGCGGGAGGCCATGGACCCAGACATGGCTGCCGGGACGGCGCACCGTGGCAACCGCGCCCTGTCGGGCCCGCATCATCGCGCGCAGGCCCTCCCAGAACATCACGCCGCCGACGCTCGTGAGCAGGACGACATAGGACAGCGCGATCATCAGGTCGAGCTGGCCGAGCGAGCGCAGCAAAGTGAAGGTGGAGACGCCGAGCGCGGTGCCGAGCGCGCCGCCGATCATCAGCACCGAGGCCAGCGACGGATCGATGGCGCGCCGCCGCCAGTACGACAGCGCGCCGGAGAACGAGGAGGCGGCGATGTGGCTGGAGACCGAGGCGACCGCGACCGCCGGCGTGATGCCGACGAAGATCAGCAGCGGGGTCATCAGGAAGCCGCCGCCGATCCCGAACATGCCGGAGACGAAGCCAACCGCCGCACCCATCGCCAGCAGCAGGAAGATGTTGACCGGGAGGTCGGCGATCGGGAGATAGATCTGCATCCGCGCGGCCCTGCGAGCGTTCAACCGGAGCATCCCGCGCATGCGAAGCAGGTGCTTCGGTCCTGCATAAACGAAAACCGTGGCCGAAGGGACCAGAGATTGCCGTTCGCGCCGTGTGATCTGCCGATCGAACCGATCAGAGCGGCTTGAGCGGCGCCGTGACCAGCTTCATCGCCTCAGCCTCCTGCGGCTCCAGCCAGCGGATGTTGCGGGTTTCGGACATGGCTTCGATGACCTGCGACGAGACGCCCATCCGGGTCACATAGCCGAGGATCGCGCCGGTGACGCGCTGGGTGTCCGCGACCGCGTCCTCGCCCTCGGCCTTCGAGGTGAAGCGGTGGACGCCAAGCGCCGAGCCGTCGAGGCCGTAGCGGGTCTGGCCGCCGGCAAAGGTGAAGACGCAGGCGCTGGCGCAGAAGCCGGGACGGATACGATCATTCTTGTCGACCACGCCGACGGCGGTGGCGAGGCCGTGGGCGCGAATGATCTCGCCCATCAGGACGCCCTGCTCGAGATTGCCGCCGGGCGAGGACAACAGAACCACATCGCCGCGCTTCAGGCGGGCCTCGTCGATCCGCTCGCGCAGCCAGACCGCTGCCGCCGGGCCGATCTGACCGCTCACGGCCAGCACGGCACGATCCGTGCCGATCCCGCCGATCGCGGCATTCGCGACCAGAGTCGAGGAGAGGCTCGGCGAGACGTATTGATCCTTCCAGAACGACCAGGCATCGGGGCGCGACAGGTCGCGATAGGCGCGAATGCCTGCGCTGGCCAGGATCGCGAGGATGAAGATCACCGATGCCAGCCTGCGCCAGCGAAAATGGGCCGGATAACCGTCCGTCACCTGCTGCACGGGAGGGCGAGGCCGTGCGGTGAAATCCGGCTGCGTCCGGGGCATGATCCGGGGGCCGGTGGGCGAATGACGAAAGGACCCGCCGTTCTGCTGGCCTTGGTCGGATGTCACGTCACTTCACTCCCCACCACGCCGCAGGCCGTTGCGCATGCCCGCCGATCCCCCGGTATTGAGGCAGGAGACTATGGCGCGCAAGTGCCCGCAACCAAGAGGCGTCGTGGAGATATCGCAGCGGCTCGCGGCAGCGAGCCGTGCGAACTCATGGCATCAGCGCGGAGCTGTCGCCGCCGCCCGCTTGGCCAAGGCGGCCTTGGCTGCGGCGGCCTTGGCGATCGCCTGGTTGCCGTCCCAGCCCCCGTTGGGAGCCGGCACGTTGATGGCGTCGTCCGGCTGCGGCTCGACCGTGAAGGTCTGGATCGCAAGCTTGGCGGCGGCCAGCGACTGCGCATCGAGCCGCTTGGCGACGTCGTCGCGCTTCCGTCCAGCGTCGGCATCGCCCTGCGCGGCAGCCAGCGTGAACCATTTGTAGGACTCGGCGAGGTTCTGCTCCACGCCGATGCCGCGGGCATAGAGAATGCCGAGGTTGAACTGGCTGTCGGCGACGCCGCGCTCGGCAGCCTTGCGGAACCACTGCGACGCGCTCTTGTAGTTCGCACCCTTGCCGCCGCCATCCGCATCGAGCACGGCCAGATTGTGCATCGCCTTGGCGTTGCCGCGCTCGGCGGCGACGACATAATAGCGGCGCGCGATGTCGGCGTCCTTCTTCACGCCGAGACCCTTCTCGTAGAACGTGCCGAGACGGAATACGGCGGGGATCAGCCCGGCCTGGGCCGCGCGGTCATACCATTTCGCGGCTTCCTCGTAGTTCGGTGCGACGCCCTTGCCTTCGGCGAGACGGACCCCGACCTCGTAGGCCGCAGTCGGATCGCCCTTGAGGGCCGCATTGCGCAGGGCCGGGCCGCCGATGGCGTCGGGCAGCTTTTCGGACGCCGGCACCTGGACGAGACCGAGCTTCTGACCGTTCGCGGCCGTCGGGATCGTTCCGGTGATGTCGCCGGTCGCGGCCGCCTGCCGGTCTGCGTCCTGCGGGATGGCGAGCATCGCGATCGTCTCCGCCTCGGAAGGCATCGCCTTGTTGTAGGACTGACGATCGAGCGGGGTGGGCGAGGTCAGCGACGGCACGCTCTGGTCCGGCGTCGACGGCCGCGGCGCCAGGCTCGGCGAGGTCGACGGCATTTGCGTGCGCGGCGGCTCGCTTTGGCTTTCCATCGAGGTCACGGGCGGCGGCGTGCTGCCGGTGTCGAGCAGCGACATCGCGAACTTGAAGGTGCCGAGCACGATCACGACCACGCTGGCGCCGACCAGCAGCGAGCGGATCTTCGAGCCGATGGTCGAGACCTCCTCGTCGCCCTCGGCGGTGAGCGCGATGGTCGGTTTCTCCTTGACCTTCGCCTTCGCCGGCTCCTTGGGGATCTCCTTCGGTGGCTCCTTGGCCTTCTCCTTCGGCTTGTCCTTCTTCGCCTTCTTGGCATCGACCGGCTGGGCGGCCGCAGCAGCCTGCGCCGCACGGCGGGCGGCGGCGATGAAGCTCGATGTGGAGACGGGCTCGCGCTTGCCGGCCGGAAGCTCGCTCAGTGCATCCTCGGAGGCGGCGATCCGTTCGGCCGGAGATGCGGTCCGGCCCGGCGGACGGGTGCCCGGCTCGAGCGGATGATCCGGCGGCAGCTCGGGGACGATCGCCGCCGGACGCGGCGCCTGCGCCGCCTGGGCGGCGTGCGGCTCCAGGATCTCGGCGATCGCCTTCGGCGGGATCGGCGG
>NZ_CAFI01000056.1 GCF_000239775.1 Bradyrhizobium sp. ORS 375
TTCTTCGATCTCGTGCTCGCCTGGAACATCGGCATCAGCTTCGGCTGGCTGCAGAATGACAGCCCGCTGGCGCAATATGGCTTGATGGCGGTGAAGGCCGTCGCGGTGGTGGCGCTGGCGATCTGGATGGCGCGGTCGGAGACCAAGCTCGCCACCACGGCGCTCGGCCTGATCATCGGCGGCGCCATCGGCAACGGCATCGACCGGCTGGCCTATGGAGCGGTGGTCGATTTCGCCCTGTTCCACATCGAGATCGGCGGCACCGTCTACAACTGGTACATCTTCAACATGGCCGATGTGGCCATCGTTGCCGGGGTGGCGGGCCTGCTGTATGACTCCTTCTTCGGCGCCCATGCCGCAAAAGCGCCCTGATCCGGGTCGATACCGGCCAATATCGATCCCCGGTCAAGAGCCTGAGGTTCTTCACGTTTTGGGGATCGCCGGAGTGACCGGACGGCCGCTGGCGGCCAGGGTCGAGACCGGGAGAGTCGCGACCGGTTCGTCGAGCACGAGCACTGGACAAGCGAGGACAGGACAAGCCATGCGCAAGACCGAAGTCTCAAGCCGGATCGTGACCCACACGGCCGTTCGCGCCCTGCGGCTGTCCGCCGTCGCACTCGGCATCGGCCTGCTGATGTCCGCCGGCGTCGCCCGCGCCCAGGAGGATGAAGAGGACGACAAGACCTTGGAAGAGAAGATCATCGACAATTTGATGCGCGGGCTCGGCGGCACCAACATGGAGACGCCGACCATCAATTACCGCGAGCGTTCGCCGCTGGTCGTGCCGCCCAAGCTCGATTTGCCGCCGCCGGCTTCCGCCGAAAAGGCCAACGCGCCGAACTGGCCGAAGGACCCCGACGAGCAGCAGCGCCGCGCCGCGGCTGCCGCGCGCAAGAAGGACAACAAGGACCCGGTCGCCGCGGCCCGTCCGCTGACCCCGGCCGAGATGAAGATGGGGCGGACCGCTTCTGCGAAGCAGACCGAGCCGATCCAGCCCGGCGTGACCAACAACCCGATGCTGAGCCCCGCGCAGCTCGGCTTCAAGGGCGGCCTGTTCGGCATGTTCAAGGGCACCGACAGCGAGTCCAAGCAGTTCACCAGCGAGCCGCAGCGCGAAAGCCTGACCCAGCCGCCGCCCGGCTATCAGACGCCGTCGCCCGGCTACGCCTATGGCACCGGCAAGATGGAGCCGATCGGCGGCAAGCAGATCGACATCATGACCGGCAAGGAACGGTAAGGGACGGTGACGGCGCACATGCGCCGCCTCCACCCTGCGATACCGGTCCAGCGCGCGATGCGGTCGCCATTAGCGAAATTTAATGTCTTGTGGCGGCACCATGTCGCCGTTTTGTGACGCCGGGCTCCGTCCCGCGCGGTGTAGCATGCTGCGCT
>NZ_CAFI01000055.1 GCF_000239775.1 Bradyrhizobium sp. ORS 375
GCCACGCCAATGCTTGCGCATGGCGCGGGTGACACCAGCATCGGGGTGTCAGGACGCTGCGACTTCACGTCCGCGACAGATCGTTCGTCCGCGCCCTCGTCGCCGAAGACGCTGCGATCTCTCGCGGCCACCGCATCACCGCCTCGCGTGTCGTGACGATCGCGCGCAACGCCCCATCTGCTTGAGGCGGGATGCGGGGATAAGATCATGTATTCCGAAAAATAGCAAGGATATTATTTTTATCGGAAGATGTCGCCTGCTCGCCTCCGTCGTCCCGGCCTTGAGCCGGGACCCATACGCCGCGGCGGACGTGTCGGGCAAAAAGCCAACGACCAGCGTGCCTCAAACCCCTCCCTGGGGGTCTGGGTCCCGGCTCAAGGCCGGGACGACACCGTTTGTGCTGTGGTAGCTGTGGTCGACCGCACCGAGGTGTGATGCAGCGCCGCTGCTTCCTCAGTTCGTCTTCGTCACCGGCGCGGTGGCCGGCGCCTGCGCCGGCTCGGCGGCGGCTTGCGGCGTGCGGCCGACGACCGCCGTCAGCAGGCCCTGGCTCCAGAGCTGCTTGGCGGCCTTCTTCGCGTCCTCCAGCGTCACCGCATTCACGATCTCGCTGCGCTTCTCGATGTAGTCGATCGGCATCTTGTCGAGCTGGTATTGCAACATCGCCTGCGCGAGCTTGGAGGAGGTGTCGAGCGCCAGCATCTGCGAGCCGTTGATGTAGGACTTGGCCTCGTCGAGCTCCTGCTGGGTCGGGCCTTCCTCGGCGATGCGGCGGATCTCCTGTTCGACCGCAGCGATGGTCTCGCCGGCGCGGTCGAAGCGGGTGGCGGTGTTGCCGATGAACAGCGCGGAATGATCCATCCACAACAGCGCGTCATAGACGGAGTAGGCGAGGCCGCGCTTCTCGCGCACCTCCTTGTAGAGCCGCGACGACAGCCCGCCGCCGCCGAGGATGTGGTTGACGACATAGGCGGCCATGAAGTTCGGGTCGTGGCGGCGGATGCCGGGGCCGCCGAAGGTGATCACGGTCTGCGGCACGTCGAGCGGCACCAGCACGCGTTGCGGCGGCTTGGTGGCGACGACGTCGGGCACCGGCGTCAGCTGCGCCTTGGCAGGCAGGCTGCCGAAGGTCTGGTCGAGCAGCTTGCCGAGCGTGGCCGGATCGACGTCGCCGACGACGGCGACCTTCAGCGTGTCCTTGGCGAGTACGCGGCCGACATAGGCCTTGAGGTCGTCGACGGTGATGGTCGGGACGCTCTCGAGCGTGCCGTTGGCTGGGCGGCCGTAGGGGTGGTTCGGGAAAGCCAGTTCGAGGAACTTGCGGCCGGCCAGCGAGCTCGGATTGGTGGTCTCGCGGCGCAGGCCGGAGATCACCTGGGACCGGATGCGCTCGACATCCGCGCTGTCGAAATGCGGCGAGGTCAGCGCCGTGCGCAACAGATCGAACGCTTCGTCCTTGTTGTCGCGGAGCATGCGCAGCGAGCCGCGGAAATTGTCGCGCGCGACCTGGAACGACAGCTCGATGGCGCGGCGGTCGAGCCGCTCGTGGAAGGTCTTGGAGTCGAGATCGCCGGAGCCCTCGTCAAGCAGGTCGGCGACGAGATTGCCGACGCCGGGCTTGCCGTTGGGGTCCTGCGAGGCGCCGCCCTGGAAGGCGTATTCCATCGCGATCAGCGGCACGGTGGCGTCCTGGACGAACCAGGCCTCGATGCCGCCGGGCGAGACCAGGCGCTGGATCTTGGTGGCGGCCTGCGCGGCCGGCGCCAGGGTGAGCGCGGCAGCCGCGACGGTCAGGACGCAGGCGTAACGGCGGGCGAAGGTCATTGTGTTCATCACGACCGCTTCTCCTCGCGCTTGGCCGCATTGTCCTTGATCAGATAACCGGTGACCGAGCGCTTCTTGTCGAGCCATTTTTGCGCGGCGGCGCGGACCTGCTCGGCGGTGACGGCGCGGATGCGGTCGGGCCAGCTTCGGATATCCTCGATGGAGAGCCCGGTCGTCAGGCCGCCGCCATACCAGCGCGCCATCGTCGCCTGGTTGTCGTTGGCGTAGATCGCTTCCGCGATCAGCTGGGTCTTGACGCGCTCGAGATCCTCGGCGCGCACCGGGTTCTGCGCGATCTCGGCGATGACGCCATCGACGACAGCCTCGACCTGGGCGAAATCGACACCCGGCCGCGGTGCGACCGCGACGGAGAACTGGCTCGGATCCAGCGACGTGCCCTGATAGGACGCGCTGGCATTGACCGCGAGCGGCTTGTCGACGACGAGCGCGCGATAGAGGTACGAGTTGCTGCCGCTGCCCATCAGCTGCGCCAGCACGTCGAGCGCGGCGGATTCGCCGGGCGCGGCGGTCGTCGCCGACGGCACCAGGTAGAAGCGGCGCATCGAGGGCTGCTCGACATGCGGATCGGCCAGGGTGACGGTGCGCGGCGCGACCGGCTCGGGCTCCTGCGGGCGCAGGCGGCGTGCCGGAATGTCGGGCTGCGACGGCACTTTGGCGAAGGTCTGCTCGACCAGCGGGCGGACCTCCTTGGCGTCGGTGTCGCCGGCGATCACCAGGATCGCGTTGTTCGGCGCGTAGAAGCGGCGATAGAAGGCGAGCGCGTCCTCGCGGCTCAGCTTCTCGATCTCCGGCTTCCAGCCGATCACCGGCCGGCCATAGGGATGGTTGACGTAGAGTGCGGCCATGATCTGCTCGTTGAGGCGGGCCTCGGGCGAGTTGGCGACGCGCATGTTGTACTCTTCGAGCACGACGTCGCGCTCGGGCAGCACGTTCTCGTCCTTCAGCACCAGGCCGGTCATGCGATCGGCCTCGAACTCCATCATCTTCGGCAGCTGGTCGCGCGGCACGCGCTGGAAGTAGCCGGTGTAGTCGACCGAGGTGAAGGCGTTCTCATTGCCGCCGATCTTCAGCACGGTCTTGGAGAACTCGCCGGCCGGATGCTTCTCGGTGCCCTTGAACATCAGATGTTCGAGGAAATGCGCCAGCCCGGATTTGCCGGGCGTCTCGTCGGCGGAGCCGACCTTGTACCAGATCATCTGCGTCACCACCGGAGTGCGGTGATCCTGGATGACGACGACCTGCAGGCCGTTGGGGAGGGTGAAGCTGGCGGGGGGCTCGGAGGCGAACGTCGTTTGCGCCGAAGCGCCGGCCGTGAACGTGACGAGGGAGACGAGCGCGGCGGCGACGAAGTGAAACCGGTGCGAGGACATCATGATCCTTCTGAAGGCCCACAGGGCAGGGGCGAT
>NZ_CAFI01000054.1 GCF_000239775.1 Bradyrhizobium sp. ORS 375
GGGAGCTTGGAACGAAGAGGACGTCACGCGAGCTGGATCGCGAGATCGAGGCACCGGGGTTCGGGCTCACGCCATCCGCCGCCGGATCGCCAGCATCACGAGCGACAGCACGATGGTGCCGACGATGAACACCGCGGCGGCCGAGACGATCGCCGGGCTGATGTTCTCGCGGATGGTGGCGAACATCTGGCGCGCGAGGGTGCGCTGGTTGGGGCCGGCGACGAACAGGGTCAGCACGACCTCGTCGAGCGAGGTCGCAAACGCGAACAGCGCGCCGGAGATGATGCCGGGCAAAGCGATCGGCAGGGTCACCGAGAACAGCACCGTCGGCGGCGCGGCGCCGAGGCTGGCGGCGGCCTGCTCCAGCCTGATATCGACGCCCTGCAGCGCCGAGGAGACGTTGACCAGCACGAACGGGACGGCGACCACGGTGTGGGCGATGATGACGCCGAGATAGGTGTTGGTGAGACCGTAGCGCGCGAACATCAGCTGCATGCCGACGCCGAGCACCACGGCGGGAACGACCATGGGCAGCAGGAACACCGTGCGCAACGTGGAGACCAGCAGCGAGGCGCGCTTGCCGCGCAGGCCGAGAGCAGCAAGCGTGCCGAGCAAAGTGGCGAGCACCGTCGTGCCCGCGCCGATCAGCAGGCTATTGACGATCGACAGCCGCCAGGAGTCCGCGGTGACGAGCTCGCGGAACCAGCGTGTCGAATAGCCGGGAATGGGATAGTTCAGGAACACGCTGTCGGTCAGCGACAGCGGCAGCACGGCGACCAGCGGCCCGAGCAGAAAGATCACGACCAGCGCCGCGAACACGAGCTTGAGGATCGGGAGAGGCCTCATGCGCGCTGCTCCTCGACCGTCAGGCGCATATAGATAGCGTAGAGCAGGATGGTCATCGCCAGCAGCACCAGGCCGAGTGCGCCCGCCATGCCCCAGTTCGCGGCGCCGGTCGCGTAATAGGCAATCACTGACGAGATCATCTGGTCATTGGCGCCGCCGATCAGCGCCGGCGTGATGTAGTAGCCGAGGGCGGCCATGAACACGAGCAGCGCGCCGGAGACGACGCCGCGCATCGACAGTGGCAGCAGCACATGAAAGAAGGCGCGTAAGGGATGCGCGCCGAGCGAGGCCGCCGCCGGCATCAGGTTGCGCGGGATCGCGATCAGCACGCTGAAGATCGGCAGCACCATGAACGGCAGCAGCACATGGGTCATCGCGATGACCACGCCGAGCCGGTTGAACATCAGCGGCACCGGTGATGACGTGAGGCCGAGCCCCTTCAAGGTCGCGTTGATCAGGCCGTTGTCCTGCAGCACGACGTACCAGGCCGCGGTGCGAACCAAGAGCGAGGTCCACAGCGGCAGCAGCACGGCGCCGAGCAGCACCTGCCGGCGCCAGCCCTCGACCGAGGCCGCGACCATCGCATAGGGCAGGCCGATCAGGATGCAGGCGAGCGTGACCATCGCCGAGGTGATGAAGGTCCGGATCATGATCAGCCGGTTGGCCGAGGCGCCCTCGGGCATCGCCGCGATACTGCCCGATGCATTGCGCTCGAGATCGACGGCCGCGAGCAGGTTCTTGTCGGTCCAGGGTGAGGCAACGGCCTCGGCGATCGTCGTCCAGTAGGAGGTCTCGCTCCAGCGCGGATCGATGCTCGCGAGATCGACCGCGCCGCTGCCGTCGAGCGCGCGGCGGGTCTTGCCGAGCAGGCTGCGGAAGCCGGACTGTGCGCTGTTGAGGCGGCGGACGAGATCGCCGAACTGCTCGTCGTTTTTCAGCGCACGGATGTCGTCGGCGAAGGCGGCCTGCGCGGATGCGGAGGGCGTGCCGGTGCGGTCCCATCCGGACAACGCCCGCGCCGTGCGGGGCAGCGCCTCGGTGGCGACGGGGTCCGACACCGCCGTCTTCATCATCGTCACCAAGGGCACGACGAAGAACGACAGCATGAACGCCAAGAGCGGCGCGAGCAGCAGGGCTGCCTTCAGGCGCTGGCTGAGGTCTGGTCGCATGATCCCACCACCCAGACATCCGACGCGGCAAAGGACAGCGCCACCTCGCGGCCGACCTCCGCCGCCTCGCTCATGCGGTCGCCCTTGATGATCAGCCGCTGCTCGCCGACGGACGCCACCAGACGCATGTGATCGCCGAAATAGACGGCGTCGAGGATGCGCGCAGCGACACGGTTCGCCGTCGCCGCGGCATGATCGTTGATGCGGATCGCCTCGGGGCGGATCGAGACCCGCACTTTGCCGCCGTCGATGGGCACAGTGCCGGCGTGCGCCAACAATGAGAGCCCGGACTCTGTGGTCAGATGCACGGCCTCGCCAACATGGGAGTCGACCTTGCATGAGAGCAGGTTGGTCTCGCCGATGAACTCGGCGACGAACGGCGTGCGCGGCAGCTCGTAGATCTCGCGCGGCGGGCCGATCTGCTCGATCCTGCCGTGGTTGAACACGGCGATGCGGTCGGACATCGTCAGCGCCTCGTCCTGATCGTGGGTGACGAACACGATCGTGAGGCCGAGCCGGCGGTGCAGATCGCGGATGTCGAGCTGCATCTGCTCGCGCAGCTTCTTGTCGAGCGCGCCGAGCGGCTCGTCCATCAGCACCACCTGCGGCTCGAACACCAGCGCGCGCGCCAGCGCCACGCGCTGCTGCTGGCCGCCCGAGAGCTGCGCCGGTTTGCGCTCGGCCATTGCCGACAGCTTGACCATGTCGAGCACGCGCGCGACGCGCGTCGCGATCTCGGCCTTCGGCGCGTTGCGCATCTTCAAGGGAAAGGCGATGTTGTCGCGCACGCTCATATGCGGAAACAGCGCGTAGTTCTGGAACACCACGCCCATGTTGCGCTTGTGCGGCGGCAGCCCGTCGACCCGGACGCCATCGACCGCGATCGTGCCGCTGGTCGCCTGCTCGAAGCCGGCAAGCATCATCAACAGCGTGGTCTTGCCGGAGCCGGACGGGCCGAGCAGGGCGATGAACTCGCCTCTTGTGATGTCGAGATCGAGATGGTCGACGACGGTCAGCGAGCCGAAGCGCTTGACCACCTGCCGGAACGAGATGAAGGGGCTGTCCATGAACGCTGGCTTTCGGCGCCAATCGCGCCGGTACGCTTGCACGTGAGGCGGACGCACGATGCGAGGATCGTACGTCCGAGGTATTCGGCGGAGTTAGCGCGCCAGCCAGGCGTTGAAGCGCTTCGACAGCTCTTCCGAATTGTCGGTCCAGAAGCCGACGTCGAGCGCGATCGCCTGCTTGAGATTGTCGGGCGTGGTCGGCAGCTCCGCGGCGTACTTCTCCGGCACCAGCTTGGCGGCGGCGATATTCGGCAGGCCGTAGGCGATGTATTCCGGCAGCTTGGCCTGGTTGTCGGCCTGGCTCGCAAACGCGATGAAGTTCATCGCGGCGTCCTTGTTGGGCGAGCCCTTCAGCACCACCCAGCTGTCGACGGCGTAGATACTGCCCGGGAAGACGAAGCCGAAATGCTTGCCCTCTGTGCGGTTGATGGCGGTGATGCGGCCGTTATAGACCGAGGTCATCGCGACCTGGCCTGACGACAGCAGCTGCAGCGGCTGCGCGCCGGCTTCCCACCAGACGATGTCGGGCTTCAGCGCATCGAGCTTCTTGAAGGCGCGCTCGACACCCTCCTTGGTCTTCAGCACCTTGTAGACGTCGGCCGCCGGCACGCCGTCGGCCATCAGCGCGAATTCGAGCGTGTATTTCGCGCCCTTGCGCAGGCCGCGCTTGCCCGGAAACTTTTTCGTATCCCAGAAATCCGCCCAGGTCTTCGGCCCATCCTTGATCTTGTCGCCGTCGAACGCCATGCCGGTGGACCAGACGATGGCGCCGACGCCGCAATCGCTGACGCCGGCCGGGATGAAGCCGTCCTTGCCGCCAAGCTTGCTCCAGTCGATCTTCTCATAGATGCCGTCGCTGCAGCCGAGCTCGAGCTCCTCGGCCTCGACCTGCACCGCATCCCAGTTCGGCACGCCCGCCTTCACCTTGGCCTGCAGCACGCCATAGCCGCCATCCCAGCTCTCGTCGAGCACAGTGGCGCCGAGCTTGGCGGCAAACGGTTGGAAGTAGATCTTGCGCTGCGCGTCCTGGTAGTTGCCGCCCCAGGACACGACGGTGAGGTCCCGCGCCTCTGCCGATGCGGCAAGTCCGAGCATCGCAGCCGCAGCCAGCAGCACTGTGCGCGAAACGTGTCGCGGAGCGCGGGCCTGATCTGATCTGGTCGACGCCGTCGTGAGGCTGGTTCGCAGAGAAAGCATGCTCGATGATCCGTCGCACTTTTGAATGGTGCGAAAAAGCTATCGGCTGCCTATTCCTCTGGCAAGCGCGAGTTTTGATCGTCACGTGATGCTATTTTGGCGTTCATGCACTGCATCAGTGGCGCTGCGGCGAAGCGCACACCTCGGGGATCCCCGATGATCCTGCCAGGTCCCTCGAGCACGACGCCCAACCGCACGCGGACCGGCATGTCCGATCTTCAGACGAACTGCTTGTTCTCGTCGTCGATCTCCAGCGCTTCGGTCATCACCCAGGCGATGACCGCAACGGTGCCGGCGAAAATCAGCGCCAGCAGCGTATCCGATCCCAGGCTCAGCGCGAGGGTCTTCGCTCCCGGCTGATTGTGCAGGCTCAGGACGACGGACAGCGCTGCGCCGGCCAGCGGTTTCAACAGGGCTGATGCTGCGACAGCGATCGCAAACGCCTTGAGCTGCTGGATCGACTCTTGCGCGAAGATGCGGCCGGCGGCGAAGGCCTGGAAGCAACGACGTGCGCTCAGGAGGCCGGAGATCAGCGTCCCCAGCGGGACCATGGCGATGCTGAACGCCAATGCCCGGGTGGAAGCGCCGATCTCGGTCAGCGGAGGGTGCGGAATTCCAGCCTGGCCGAATAGCGTGTGCGTCGGCGTCAACGCCCAATACAGCACCATGGCCGTAGCGAGCAGCACGGATGTGACGAGACAGCCCGCCGCCATCAGCCGGCTGAGCCGGCGAATGCGATCGCTGCGCGTGGGGCGCGCGAGGGTGGTGCCGAACGTCTCTGCTGTGTGCGTCATTGTCGAAAGTCCCCGCTGGTGTGGGTCGCTCGGTGATCCTGTGACGGAGACATCTATGATCCAAAAATTATCGTTTGACAATAATTTATATTCGTAAGACAGGTGGCTGGTCAATTGCAGGAGCCATCTCATGTCTCGTTGCCGGGCGAAACTCGCCATCACGGTGATCGCCTTCGCGTCCGCTGTTGCGACGACGTTCCCCTCGACCGCCGCGCCATCCACCTCCCGCGGCCTGATATCGGTCGCCCAGGTGCTTCAGATGCTGGAGAAGGCGCCGACCGATCGCACGGCCGAGCAGGTTCTCACTGCCTACCTCGCCGGCGTCGGCGAGGCCGCTGGCGCCGTCGTCAGCACGGGACGCGCGACCTGCCGGACCCCGTTGAACCTGAGCGCCGAGAATGTCGGTCAGGCGCTGAGCTCGGCTGCTACAGGGCGGGACGCGGCGGAAACGCCGGCAACCCCTCTCATCGTCAGGGACATGCTCGATCGCGCGGGATGCAAGCGCCCGTGAGCCGTCCCGGCGCAGCAGCCCTCATCGCTGGCCATTGATCGCGCAGCGCCGGTCTACAGGCCGGCGCCGCAGCCGTCGCGCTCCGGGCAGATCTGCGACAGCGATGGGTCACATGCCGCCGAATTGTCGACGATCAGGCCGACGGCGGAGCGTGCGCTGATAGCGGCGCTGCCCGGACCGGCCAGCCGGCGAAAGGCACGATGCGCGCCGATGCGCTGAAAACCTTCGGCCGTCTTCATCAGCCGGGCTGCGACCATTTGATTCAAAAGATCCATCTTGCAACTCCTTGTCGTCAAATGACCCGGCGGCCTGGTGCGGGACAGGCCGCCGGGTCGGCGCAACGTGCTGGAGTTGGCGTCCTCCATCGCGCTGCGCTGGTCTGTGATCCGGTTCACAGATCATCAAAAGTGATCGTCCGGATCATCGGGGGAGCGCGATGCGACGCCGACTGTCATTCGCCTCTACGAACAAGAGGACGATTGAGTTGTCGGTGTCCGACATCGCGCCTTTTCACATTTCTGTTTACTCCGCAGGTTGGGCCGCCACCGTGCCGTGGCCGCCATGCTGGGTGAGCGGCTTCATTCCGGTCAGCGTCCGCAGCAGCACGTAGAACACGGGCGTCAGGAACAGGCCGAACACGGTGACGCCGATCATGCCGGAGAAGACGGCCACACCCATCGCGCGCCGCATCTCGGAGCCCGCGCCGGTCGACAGCACCAGCGGCAGCACGCCCATGATGAACGCCATCGACGTCATCAGGATCGGCCGCAGCCTGAGACGGCTGGCCTCGATTGCTGCGCGCAGCGGCGTGCGTCCGGCGAATTCGAGCTCGCGCGCGAATTCGACGATCAGGATCGCGTTCTTGGCGGACAGGCCGACCAGCACGATCAGGCCGATCTGGGTGAAGATGTTGTTGTCGCCTTTCGAGATGTAGACGCCGGCCATCGCCGCCAGCAGCGCCATCGGCACGATCATCAGGATCGCCAGCGGCAGGGTCAGGCTCTCGTAGAGCGCGGCCAGCACCAGGAACACCAGCAGGATCGCGAGCGGGAACACCCAGAGTCCGGAGTTGCCGGCGATGAACTCCTGATAGGTCAGGTCGGTCCATTCGAAGGCGAAGCCCGGCGGCAGCACCTCGGCTGCGACCCGCTCAGCGGCCGCCTGCGCCTGGCCCGACGAGAAGCCGGGTGCCGCAGCGGCGTTGATGTCCGACGACAGGAAGCCGTTATAGCGGATGGCGCGCTCGGGACCTGCGCTCTGCCGGACGTTGAGCAGTGCCGACAGCGGCACCATCTCACCGGACGACGAACGGACCTTGAGCTGGCGGATGTCGTCGGCTCGGGCGCGGAACGGCGCGTCGGCCTGCACGCGCACCGAGTAGGTGCGGCCGAACTTGTTGAAGTCGTTCACGTAGTAGGAGCCAAGGTAGATCTGCAGCGTGTTGAACACCTCCGTGACGGGAACCCCTAACTGCAGCGCCTTGGTGCGGTCGATGTCGGCGAACAGCTGCGGCACGTTGACCTGGAAGCTCGAGAACACGCCGGCGATCTCTGGAGACTTTTGCAGACCGGCCATGAACGCCTTGGTGACGTCGTTCAGGGTCTCGTAGCCGAGCCCGGCGCGGTCCTCGATCTGCAGCTTGAAGCCGCCGATGGTGCCGAGGCCGTTGACCGGGGGCGGTGGGAACATCGCGATGAAGGCGTCCTGGATGCCGGCGTATTTCTTGTTGAGCTCCATCGCCAGTGCGCCGCCCGACAGCGACGGATCCTTGCGCTCGTCAAACGGCTTCAGGGTCGAGAACACGATGCCGGCGTTGGAAGAGTTGGTGAAGCCGGAGATCGACAGTCCAGGGAAGGCGACCGAGCTCTCGATGCCCGGCTGCGTCAGGGCGATATCGCTCATCTTGCGGATCACCTCCTCGGAGCGGTCGAGCGTGGCGCCGTCCGGCAGGCGGGCAAAGCCGACCAGATATTGCTTGTCCTGGCCCGGCACGAAGCCGCCCGGCACCTGCTTGAACAGCACGGCAGTGGCCCCGACCAGCAGGACGTAGAGGATCATCACCGCGGCCTTGCCACTGATCACCTTGGACACGCTGCCGCTGTAGTTGTCGGAGGCGCGGACGAAGGTGCGGTTGAAGCCGCGGAAGAACCAGCCGAGAGCCTTGTCCAGGATGCGGGTGAGGCGGTCCTTCGGGTCGTGGTGACCCTTGAGCAGCAGCGCCGACAGTGCCGGCGACAGGGTGAGCGAGTTCACCGCCGAGATCACGGTGGAGATCGCGATCGTCAGCGCGAACTGCTTGTAGAACTGGCCGGTGAGGCCGGAGATGAAGGCAAGCGGCACGAAAACCGCGACCAGCACCAGCGCGATCGCGATGATCGGGCCGGACACCTCGCGCATCGCCTGATAGGTGGCGTCGCGCGGCGATAGCCCCGATTCGATGTTGCGCTCGACGTTCTCGACCACGACGATGGCGTCATCGACGACGATGCCGATCGCCAGCACCAGGCCGAACAGGCTGAGCGCGTTGATCGAGAAGCCGAACAGATGCATCACCGCGAAGGTGCCGACGATGGAGACGGGCACCGCGAGAAGCGGGATAATCGAGGCGCGCCAGGTCTGCAGGAACAGGATCACGACGATCACGACCAGCACGATCGCCTCGAACAGCGTGTGCACGACGGCTTCGATCGAGGAGCGCACGAACTGCGTCGGGTCGTAGACGATGTGGTACTCGACGCCTTCCGGCATCGTCTTCTTGATCTCGGCCATGGTGGCGCGGACGTTGTCGGAGATCTGCAGCGCGTTGGAGCCGGGCGCCTGGAAGATCGGGATCGCCACCGCCTGCTTGTTGTCGAGCAGCGAGCGCAGGCCGTATTCGGAGGCGCCGAGCTCGATGCGGGCGACGTCGCGAAGCCGCGTGACCTCGCCATGCGCGCCGGTCTTCACGACGATGTCGGCGAACTGATCCTCGTTCGACAGACGGCCCTCGGCGTTGACGGAGAGCTGCAGATCGAGACCCTTGACGCTGGGGGAGGCACCGACCACGCCCGCCGCGGCCTCGACGTTCTGCGCCTGGATCGCCTTGACGATGTCGGAGGCCGAGAGGCCGTGCTCGGCGGCCTTCTGCGGATCGACCCAGACCCGCATCGAATAGTCGCCGGCGCCGAACAGCTGCACGTCGCCGACGCCGTCGATGCGCGCCAGCCGGTCCTTGACATTCAGCACCGCGTAGTTGCGCAAATATGTCGTATCATAGCGGCCGTTCGGCGAGATCAGGTGCACGACCATGGTGAGGTCGGGCGAGCTCTTCTTGGTGATGACGCCGAGCTGGCGGACCACGGCCGGAAGCCGCGGCTCGGCCTGCTGCACCCGATTCTGCACCAGCTGCGTCGCCTTGTCAGGATCGGTGCCGAGCTTGAAGGTGACCGTGAGCGTCATCGCGCCGTCGGTGGTCGCCTGGCTGCTCATATAGAGCATGTTCTCGACGCCGTTGATCTGCTCCTCGATCGGCGTCGCCACCGTCTCTGCGATGACCTTGGGATTGGCGCCGGGATAGGTGGCGCGCACCACGACCGACGGCGGCACGACGTCGGGATATTCCGAGATCGGCATCGAGAACAAGGCGATCAGGCCGCCGAGGAAGATGAGCGTCGACAGCACGCCTGCGAAGATCGGCCGGTCGATGAAGAATTTGGAGAGGTTCATGGGAGGCCCCGTGGTCGGGAGAGGTCGGTAGTTGTGTCAGATCGGTCGATCGGCTGGCCCGGTGCCCACCCTCCCCTGGAGGGGGAGGGTCGGCTCACATGAGCGCAGCGAATGCGAGCCGGGGTGGGGTGGCGGCCCCTCCGCTCATGCGGTGATCAAGGTCTTTTCCGGTGCATCAGAGAAGTGAGAGGAGTTGCAGCAGACAGATCGCGCATCGCTGAGACCGTCACCCCACCCCGCCGCGCGCTCTGCGCGCGTCGACCCTCCCCCTC
>NZ_CAFI01000053.1 GCF_000239775.1 Bradyrhizobium sp. ORS 375
CTCGGTTCGATCACCTCTGCCGCGGCATACTGGATCCTCCTCCGCGGACGATGACAGCTGAGGTCGAGGCGGGCTGCTTGCCTCATACTCCGTCATTGCGAGCGCAGCGAAGCAATCCAGGGTGGTGGGCGGGACTCCGGATTGCTTCGCTGCGCTCGCAATGACGCCGTGTTCCAGCAATCAGCCGTCATCCCCGGGCTTGTCTCGCCTGCGCGGACGAAGCCGCTTCGGCGCGGCGAAAGGCCGGGCATCCATGTCGCGCGTTATCCGCGGCTCGCGGATGACCGGGTCAAGCCCGGCCATGACGAAGGAGAGAGTGTGGGGCAGTCACGCGGCTACACAGGAGGCCGCTCTATGCCACGCCGCTCTGTGCCACGCAGATAGACGCGACGAGACGGCGGGCCTCACGCCGCCGTCTTCGCCTTGCCGTCCTGGATCGCGCGCCAGATCTTCTCGGCGGTCAGCGGCATGTCGAGATGCTTCACGCCGTAGTCCGACAGCGCGTCGATGACGGCGTTGATCACGCTCGCCATCGAACCCGCGCAGCCCGCTTCGCCGCAGCCCTTGGTGCCCAGCGGATTGCTCTTGGCCGGCACCGGATGGTTGTCGACCGTCATCATCGGCACGTCGGAGGCGCGCGGCAGGGCGTAATCCATCAGCGAGCCGGTGATCGGCTGACCGCTCTCGTCGTAGCGCAGGTGCTCCATCATCGCCTGGCCGATGCCCTGCGCGACGCCGCCATGCAGCTGGCCGGCGACGATCATCGGGTTGATCACGGTGCCGAAGTCGTTGATCGCGGTGTAGCCGACGATGTGCGCCACGCCGGTGTCCGGCTCAATCTCGACCTCGCAGACATGGCAGCCGTTGGGGAAG
Organism: Bradyrhizobium sp. ORS 375; assembly: GCF_000239775.1. GTDB lineage: Bacteria > Pseudomonadota > Alphaproteobacteria > Rhizobiales > Xanthobacteraceae > Bradyrhizobium. The sequence continues at coordinate 874 of NZ_CAFI01000053.1, forward strand.
GTCGACTCCGTCGCCGTCGAATTGTGGTCGACGTCGAGCGAGGCTGGCACGCCGTCGGGCATCTTGCCCTCGCGCATCCGCCGCGCCAGCTCCATGATGTCGATGCTGCGGTCGGTGCCGGCGATGGTGAACTGCCCGCCCGCGAACTCGATGTCTGCTTCAGACGCTTCGAGCAGATGCGCGGCCGCCTGCTTGCCCTTGGCGATGACGAGCTGCGAGGATTCGACGATGGCCTGGCCGGTCGCGGTGATCGAGCGCGAGCCGCCGGTGCCGTTGCCGAAGCGCACGAGATCGGAGTCGCTCTGCTCCAGCCGGATCTTCTCGAACGGCACGCCGAGCTGCTCCGACAGCACCTGCGAGAATGGCGTGGCATGGCCCTGGCCGTAATCGAGCGTTCCGGTCGTCAGCGTCACGCCGCCATCGGCATCGAAGGTGATCTTGCCGAGCTCTCCGCTCGGCGGCGCGGTCACCTCGAGATAGGAGCCGACGGCGATGCCGCGCAGCTTGCCGGCCTTGCGGCTCTCGCGCTTGCGCTTGGCGAAGCCGGCATAGTCGGAGACCTGCAGGGCCTTCTCGAACACCGCGGCGAAATCGCCGGAATCATAGGTCACGCCGGATGCCGCCGGGAACGGCATCTGGCTCGGCTTGATGAAGTTGCGCTTGCGGATGGTGAGGCGGTCGATCTCCATCTCGCGCGCGGCGGTGTCGATCAGCCGCTCCATGAAGTAGTTGGCCTCGGGCCGGCCGGCGCCGCGATAGGCGCCCATGAGCGTGACGTTGGTCAGCACCGTCTTGATGTCGACGCCGAGCAGCGGCGTCTTATAGACGCTGGCGAGGTTCTTGCCGGTGTTGAGCGACAGCGGCAGCGGCGCCACGCCCATGATGTAGGCGCCGAGATTGCCGTAGCCGGAGAGTCTCACGGCGAGGAACTTGCCGTCGGCATCGAGCGCGAGCTCGCCATGGATGATCTGGTCGCGGCCCTGGCTGTCGGACAGGAACGCGGTGGTGCGCTCGTCGCGCCACTTCACCGGCTTCCCGAGCTCCCTGGCCGCGTGCAGGATGCAGACATATTCGGGATAGGAGACGTTCTTCATCCCGAATGAGCCGCCGACGTTCGTGGTCAGGATGCGGACCTTCTCCGGCGCGACGTTCAGGATCTTGGCCAGCGTCGCCTTGTTGCCGGAGACACCCTGCGTCGGAACCTGCAAGGTGAACCGCTCGCTCTTGCCGTCGAAGGCGGCAAGCGCCACGCGCGGCTCCATCGACACCACCGCGACGCGGGTGTTGACGATGTCGAGCTTCGTCACATGCGTGGCCTTGGCGAACGCCTCCTCGATCTTGGCGGTGTCGCCATAATGGTAATCGAGCGCGACGTTGTTCGGGATGTGGTCGTAGAGCTGCGGCGCGCCGGGCCGGGTGGCTTCCTCGGCATTGGTGACCGCGGGGAGGGGCTCGATATCCACCTCGACGGCCTCGGCGGCGTCACGCGCCTGCGCCGCCGTCTCCGCCACCACGAACGCGATGGGGTCGCCGACGAAGCGCACCTTGTCGGTGACCAGCGCCGGGCGGTTGGTCTGCAGCAGCGGCGAGCCGTCCCGGCCCTTCAGCGGCAGGCCGCAGGTGAACGGGCCATAATTGGCCGCGGCGAGGTCCGCGCCGGTCCACACGCCGAGCACGCCCGGCATGGCCTTGGCCGCAGCCGTGTCGATGCCCTTGATGATCCCGTGGGCATGGCTGGAGCGGACGATCCAGGCATGCGCCTGACCCGGCAGGTTGAAATCGTCGGTATATTTGCCGTGCCCGCGCACCAGCGTGTCGTCCTCCTTGCGCCGGACCGGCTGCCCGACGCCGAATTTCTGCAGCGCAATCGCGTTTTCGAGGGAGGCCGGGGCGGTGTGATCTTGCATGGAAGGTGACCTGCGGAGCTGGATGGAGCGCAAATGCGGGCTGTTCCCAGATAGTGCAGCGCCCGCGGCCGGACAACGGTTGATTAGGAATGGTGCATCACGCCTGACGGAGGGGCTGTTGCGCCGGCGCACTGCACTGATAAAGTCTTGGGAAAGAGAACTTCCATCTGGGCCGGTTCGGCCAGCGGAAAGACATTTGAATGATCAATGACACGCGGCTGCGGGAGAGTCCGACGCCGCGCGGGAACCTGGAGCCCGGCTTGCATCCGGGTCTGGACGTCGCGACACCGGCCTGCGCCAGCAATGGCAGCAGCGTGTATGCGGCCCTGGATCTCGGAACCAACAATTGCCGGCTCCTGATCGCCTGTCCCTCGGGCGATAGTTTTCGCGTGGTCGACTCGTTCTCGCGCATTGTCCGGCTGGGCGAGGGCATCTCGACCACCGGATGCATCAGCGACGCGGCGATGGATCGGGCCATCGCGGCGCTCTCCATCTGTCGGGACAAGATCCAGTCGAAGAAGGCCAGGCGTCTGCGGCTGATCGCGACCGAGGCCTGCCGCGCGGCCGCCAATGCCGAGGGGTTCCGCAGCCGGGTGGCCGCGGAGACCGGGATCCAGCTCGAGGTCATCGACCGCGAGACCGAGGCGGCGCTGGCCGTCAAGGGCTGCGCGCCGCTGCTCGACCCGGGCGGACGTGGGGCCATCCTGTTCGACATCGGCGGCGGCTCCAGCGAGCTGGTCCGCATCGAGCGTGATCCCTCCGACCGCAATGCCGAGCCGCGGATCAAGGCCTGGATGTCGATCCCGCTCGGGGTCGTGACGCTGGCCGAGCGCTTTGGCGGCCGCGATGTCACGCCCGAAATCTATGCGTCAATGGTCGACGCCGTGGCGGAGCATGTCGGGCCATTCGCGGCCGAAAACGGCGGCGATCTTGCCGACATGCACCTGCTCGGCACCTCCGGCACGGTGACGACGCTCGCCGGCATCCACCTCAATCTGGCGCGCTACGACCGTCGCCGCGTCGACGGCATCTGGATCAACGACGCCGACATCACGACGACGATCGGCAAGCTGCTGGCGATGAGCTACCAGGAGCGCGCCGAGAACAACTGCATCAGCATTGACCGCGCCGATCTCGTGCTCGCCGGCTGCGCCATCCTCGACGCCATCCGCGACGCCTTCCCGCTGCCGCGGCTGCGGGTCGCCGACCGGGGCCTGCGCGAAGGCATGCTGGTCGAGATGATGCGCGAGGACGGCGCGCTCAGGACGGCGTAAAGCCTGCGCCCTCCGTGAAAAGGAGGGCCATGACGATCGCAGCG
>NZ_CAFI01000052.1 GCF_000239775.1 Bradyrhizobium sp. ORS 375
ATGCACCGAGCGAGCGGCAGTCACTGTGCTCTGGCCCTTCCACGCAGAATATCGCCGACCTGCGGAACGTCCTTGTCGCCGCGGCCGGACATGTTGACCACCATCAGATGGTCTTTCGGCTTCTTCGGCGCGAGCTCCATCACCTTGGCGATGGCATGCGCCGGCTCCAGCGCCGGGATGATGCCTTCGAGGCGCGACAGCAGCTGGAAGGCCGCAAGCGCCTCTTCGTCGGTGGCCGACAGATAGTTCACGCGGCCAACATCGTGCAGCCAGGAGTGCTCCGGTCCGATGCCGGGATAGTCGAGACCGGCCGAGATCGAGTGCGCCTCGTCGATCTGTCCGTCCTCGTTCATCAGCAGGTAGGTGCGGTTGCCATGGAGCACGCCGGGACGGCCGCCAGCGATCGAGGCGGCGTGCAGATGGGTCAGACCATGGCCCGCGGCTTCGACACCGTAGATCTCGACCGAGGGGTCGTCGAGGAACGGGTGAAACAGGCCCATCGCATTGGAGCCACCGCCGATGCACGCAATCAGCGAGTCCGGCAGGCGGCCTTCGGCCTGCTGCATCTGCGCGCGGGTCTCGGCGCCAATCACCGACTGGAAGTCGCGCACCATCATCGGATAGGGGTGCGGGCCGGCCACGGTGCCGATGCAGTAGAACGTGTTGTGGACGTTGGTGACCCAGTCACGCAGCGCCTCGTTCATGGCATCCTTCAGCGTCTTGGCGCCGGATTGCACCGGCACCACCTTGGCGCCGAGCATCTCCATGCGGATCACGTTGGGCTGCTGCCGCTCGACGTCGACGGCGCCCATATAGACAACGCAGTCCAGCCCGAAGCGCGCACACAGCGTGGCGGTGGCGACGCCGTGCTGACCCGCGCCGGTCTCGGCGATGATGCGCTTCTTGCCCATGCGGCGCGCGACCATGATCTGGCCGAGCACGTTGTTGACCTTGTGCGAGCCCGTGTGATTGAGCTCCTCGCGCTTGAAGTAGATCTTGGCGCCGCCGAGGTGCTCGGTCAGCCGCTCCGCGAAATACAGCGGCGAGGGCCGGCCGACATAATGCTTGAGATAGCCAGTCATCTCGGCATGGAACGCCGGATCGGCCTTGGCCTCGGCATAGGCCTTTTCCAGATCGAGGATCAGCGGCATCAGGGTCTCGGCGACGAAACGGCCGCCGAAGATGCCGAAATGGCCGCGATCGTCAGGACCGCTGCGGTAGGAATTGGGAATGGCTGTGGTCATTGGACGCTCAACTCTTCAGCGGCCCGCGCCGCACGAATGAAATCCCGGATCAGATCGCAATCCTTCACACCCGGCGTCCGCTCGACGCCAGATGACACGTCGACGCCGCCGGCGCGCGTGATCCGCACGGCCTCGGCGACGTTGTCGGCGCTCAATCCGCCGGAGACCATGAACGGGCGATCGAGCGTCAGGCCCTGCAGCACATGCCAGTCGAACGTCGCACCCAAGCCGCCAGGACGCGTCGCATGCTTCGGCGCCCGCGCGTCGAACAGAATGCGGTCGCAGACATCGGCATAGCCGGCCAGCGGCGCGAGGTCGGCGGCCGTCTCGACCGGAATGGCCTTCATGACCGGCAGGCCGAAGCGCTGCTTGAGATCGCGAATGCGCGCGACGCTTTCGCGGCCATGCAGCTGGAGGAGGTCCGGGCGCAGGGTCTCGACGATGTTCTCAAACGTCGCATCATCGGCATCGACCGTCAGCGCCACCTTGAGCGCACGCCCCTTCGCCTGCTGGCCAAGCTCCCGCGCGGCCGTGAGACCGACGTGACGGGGGGACGGCGGAAAGAACACGAAGCCCACCATCTCGGCACCCGCGTCGAGCGCGGCACCGAGCGTGTCGGGCGTGGTCAGACCGCAGATTTTGACGAGCAAGGACATCGGTAAAGAACGCACGTCCGGACGGAAAGGATCACCAGCGGCCGAACGCTTCCGAGGCCGTCCGGCTTTGGGCGCCTTCTACAACGCGGCGCCCTGCTTGTCTCGCCCATAAGGGGCGAAAAGCCGGGCCGGCGCGGCCGGAACCAGGGATTGTGCCGAACCCTGGTTCGCACGCGCTGCGGCGCTGAGCTGGGCCACTTGCGCCCGGGCGGCTTCGGCATCGGCCTGATGGCGGCGCGCGGCGCGACGCCAGCCGCGTTGGCCGATCCAGGTCGCGCAGCCGCCGGCGATCACGCCGGCGATCGCGACGGCGATGATCAAGGCGAACAGCGGCACCGAGATCGCGAGCGCCGGGTCGACGGCATTGAACGGATCAAATGATACGGTAACGAAATGCCGGTTGGCGACCGCGAAGACGACGAACAGCACCATGAGCGGAAGGACGATCACGACGGTGAGGAATTTTCGCATGCGCTCGCTCGTAGGTGTCAGGCCGGGTTCGTTCTGAAATCAGTTGCCGATGACCTGAACGCCCGGCGCGAGACGCGCGTCACTCGTCCGAATCGTCGGCGTCCGCGCCAGCGCCGGCGGGATTGTCCCGGTTCAGCCGCTCGCGCATTTCCTTGCCCGTCTTGAAGAACGGGACGCTCTTCTGGTCCACCGGGACGTGGGCGCCGGTCCGCGGATTGCGGCCTGCCCGCGCCGGCCGATGCTTCACGGAGAAGGCACCGAAGCCACGCAGCTCGACACGATCCCCGCGCGCGAGTGCGGCGACGATCTCATCGAGGATCGCGTTGACGATGTTCTCGACATCCCGCTGGTAGAGGTGCGGGTTGTGCTCGGCGATACGCTGAACAAGCTCGGATTTGATCATCGAGAAAATGTACCCGGGGAGACAGTCCCATTTCCGTGAAAATATGCAGGACTGTCAAGACGCTAAATCATTCATCGGCCCCGGGAATCGGCTTGCGTGACCCGATCTCGGGCCACGCGACGACACACGCTGGACGGGAAGATTGCATTCGGGTTTGTCTTGACGGGTTTCAATTCCCCGTTGCGGGCGTCCAGAGCGCCAGCATGCCGTCCAAACCAACCCGATCGACCGCCTGGACCACACCGGTGTGCTCGATCTGGCGCGCGATCCCGGACAAACCGACGGCATCCAGGACCATCGAGGTCGCGGTCCGCAGGAACGTGAGATCGCCGAATCGCGGCACCAGCTTGTAGTCGCGCACCGGCAGGTCTTTCTTCACGCCCTTGTTGGCCACGAGCCAGGCTACCGCCGTCTTCTCGTCGCCGAGCTCATCGATCAGCTTCAACTCGACCGCCTGCCGGCCGGTGAACACGCGGCCATCGGCCACTTTTTCGAGCTGCGCGTCATCCATGCTGCGGCGACTCTTCACGAGACCGCGGAACCAGGCGTAGGAATCCTTCACGAGATCATCGAGCGCGGCGCGCGCCTCGGGGCTGGTCGGCTCATAGCCGTTGGGCGCGGCCTTCAACGGCGAGGACTTCACCTCCTCGACCTTGACGCCGATCGTCTTCAGGAGCTCGCTGACATTGGGGTACTGGAACAGCACGCCGATCGAGCCGACCAGTGAGCTCTGCTGCGCGACGATGTGATCCGACGCGATCGCACCGATATAGCCGCCGGAAGCCGCGAGACCTTCGACCACCACGACCAGGGGCTTCTTCGCCTTCAAGCGAACAAGCGAATCGTAAAGCTGCTCGGAGCCGGCGGTGGTGCCGCCCGGCGAGTTGATATGAACGATGACGGCCTCGGCCGAGGAGTTCTCCAGCCGCTCCAGCGCCTCGACGCGCTCGTGATCGCTGCGGATCAGGCCCTCGATGTTGACGCGCGCGATCGATCCCGACGTGGACAGCGCGGTCCGGCCGCGCGGCGACATCGCAAGCCCGATGGCGGACAGCGCGGCGATCGCGATCACCACCGCCACGACCCGCCAGAACGTCAGCTTGCGGCGCAGCCTGCGGCGATCGACGATCACATCCGAATCTAGCGACATGGGAATCTCCTGGAAGTCTCGGCGCGTTTTGCATCCGCAGCCTGAATATCTCGTTATCCGATTACATCAATCGCGGCGCAATTTGAAGAAAGGAAGGCTCGCGGCGCGCGGCAGCCAAAGGGGGCAAGGCCGGCTCAGGCGGCAGGGATGGCGCATGAAGATCGGAGTTTTACTCTCATCTCTCTCCACCTCGTCATGGCCGGGCTTGTCCCGGCCATCCACGTCGTTCAGCATGCTGAGAACCGCGTGGATGCCCGGGACAAGCCCGGGCATGACGGAGTAACTCAGCTGAAGGTTCGACCGTAGCCACATATGCGAGGGCGAGCGGCGGGCGCGAAATGCCTCGCCGCAAAAAAAGCCCCGGCCGAGGCCGGGGCTTTGATCTCGTCACACGGATCGAAGGCTTACTTCGAGTCGCGGTTCTTGAGCGCGGTGCCGAGAATGTCGCCCAGCGTCGCGCCCGAATCGGACGAGCCGTACTGCGCGATGGCTTCCTTTTCTTCCGCGACTTCCAGCGCCTTGATCGACACCTGGACCTTGCGGGCCTTCTTGTCGAACTGGATCACGCGGGCATCGACCTTCTCACCGACGGCGAACCGCTCGGAGCGCTGGTCGTTGCGATCACGCGCCAGCTCGGAGCGCTTGATGAAGGTCGTGAAGTCGGTGCCGGAGATCTTGACGTCGATGCCGCCGTCCTTGACGTCGAGCACTTCGCAGGTGACGACCGCACCCTTCTTGACATCGCCCGGCTCGGCGAAGGGGTCGCCTTCGAGCTGCTTGATGCCGAGCGAGATGCGCTCCTTCTCCACGTCGACGTCGAGCACCACGGCCTTGACCATGTCGCCCTTCTTGTAGTTGTCGATGACCTGCTCGCCCGGCAGCTTCCAGTCGAGGTCCGACAAATGGACCATGCCGTCGACGTCGCCTTCGAGACCCAGGAACAGGCCGAACTCGGTCTTGTTCTTGACCTCGCCCTCGACCACCGAACCCGTCGGATGCTTCTCGACGAAGACCTCCCAGGGATTGCGCATGGTCTGCTTGAGACCGAGCGAGATGCGGCGCTTGACGCTGTCGACCTCGAGCACCTGCACTTCGACCTCCTGCGAGGTCGAAACGATCTTGCCGGGGTGCATGTTCTTCTTGGTCCACGACATCTCGGAGACGTGGATCAGGCCTTCGATGCCCGGCTCGAGCTCGACGAACGCGCCGTAGTCGGTGATGTTGGTGACACGACCGTGGAAGCGGGCCTGCAGCGGGTACTTGGCCTCGATGCCCTGCCACGGATCGTCCAGCAGCTGCTTCATGCCGAGCGAGATGCGGTGCGTCTCGTGGTTGATCTTGATGATCTTGACCTTGACCGTCTGACCGATGCTGAGCACCTCGGTCGGATGGTTGACGCGGCGCCACGCGATGTCGGTGACGTGCAGCAGGCCGTCGATGCCGCCGAGGTCGACGAACGCACCGTAATCGGTGATGTTCTTGACGACACCGTCGATGACCTGACCCTCTTCGAGGTTCTGCACCAGCTCCTGGCGCTGCTCGGCGCGGGTCTCTTCCAGCACGGTCCGGCGCGACACCACGATGTTGCCGCGGCGACGGTCCATCTTGAGGATCTGGAACGGCTGCGAGTTGTTCATCAGCGGCGCGACGTCGCGGATCGGACGGATGTCGACCTGCGAGCGCGGCAGGAAGGCGACTGCGCCATCCAGGTCGACGGTGAAGCCACCCTTGACCTGGTTGAAGATGACGCCGTTGACCTTTTCGTTGTTCTGGAACGCCTTCTCGAGCTTGCCCCAGCTCTCCTCGCGGCGCGCCTTGTCGCGCGACAGCACGGCTTCGCCGAGCGCGTTCTCGATGCGGTCGAGGAACACTTCGACCTCGTCACCGACCTTCAGCTCGCTGTCGCGGCCGGGACCGGAAAATTCACGCAGCGCCACGCGGCCTTCGGTCTTCAGGCCGACGTCGATGACGGCCATGTCCTTCTCGATCGCGACGACCTTGCCCTTGACGACGGAGCTTTCCTGAAGATTGCCCTTCGTGAAGGACTCGTCCAGCATCGCGGCAAAATCATCGCGGCTGGGATTGTAGGAATTAGCAGAGATACTCGAAGCCATTGGTTCTCCAGATGCGGACATTTCGCCAGCGTGGGTTGATCGGCGCATCGAACGCGCAGTGCCTGGAGGTCCACAAATCCCCAGACGTCCGCGTTGTCAGCGCAAAAAGCGCAACGACGCGGGCCGGCAATGCCTGCACATGCGATACGTATGAAGTTTCGTCCGGATGATCGGACCCGATTGAACTGCAATCGAGCTATCGACGGTCAAGGGCGGGAGCGGGCGGTTCCTCCAATGACATCAGCGGAAATCAAACCCGCTGACGGCCCGCTCGAACGGCCTCGACGATGTCGATGGCGGCCCGGACGCCGCCCTCTATATCCAAATGGGAGTTATCAAGCAAGTAAGCATCCGCCGCTTGTTTCAAAGGGGCAACGGCCCTGTTCTGGTCGCGCTCGTCGCGCGCCAGGATGTCGGCCAGAATGGCCGCCTCGTCGGCCGGCTCGCCCCGGGAACGCGCCTCCAGGGTGCGGCGCTGCGCCCGGATCTTGGGGTCGGCGACGACGTAGATCTTCACCTCGGCATCGGGACAGATCACGGTTCCGATGTCGCGACCGTCGAGCACGGCGCCCGGCGGCTGGCTGGCGAACTGCCGCTGGAATGCCAGCAGCGCCTCGCGCACTTTGGGCAAGGCCGAGACCACGGACGCCGCCGAGCCGACCTCATGCGACCTGAACGCGGGATTGTCGAAGGTCGACGGGTCCAGCGTCATCGCAACCTCGGCCGCCCGGGCCTCGTCCTTAAGGTCGATCCCGGCGGTCAGCAGCGCATGCGCCACGGCCCGGTAGATCACCCCCGTATCCAGGTGCCTGAGGCCATAATGCGCCGCGAGGCGCTTGGCCATGGTGCCCTTGCCGGAGGCAGCCGGGCCATCGATGGCGATGATCATTCTAGCGCTGTCCTGAAGTGTCGCGTGCCCGCCGCAGCGGCCGCTCGTCGGTAAATATGTTGCGGGAAGCGAACTCTCCCGGGCTGGCGAAGGTCAAGTACTCCAGCAGCGCAGGGGACGTCGAACTGGTCGTGAACCAGGGGTCCTTCAAACGCCTCGCCGGGCCGCCGGTCCAGGGGGGCACCCGGCCTAACCGGCGCTGCTTGGCGAGATATTCGGCGATGGCGCCAGCAAGGGCATCGGTCCGGGTATCGCCGGTCAGGTCAGGTTCAGCCTCGATGGCCGCATAACGTGCCTCGTCGGAGGGAGCGAGATCGAACGTATCGACGAACTCGGCGAGCATGATCTCCCGCGGCTCCCCACGCCCGATCCGGGCGACCGCTTCAGCGAGGGTATTTGGGCGCATCGACGGCTCCCTCTGGGTTCATGTGCTTCAGCAGAAAGCGTTGCTTCTCGGCAGAGGCCGCGCTCGCCGGAAAGTATCTCGCAAGGAGCGCGACCGCTGCATCCGCGTCGGTGATTCCAACGACCTTCATCAGGTTGAGGATATCGAGCCGCTCGGCCTCGCCGCGCGCGGGGTCGAGGACCCTGACGGACTTGAGCTTCAACGCCGAGGGCACGGAGACCACCAATCCTGGCGGCGAGCCGTCTCGCGGAAAAGTGCCGAACTCCAGGTGGTCGGCCGCCTGATCCGCCAGCGGACTGAGGTGGAAGGCGACGCCATCATTGAACCAGTCGTCCGACCAGCCATTCTGCTGGGCAATGTCATGAAGCGCGACCGCCAGCCAGGCAGGAAGCGGACTCGGCAGCTCCGAGACATCGACGTCTTCTGTGGCGAAGCGAAAGTTGCTCGCCAGCATCAAGGCCGATCCGCCGTAAACCGCGATCTGCAATTTGGCCCCGGCCCGGGCCGCCGCCCGTCCGATCGCGTCGAAGGCCGCCAGCAGCGCGTCACGGTCAAAGGTGGAGGCCATGGTGCCTCTTATGCGAAATCCGCGCCCGCCTTGCGCATCAGCGGGATGAAATCCGGGAAGCTGGTGGCGATGAAGCCGGTGTCGTCGACGGTGACGGGCTTATCGGAGGCCAAGCCCATGACAAGGGCCGACATCGCGATGCGGTGGTCCATGTGGGTGGCGACGACGCCGCCGCCCGGAACGTGGCCGCGGCCCTCGACGATCAGGTCGTCGCCGGTGATCTCGACCTTGACGCCGTTGACGCGCAGCATCGCCGCGGTGGCCTCCAGCCGGTCGGATTCCTTGACGCGCAGCTCGTGCAGGCCGCGCATCACGGTCGTGCCCTCGGCATAGGCGGCCGCGACCGCCAGGACGAGATATTCGTCGATCATCGACGGCGCCCGCTCCGGCGGCACTTCGACGCCCTTCAGCTTGGAGGCGCGCACGCGCAGGCGGGCCATCGGCTCGCCGGCATCGCCGCGGACGTCGTCCTCCTCGATCGAGGCGCCCATCTCGCGCAGGGTGGTGAACAGGCCGGTGCGCAGCGGGTTGGTCATGACGTCGGAGAGCACGAGGTCCGAGCCGTCGACGATCAGCGCGGCGACCACCGGGAACGCGGCCGAGGACGGGTCGGCCGGGACGATCACCGGCGCGCCCCGCAGCTCCGGCTGACCGGTCAGCGCAATGCGACGGCCGTGCGTGCCTTCCGGCGTGGTGACGATCTCGGCGCCGAAATGCTTCAGCATCAGCTCGGTATGGTCGCGGCTCGCCTCCTGCTCGATCACGGTCGTGATTCCGGGCGCGGCGAGGCCGGCGAGCAGCACGGCCGACTTGATCTGTGCCGAGGCGACCGGCGTGCGGTACTCGATCGGAATGGGGTTGCTGGCGCCCTGAAGGGTTAACGGAAGCTTGCCGCCCTCGGCGCTGGCGGTCACCTTGGCGCCCATCAGCGCCAGCGGATCGAGTATGCGCCGCATCGGCCGGCTGCGCAGCGAGGCGTCGCCGTCGAACACGGCCGAGATCGGGCATCCCGCGACAGCGCCCATCACGAGGCGGCAGCCGGTGCCGGAGTTGCCGAAATCGAGCGTCTCCGTCGGTTGGGCAAAGCCGCCGACGCCGACGCCGTTCACGGTCCAGGCAAACTCGCCGGTCCGTTCGACCTTCGCTCCCAGCGTGCGCATCGATTTCGCGGTGTTGAGGACGTCCTCGCCTTCCAAGAGGCCGGAGATTCGGGTCTGGCCGACCGACAGCGCGCCCAGGATCAGCGCCCGGTGCGAGATCGACTTGTCGCCGGGAACGCGAATCGTGCCCGAAAGCGGCCCGGAGGCGCGGGATTCGAGCGGGGTGGGGGCGGCTGACGTGCTCACGGCGGGGTCCTCGGGTTTTGGAGGCGGCAGGTATCACAGCCCCTGCCCGCCGTCACGAGCGGTGATTTTCCCGTTGACAGCGCTATTGACAGCGGCGCGGCAACTAGCCAAGTGAGACACCGCTTTTCAGACATTGCCAGGACGCCTGCACGTGGCCAAATCCGAGCTCGGAACCAAACGCATTTGCCCGACCACGGGCAAAAAGTTCTACGACCTCAACAAGAACCCGGTGATTTCGCCCTACACCGGCGAGGTCGTGCCGATCGCGCCGATCGCTCCGACCCGCGCCATGCGCGGCGAGGCTGCGCGCGCGGCAGCGACGGCAGACGTGGCGCCGGAGGCTGCGGAGACCGAAGAGTTGGTCTCGCTCGAGGAGGCCGATGCCGAGGAGAACACCGGCAAGGTCAAGGCCGTCGTTCCGGAGTCGGAGGACGACATCGAGATCGACGAGACGCTCGACGACGACGAGGATGACGACTCGACCTTCATCGCCGACGAGGAAGAAGGCGACGAAGATGTCACAGACATCATCGGCGATGTCGGCGGCGACGAAGAATAATCGTCGAAGCCACTTGAGATCAGCCGCGAACTGTGGTTCACGGTGCTCCCCGGCGGTCACCCAGACCGCCGGTTCGGTTCAGGGGCCATAGCTCAGCTGGGAGAGCGCTTGCATGGCATGCAAGAGGTCGGCGGTTCGATCCCGCCTGGCTCCACCACGCTTCGCCCTCCGGGCTACGCGTGGCGCAGCCACGACGGAGCCCTGAGGGCGAAGCGTGGTGCCCGGCGAAGCCCCTTGGCGAAGCCGGGCTGCTCAGCAACGAAGTCCCCCCTTCTCGTTTGAGTTCGGCTCACGCGACGGCGTGAAAGCCAAGCTGACAAGTTCTTTTCCCGGCCACAAAATGCGCGCCTGCGATCCCTCGCGGCGAGCCCATCGTCATGTGGTACGTCTACATCATCCGTAGCGTCAGCTTTCCCGATCAGGAATACATCGGCGCGACCGCGGACATCCGGCAGCGTCTCAAGGATCACAGCGCCGGCCGCTCAGCCCACACCTCCAAGTTCATGCCTTGGACGTTGGTCTGGTACTGCGCCTTTCCGGACAAGCACCGCGCGTTAGCCTTCGAGGCTTATCTGAAATCGCACTCGGGACGCGCGTTCTCGAAGAAGCGCCTGCTCGGGCCGGCTTGAGCCCTCACTCCACCGCCGCCTCCAGCCGCTCCCTTAGCTTCACCAGCTTGCCGTGCAGGTCCGCCAGCTCCGCGATCGAGCAGCCTGTTGCGTCCAGGATCGCCGGGGGCACGATGGCCTTGGCCTTCTCCCGCAACGCCGACCCCTGCCCTGTCAACGCCACCAGCACCTGGCGCTCGTCCTCGGCCGATCGCGTCCGTGTCAGCAGATGCAGCGCCTCCATGCGCTTGAGCAGCGGGGTCAGAGTGCCCGAGTCCAGGAACAGCCGTGCGCCGATCTCCTTCACGGTAAGACCATCGCCCTCCCACAGCACCAGCATCACCAGATATTGCGGATAGGTCAGGCCAAGGCGGTCGAGCAGCGGCTTGTAGACGCGGTTGAACGCGTGGGCCGTCGAATAGACCGCGAAGCAGAGCTGGCTGCCGAGCTGGAGGGGCACGTCGGCTGTCGTCTTCTTGGGCATGGTCACACCAGGGATGGATCGTCGGGCACATCTTGGGCGTTGCGCGAGGGCGGCGGCAACGACCGGGAAACACCGATCACGAATTTTCTACCGAACAATTATATTGTGCGCAATCGATTTGCGTGCAATATACGCCTCACTGAATTCCACTCCACCCCTATCGGGAGACACCCATGTCCGTGAACGTGCTCTACAAGACCAGCGCCAAGGCCACCGGCGGCCGCGACGGCGAAGCCGCGACCCTCGACGGATCGCTCAAGGTCAAGCTCTCCACCCCGAAGGAGCTCGGCGGTGGCGGTGGTGCCGGCAACAATCCGGAGCAGCTGTTCGCGGCCGGCTATGCCGCCTGCTTCATCGGCGCGATGAAGTTCGTCGGCTCGCAGGGCGGCCCGAAGGTTCCGGCCGACACCTCAGTGACCTCGACCGTCGGCATCGGGCCGCGCTCGGAAGGCGGCTTCGGCATCACCGTCGAGCTCGCCGTCTCGCTGCCGGGCCTCGCCAAGGCCGACGCCGAGGCGCTGGTCGCCAAGGCGCACGAGGTGTGCCCCTACTCCAACGCCACGCGCGGCAATGTCGACGTCAAGCTGTCCGTCGTCTGAGGCTGAATTCCGCGTCGCGGCAGGGTCGTCTTGCGCGACCCTGCCGCCGGACAGCCGTCGCCTTTTTCGCGAGGCTGCATGCGCGGGACGGCGTTTGCGCCAGCGCGACGGCAATGCTTAATGACCGCGAGTCGAAACAACCTCGCGATCATCCTGATGACACCTCAATTTGCTCCCGGCGCGATGGCCGGCCTGCGCGTGATCGATCTGACCCGCGTGCTCGGCGGCCCCTATTGCACGCAGATCCTGGCCGATCACGGCGCCGATGTGATCAAGGTCGAGCCGCCGGCCGGCGACGAGGTGCGCGACTGGGGCCCTCCGTTCCACGACGAGGACGCGGCCTATTTCGTCGGCATCAACCGCAACAAGCGCTCGATCGGCCTCGACCTCGCCTCCGAGGGCGGGCGCGTGGTGCTGCTCAAGATGCTCGAGACGGCCGACGTGCTGATCGAGAACTTCAAGCCGGGCACGCTGGAGAAGTGGGGCATCGGCAGCGACGTGCTGCGCGAGAAATTTCCCGGGCTCGTGCACTGCCGGATCTGCGGCTTCGGCGCCGACGGCCCGCGCGGCGGCAATCCCGGCTATGACGCCATTATCCAGGCGATGACCGGCATGATCGCCGCGACCGGCTCGCCGGAGAGCGGCCCGATGCGGATCGGCGTGCCGCTGGTCGACATCACCACGGGACTCTATGCCGCGATCGGCATCCTGATGGCGCTGTCGGAGCGGCAGCGCTCGGGACAAGGCCAGTTCCTCGAGGTCACGCTCTACGAGACGGGCCTTGCGATCATGCACCCGCACACCGCCAACTACTTCATGCACGGCAAGCCGCCGTCTCTTACCGGCAACGAGCATCCGAACCTCGTGCCCTACGCGATCTTCCCGACCAAGACCGACGACATCTTCATCGGCGTTGGCAATGACGGCACCTTCCGCAAGCTCGCCAAGGAGATCGGGCGTCACGACCTCGGCACCGATCCGCGCTTCGCCCGCAACAGGGACCGCGTGGCTAACCGCGAGGCGCTGCGCGCCGAGCTCGCCGCGGTGTTCAGTGAGTTCGAGGCCGAGCCGCTGTGCGACCGGCTGCTCGCCGCCGGCCTGCCGGCGGGTCCGGTGCAGAAGATCGATCAGGCGTTGACCAATCCGCACACGCTCTACCGGGGCGATATTATCGAGAAGGATTGGTACAAGGGCGTGGCGTCGCCGATCCGGCTCGAACGCACCAAGCCGAGCCTGCGCTCGACGCCGCCGAAGTTCAGCCAGCACGCGCGCGATGTGCTCGGCGAGTTCGGCTACTCCGATGGCCAGATCGACGCGCTGGTGGCGCAAGGAACCGTCTGCACGGAACGCAAGCGCTGATCATCTCGAATGACCGCATGGTCGCCGCGCTGCACCTTCGCAACGCAGCGACGGCGCGGGTGATTTACCGCGTTTCTCCGCCGCGCCCATGCCGCCTTTCCCACGCGGGATCATACGTCTATACATTCACATAACTGTCATCTGGCGCTGTTAACGGCCGCAACGACGATGACGTTTTTGGGAGGACCTGTTTGATGTCACTTCGACAATTCGCTGCTGCCGCACTGATTTCGGCGACCTTTGGTTTTGCTGTTTCGCCCGCACACGCTGTGACTGAAATCCAGTGGTGGCACGCCATGACCGGCGGCAACAACGACATCGTCAACAAGCTGGCCGAGGAGTTCAACGCCTCGCAGAGCGACTACAAGGTCGTGCCCACCTTCAAGGGCTCCTATCCCGACACGATGAACGCCGGCATCGCCGCCTTCCGCGCCGGCAACTCGCCGCACATCCTGCAGGTGTTCGAGGTCGGCACCGCGACCATGATGAGCGCCAAGGGCGCGATCAAGCCGGTCTACGAGCTGATGAAGGACGCCGGCGAGCCGTTCGATCCAAAGGCGTATCTGCCGGCGATCACCGGCTACTACTCGACGTCGAAGGGCGACATGCTCTCGTTCCCCTTCAACTCGTCCTCGATGGTGATGTGGATCAACAAGGACGAACTGAAGAAGGCCGGCGTCGCCGAGATTCCGAAGACCTGGCCCGAGGTGTTCGACGCGGCGAAGAAGCTGAAGGCGGCGGGACACGAGACCTGCGGCTTCTCCAACGCCTGGGCGACCTGGGCGCATATCGAGCAGTTCTCCGCCTGGCACAACGTGCCGATCGGCACCAAGGCCAACGGCCTCGACGGCTTCGATACGGTGCTCGAGTTCAACTCGCCGCTCGCGGTCAAGCACCTGCAGAACCTGATCGACCTGCAGAAGGACAAGACCTACGACTATTCCGGCCGCGGCAACCAGAGCGAAAGCCGCTTCGGCACCGGTGAGTGCGCGATCTTCCTGACCTCGTCGGGCTACTACGCCACGGCCAAGAGCACGGCCAAGTTCGACTTCACCTCGGCGCCGATGCCGTATTATCCGGACGTCGCAGGTGCCCCGCAGAACTCAATCATCGGCGGCGCCTCGCTGTGGGTGATGGGCGGCAAGTCGGCCGACGAGTACAAGGGCGTCGCCAAGTTCTTCACCTTCCTGTCCGACACCAACCGGCAGGCCAAGCTGCACCAGGAGTCCGGCTACCTGCCGATCACCAAGGCGGCCTATGAGAAGACCAAGGCGGACGGCTTCTACGAGAAGAACCCGACCCTGCAGACGCCGCTGAAGGAGCTCACCAACAAGGAGCCGACCGAGAACTCGCGCGGCCTGCGCTTCGGCAACATGGTGCAGATGCGCGACGTCTGGGCCGAGGAGATCGAGGCGGCGCTGGCCGGCAAGAAGACCGCCAAGGAGGCGCTCGATGCCGCCGTCGCCCGCGGCAATGCGATGTTGCGCACCTTCGAGAAAACGGCCAAGTAAGGCCTCCCGGACAGGGCTCCTCCTCCCGGCGGAGGGGGAGCTCCGTCATCTGTCCCTCCCGCGGCGTCCTCGATGGAAAAGTCAGTCGTCTTCAAAGGCAAGCTCCTGCCCTATCTGCTGCTGGCGCCGCAGCTCGCGATCACGCTGATCTTCTTCTACTGGCCGGCCAGCCAGGCGATCCGCCAATCCTTCCTGCAGGAGGATGCGTTCGGCCTGAACTCCGAATTCGTCGGGCTGGAGAACTATCAGGCGCTGTTCGCGCAGCCGGAGTACTACACGGCGATCGGCACCACCGTGGTATTCTCATCGCTCGTGACCGTGCTCTCGCTGGGCGTGGCGTTGTTGTTCGCCACCCAGGCGGACAAGAACCTCAAGGGTGGCGCGGTCTACAAGACGCTGATGGTCTGGCCCTATGCCGTCGCGCCCGCCGTCGCCGGCGTGCTGTGGTTCTTCATCTTTCATCCGACGCTCGGAACCCTGGCGCGGCCGCTGCGGGTGATGGGCGTCGACTGGAATCCGATGCTCAACGGCACCCACGCGATGATCCTCGTCGTGATGGCCGCCGTCTGGAAGCAGGTCGCCTACAACTTCCTGTTCTTCCTCGCCGGGCTGCAGGCGATCCCCAAAAGCGTGATCGAGGCCGGAGCGATCGACGGCGCCGGCCCGCTGCGGCGGTTCTGGACCATCATCTTCCCGCTGCTGTCGCCGACCACCTTCTTCCTGCTGGTCGTCAACATCGTCTACGTGTTCTTCGAGACCTTCGGCATCATCGATGCCGTCACGTCCGGCGGCCCGGCCGGCTCGACCACGACGATGGTCTACAAGGTGTTTGCCGACGGCCGCCTTGGCGGCGATCTCGGCGGCTCGGCGGCGCAGTCCGTGGTGCTGATGGTGATCGTGATCGCGCTGACCGCGATCCAGTTCCGCTACGTCGAACGCAAGGTGCAGTACTGATGGTCGAGCATCGCCCGCTGCGCGACCTGGTCGCCTATGTCGTGCTCGCGCTCGGCATCGTGATCTTCGCCTTTCCGGTCTACGTCGCCTTCATCGCCTCGACCTACGACGCGGCCACGGTCGTCAGCGGAAATCTCCCGCTGACACCCGGCCACAACCTGCTGCAGAACTACTATCGCGCCGTGTTCGTCGGCGGCTCGCGCTTCATGAACCAGCCGGTCGGAGTCCTGCTCGCCAACTCCTTCGTCACCGCGATCGGCATTGCGGTGGGCAAGATCTTCATCTCGATCCTGTCGGCATTCGCGATCGTCTATTTCCGCTTCCCGTTCCGCAAGACGGCGTTCTGGATCATCTTCATCACGCTGATGCTCCCGGTCGAGGTCCGCATCTACCCGACCTACAAGATCGTCGCCGATCTGCGTCTGCTCGACACCTATGCCGGACTGATCCTGCCGCTGATCGCCTCCGCCACCGGCACGCTGCTGTTCCGCCAGTTCTTCATGACCGTGCCGGACGAGCTGCTCGAGGCCTCGCGGATCGACGGCGCCGGGCCGTTGCGCTTCTTCTGGGACACGCTGCTGCCGCTGTCGATGACGACGGTCGCGGCATTGTTCGTCATTCAGTTCATCTACGGCTGGAATCAGTATCTCTGGCCGCTGCTGATCACCACCAAGGATTCGATGCAGACCATCGTGATCGGCATCAAGAAGATGCTGAGCACGACGGACGAGCTCGCCGAGTGGCAGCTGGCGATGGCCACCGCCGTGCTGGCGATGCTGCCTCCGGTCGCCGTCGTGGTCTTCATGCAGCGGCTGTTCGTCAAGGGACTGGTGGAGACGGAAAAGTGAGGGGGGCGAATAGGGAATGGCGAATAGCGAATAGGATCGCGTCGCCGCCTGAACGCCCGCTCCGTCATCCCCTGCTCGCTACTTCCGCATTCGCCATTCGCTAGGTAACCCATGGCCAACGTCACCCTCCGCAACGTTCGCAAGATCTATCCCGGCGGCTTCGAGGCCATCAAAGGCATCGACGTCGAGGTCGGCGACGGCCAGTTCTGCGTGCTCGTCGGCCCCTCCGGCTGCGGCAAATCCACGCTGCTGCGCATGGTCGCGGGGCTGGAGACGGTCTCGTCGGGCGAGATCGACATCGGCGGCCGCATCGTCAATGCGATCGAGCCGGCCGATCGGGACATCGCGATGGTGTTCCAGAACTACGCGCTGTACCCGCATATGAGCGTCTACAACAACATGGCCTATGGCCTGCGCAACCGCCGCGTTCCGGAGAACGAGATCAAGACCCGCGTGGAGGACGCCGCGCGCATTCTCGAGCTCGGCACCATGCTGCAGCGGAAGCCGCGCCAGCTCTCCGGCGGCCAGCGTCAGCGCGTCGCGATGGGCCGCGCCATCGTGCGCCAGCCAAAAGTGTTCCTGTTCGACGAGCCGTTGTCCAACCTCGACGCCAAGCTGCGCATCGCGATGCGGGTCGAGATCCGCAAGCTGCAGCGCCGGCTCAACACCACGGCGATCTACGTCACCCACGACCAGCTCGAGGCGATGACGCTCGCCGACATTCTCGTGGTGATGAATGGCGGCAGGGTCGAGCAGATCGGCAATCCGCTGGAGATCTATCAGAAGCCGGCGACGACCTTCGTCGCCTCCTTCATCGGCGCGCCGCCGATGAATCTGATGCCGATCGACGCCGTGCGGGCGCAGCTCCATGGCGCGGATGCGGTTCCCGCAGAGGCCGGGCAGCTCGGCATTCGCCCTGAGGATTTCGAGCTCGGCGACACCGTGCCGACGGGCGGCATCGGCCTCGACCTCCGGGTCGACGCGATCGAACACGTCGGCGCCGAGACCTATGTCTACGGCGCCCGCCAGGAGGTGGGCCAAAATGACAGCCTCACGGCCACGGCAAACGACGTCATCGTGCGGCTTCCGGGCACGGCGGCCCCCGACATTGGAACCCGGATCCGGGCCGTGGCGCCGCGATCCAGGCTGCACCTGTTTTCGGCCGACGGCCGCCAGCGGCTGGCCGTTTAAGCCCTTCCACAGACGACCATTCTGCCGGTTTCGGGGGTGCTTGAACGCGCGCGCGTTCGTGCCCATATTGCTGCTCAAGGGGTGCCGTCAGGGCCCTGATACATCAAAGTCGCTTCGAGAGGACTTTGTAAACCATGTCTCGTGTTCCTTCGCTCTCAAGTCCGTTCCTGCTGGGCTTCGACGAGATCGAGCGTGTGCTCGACCGCGTCGTCAAAGGTGCCGACGGTTATCCGCCGTACAATATCGAGCGGTTCGAGCGCACCAATGGTCAGCCCGAGCGTCTTCGGATCACGCTGGCGGTGGCGGGTTTCACCCGTGACCAACTCGATGTCACCATTGAGGAAAACCAGCTCGTCATCCGCGGTCGCCAGCAGGACGACAAGACCCGGCAATACATTCATCGCGGCATTGCCGCGCGCCACTTCCAGCGCACCTTCGTGCTGGCGGAGGGAATGCATGTGCTGGGAGCGGACCTGAAGAACGGGCTGTTGTCGGTCGATCTGGCCAGGCCAGAACCTGAGCGGATCGTTAAGACAATAGCGATCAATGAACACGAATAATGGTTTGATGGAACGAGTAGCGGACTCGACCGCTTGAGTCTCAGAAGGAGTCGAGACCATGACTGAAGGTAATGTTGCGTCGGAATCCCCCGTCTCCCTGGAGTCACTCGCGACCTTGGGCGAGGGCCACATCGCTTATGTGAAGCAGATCCGCTCCGAAGACGTGCCGGGACTGTTTCCGCAGGCACCGCACATCGCGCCGGGACTGAAGCTGTTCGCCCTGCATGCCGCAGACGGCACGCCGATCATGCTCACCGACAGCCGCGAAGCCGCGATTGCGAACGCGTGGAGCCACGAGCTCCAGGCCGTGAGCGTGCACTAAGCGAGATCGGAAGGTCATGCGCGACGGCGTCTCGCGAGACGCCGTCGTTGTGAGACCCAAGCGGCTCATGTACTGATATGAGGGCGGTCCCCTGACCAGGGGACGGCCCTTTTTTCTGTCCGTTGAACGGCCTCACAGGACCATCTGCCGATGCCCGCGGCGATCGCGTCACTGAGCACTGCCGACTTGGCCGCACAGCCGGCGCTCGCGGCCGCGTGGCTCGCGCTCAACAACGCGCACGCGTCGGAACTGTCATGGCTGACACCGGAGTCGTTCACGCGACTGATCGGCCAGGCTTGGCGCGCGCAGCGGATCGGCGCCGCCGATGCGCTGCTGATCGTGCTGGACGAAACCGCCGATTACGGCAGTCCGAACTATCGCTGGTTCTGCGCCCGCTACGATCGCTTCCTCTATGTCGATCGCATCGTCGTCGCACCACATGCGCGCGGCCGCGGCCTTGCCCGCCTGCTCTACGAGAATCTGATTCGCGACGCGGGGGCAGCCGGCCACGAGCACATCGTCTGCGAGGTCAACCTCGACCCGCCGAACCCGCAATCCGATGCCTTCCACGCCGCACTCGGCTTCGAGCCGCTGGCGACGGAAAGCATCCACGGCGGCGCCAAGACGGTGCGCTATCTGGCCAAGCCGTTGGAGTAGAGAGCACGCTGCGTTGGCACGGACGCGCATCATGCTCCAGACTGCGGCAATCACAGCCCTCTCCGTTTCCTCCCCCCTTGTGGGGGAGGGTCAGGGAGGGGGGTGGCCGCGGGCGCGGTCGGCCATGACTTGCGGAACGCTTCAACAACGCCGCCCAAATTCAACGGCAGCTGCGTGTTGGTTAAGCAAAGAACTTCAAGTCTCTGAGTGGAAGAACGCCTCGCTTGGCATCTTTCCTCGCCGCGGGCGCGCTCGATTGCGCTGGTGGTCGCTGACTACTGCGGTCGTCATCCTGGGCTACCCCCCTCCCTGACCCTCCCCCACAAGGGGGGGGAGGGAACGGAAAGACTGGTATCTACCGAAGTGTCGACGGTGACGCGTCGCGGCCGATACATTTCCACGAATCGCATCATGCTCCACGAAAAAGGAAAGGAGCGTCGTCAGGCCGCAGACGCGGGCGGCAGCGCCAGCACCGAATAGATCGCCTGGGCATCGCGCGAGGCGCGCAGCTTCTTGGCGACGTCCTGGTCGCGCAACAGGCGCGCGATGCGCGCCAGGGCCTTCAGATGATCGGCGCCGGCGCCCTCGGGCGCGAGCAGCAGAAACACCAGGTCGACGGGCTGGCCATCCATCGCCTCGAAATCGATCGGCCGCTCCAGCCGGGCGAACAGGCCGAACAGCTTCTCCAGCTTCGGCAGCTTGCCGTGAGGAATCGCGACACCATAGCCGACGGCCGTCGTGCCGAGCTTCTCCCGCTGCAGCAGGACCTCGAACACGTTGCGCTCGTTCTGACCGGTCAACGCGGCCGCACGCGCCGCCAGCTCCTGAAGCGCCTGCTTCTTACTGATGACCTTCAAAGCCGGCAGGATCGCCTCGGGTGCGACCAGATCGGTAATCGGCATAGGGCGTTCCGAGGTGATTGAACCGTCAGGGTGCGAAATAGGTCGGGACAGACCGGCGTCAAGAAGCTGAGGCGGCAGGCGGGCTTACCCCGTGTCCGATGCGAGGGGCTTCTACCCCAACGCAACGTCGGTGCCAACTCCCGCAAGCGTGTTCCTGCCGCCTATCCTTAAGATCGCCGAGCGTGGCGGGCTGAAGGCGCCAACGCCCGAACCCCGCGCATCGCGCCATGTACCGGCCGTGGCGTGACGTCGCAAGCGATCCACCAACCGCCTGATGAGGAACCGATTTTGCGCGCCGCGGCCGGGAACCCTGGAGGCCGTCCGTACGACTACGGCTTGACCGCAGGCGGATCGACCCAGCCGATGTTGCCGTCGGCGCGGCGGTAGATGATATTCACCCGGCCGCTGGAGCCATGCTGAAAAACCATGCAGGGTGCACCCGAAAGATCGAGTTCCAGCACCGCCTCGGAGACCGACAGGCGCTTCAACGCGGTGGTGTTCTCGGCGATGATGACCGGATTGTAGCCGGTGATCTCCTCGTCGCTCTCGGCCGGCGCCTCGATCACGTAGCTCGGCGCATCAAGAACAGCGCCATCGAGCCCGGCCAGCGCGGCATTGGCGGCGTGGGATTTGCGCGCCGAGCGGTCCTTGAGCCGGCTCTTGTAGCGGCGCAGCCGCTTTTCGATCATCAACAGCGCCTGATCGGCACTGGCATAGGCGTCCGGCGCGTTCGATTCGGCCTCGAGCGTGATCCCCGAATCAAGGTGCAGCGCGCAATCGGTCTTGAACCCGAAGCCGTCCTTGGAGAGCGTGACGTGGCCGGAATAATTGCCGTCGAAATATTTGCGCAGCACTTCGTCGGTGCGTTCGCTGACGCGCCCACGCAGCGCTTCGCTGACGCTGATGCTTTTTCCGGAAATCCGCAGGGTCATGTGTCGCCTCGATTCATGTGAACCGATGATGACACTAAGCCTATTTGGTTAAGGCGCAATCGCGCGGCATGGTCAAACTGACGCGGTATCCCGGGTGCGGTCGGCGCTGACGGACGACGACAGGGCATGGGCCAGCATGCTCTGCTTGTCGCGGCGGCGCTGCACCGAGGACGGGATCCGCATCGCTTCCCGGTATTTCGCGACCGTGCGGCGGGCGATGTCGATGCCGGCGGCGCGCAGCTTCTCGACGATGGTATCGTCGGACAGAATTGCGGAGGGATCTTCCGCATCGATCAGCTGCTTGATGTGATGCCGCACCGCTTCGGCCGAATGCGCCTCGCCGCCATCGGCCGACGCGATCGAGGCGGTGAAGAAATATTTCAGCTCGAACGTGCCGCGATTGGTCGCCATATACTTGTTGGCGGTGACGCGCGACACCGTCGACTCATGCATCTGGATCGCATCCGCAACGGCCTTGAGATTCAAGGGACGCAGATGCGCGACACCATGGGTGAAGAAGCCGTCCTGCTGGCGGACGATCTCGGTCGCGACTTTCAGGATGGTGCGTGCGCGCTGGTCGAGCGCGCGCACCAGCCACGTCGCGTTCTGCAGACAGTCGGTGAAGTAGGACTTGTCGCCGTCCTTGCGGATCGTCTTCGACAGCTCGGAGTAATAGACCTGATTCACCAGGACGCGCGGCAGCGTGTCGCTGTTGAGCTCGACCAGCCAGCCGCCATCGGGCCCCGGGCGCACATAGACGTCGGGCACCATGGTCTGCGTGCGCGTCGTGCCGAATTTGAGGCCGGGCTTCGGATCGAGCCTCCGAATCTCGCCGATCATGTCGACGAGATCCTCGTCGTCGACGCCGCACAATTTGCGAAGCGCGGCAAAGTCGCGCTTCGCCAGGAGATCGAGATGCTCGACCAGCGCCTGCATGGCCGGATCGTAGCGATCGAGCTCGCGCAACTGGATCGCGAGGCATTCGCTGAGATTGCGCGCGCAGATGCCGGGCGGATCGAACGTCTGCAGCACGCCCAGCACCGCATCGACATCGGCCTGCTCGGCGCCGAGACGGTCGGCGGCTTGGCCGAGATCGACCGGCAGATAACCGGCCTCGTCGACGAGATCGATCAGATACTGGCCGATCATGCGATCGGCTGGCGACACGAACGCCACCGCCGCCTGCTCGGCGAGATGATCCGACAAAGTGGTCTCTGCCGCGACGAAGGCTTCGAGATTGTAGTCCTCGTCGCCCGAGGCGCCGCCGCCCCATTCGGTGTAGGTGGTCGGCGCCGCATCCTGCGCATTGCGCGCGGCGGCTTCCGCCGGCTCCTCGGAAAAGACGTTGTCGAGGCCGGTATCAAGCGTCTGTTCGATCTCCGTACGGGTGCCGAGATCGCGGCTCATCCAGTCTTCGGGCGCGCTCTCATAGCTCTCGCCGGCACTGCTTCCTCCGTCGCCGAAATCCTCGCCGCCGCCTTCGCTACCCTCGGAGAATTCGCCGCGCTCGGCCATCTGCTGCTCGCCGGCGACCGGTGCTTCCGGGCCATCGCTGGCCCGCTCCAGCAGCGGATTGCGCTCGAGTTCTTCTTCGACGAACGTGGAGAGGTCGAGATTGGACAACTGCAGCAGCTTGATTGCCTGCATCAGCTGCGGCGTCATCACCAGCGACTGCGACTGGCGGAATTCTAATCTCTGCGTCAACGCCATGGGAGCAAGAACATTCCCTTACTGGTCCAATTCTTGCTTATCCTAATCTGCGCGCGATGTACACGGCTTGACGAATAAGAAAAACGGAGTATGGCGCGCTGCGGAAGACGAGGTTACCGGTCCTCGCAACCCCTCTGGAAACAGCGTTAATCGCAGTGTTTCCATCGCCTGTCGCAGTGACGACAAAAGCCGACAAACACGACGTCCGTAATCCTACAGCCTGAACTCCTCACCGAGGTAGAGCCTGCGCACGTCGGGATCGGCGACGATCTCCTCGGGGCTGCCTTCGGTGAGAATCTGTCCGGCATAGACGATGTAGGCGCGGTCGGTGAGCCCCAGCGTCTCGCGGACGTTATGGTCGGTGATGAGCACACCGATGCCGCGATTGGTGAGATGGCGCACCAGCTGCTGAATGTCGCCGACCGCGATCGGATCAATGCCGGCGAACGGCTCGTCGAGCAGCATGTAGTTCGGGCGTGTGGCGAGCGCGCGTGCGATCTCGACGCGGCGGCGCTCACCGCCCGACAGCGCGATCGACGGCGACTTGCGCAGCCGCGTGATGGTGAACTCTTCCAGCAGCGCATCGAGCTCGCGCTCGCGCTTCTTGCGCGAAGGCTCGACCACTTCGAGCACGGCGCGGATGTTCTGCTCGACGGTGAGGCCGCGGAAGATCGAAGCCTCCTGCGGCAGATAGCCGATTCCCAGCCGTGCGCGCTGATACATCGGCAGCCGCGTGACATCGTGGCCATCGAGCTCGATGGCGCCGCGATCGGCCTTGATCAGGCCGGTGATCATGTAGAACACGGTGGTCTTGCCGGCGCCGTTCGGGCCGAGCAGGCCGACGGCCTCGCCGCGGCGGACATAGATCGACACGCCGCGCACGACCTGGCGGCTGCCAAAGCTCTTCTCGATCGAATGCACCGCGAGGAAGCCGGGACGGCGCAACAGCTGCGGGCCGCCGCCGGCGCCATTGTTGCGCGGCTTGGCGGCCATCGGCTGCGAGGCCGGGCGCTTGCGCTGGATCTGCTCGGTGTTCTGCGGCGAGCGCGGATTGATGCGCATGGCCGGCTGCTGCTCGTTGCGAACGGAATCCGCCAGCGCGGCCAGCGGATCGTCGTTCATGGAGCCGGCGAACGGATCGTCCATGGCCGTGATGTCGTCGCGCCGCCGCGCCGAGCCGCGCTGGCCGCGCTTGGCGGGACGCCCACGAAACATGCCGAGTAGATCCACCATCCCCGCGCCGCTTACGCCCTTCGAAGCTGCCCGTCACCGGCCGCAGCGCTGGCTCGCCCGCTCACCGCGAGCGAACGCATCTCACCTGCCTCGCGGATCAAAACGGAAGCGCGAGGCCGGCCAAAGCGCGAGAGACCGCGCGCTCCGGAGTTTGTCGTCTGACGGCGAGGTCGCGGTCGCAACCGAGGTCGCGATCGATCGCAAAATCGCAATCGGCGCTCGTCATCACGCGTCCGAAACCCCGCCAGAGGCAGCCCATGGCGGCCTGGCGGCGACGGTCGGGCGACGAGAGCGGCCCGTTCGCTAGATAGAGGCAGGTGCGGCGCGGTTCAACTGGAGCCGCGAGCCTTTTGCTAGAGATTTGAATTCACTTCGGTTTATTTGCGCCCAGCGACAGCGGCGCGCCGATCGAGGGCGGCGAGCCGGCCGTCGGGCCGCAGCCGCCCGCGCTCGACCCCGACCCGGCCTGCGGCAACAGCACCTGCACGCCCCGCCCGCTGTCCGATTCGACCCGCGACACGCCGGTGGTCATGTCGACCGTGAGGCGGTCACCGCGCATCACGTTCTTGCACTGGGTCAGCACCACGCCGCCCTGCATCGTGATCATGTTGGTCTTGGTGTCGTAGACCGCGGTCTCGCCTGTCACGACCTGGTCCTTCTGCGTCACCTTGACGTCGCCGCGCGCCTCGAGCCGGCGGATCGCCGAGCTGCCGTCCGGGCCGGGCGTCGCGGCCGGCGTCGCCTTGGTGGCCTTGGCGCCGCCCTGCTGGGCACCGCCATCATAGAACACCACCAGCGACTTCGAGGTCATGGTGGTGTCGCCCTGCACGACCTTGACGTTTCCGGTGAAGGTCGCCTCCTTCTTCTTGTCGCGCATCTCCAGCGAGGCCGCCTCGATCTGGATCGGCTGGTCGCGGTTTTGCGAGAACCCCTGCAGCGCGTTTGGCACGCCCGTGGTCGCACTTTGCGCCTGCAGCGCATCGGCGCACGCGATCAGCGCCAGCGCGGCGACAGCGGCAGCGCGACAGAGGACGGGAAGCAAACGGCACGGGGTCATCGGATCACTTCGCATTGCGGGCGGTGCGGCCGGAATCGGCGCTCGCCGTCGTCGCCGGGGCGGCATTCATGTTGTCGAGGTTCATCACCACGTTGCCCTCGAAGCGCACCACCTCGCCATTGTCGGTGATACGCAGCCGATCGGCGGAGAGCGTGCCGTTGGTCAGCTTGACGTCGACGCGTTCGTCGGAGCTCACCGTGCCCTTGGCCATGTCGACCGAGGCCCGGCTGAGCCGCGCCTCGTAGCCGCTCGACGTCGTCAGCAGGATGTCCTTCTTCAGCTCGAGCTGCTGCTGCTTGGTGTCGAACACGCCGGTGTTGGCCTTCAAGGTCACCGTGGACTGATCCTCCATCAGCACCTTGGCGCGGAGGACGTTGAGCTCGACGTGATCGGGATCGGTGAGGTCCTGCACCGCGCTGTGAGCGACGAGATCATAGGGCCGCTGGTCCGGTGTGAACCCTGTCAGATGCGGCGTCTCCATCGTGATCTTGCGGCCGGAGATGACGAGATTGCCGGTGAGATTGTTGGTCTCGATCTTCATCTTGAACGGATTGAACAGGGCGATGCCGATCACCACCGCCATCGCCAGTCCGACCGCCGCCGGCACCGCCACCCGCAGCACGCGCACGACGCGGCTATGGCGCGCCGCCACCGCGAAGCGCGCCTGCAGGGTTGGGTCGTAGACGGGGTTCTGGACCGAGTTCACCAGGGCTCCGACGGACACGGGACGCATGCGAAACAGCGATCATCCTACCATGGCCGCGCCGGCCATTGCAGCTCGGAACTGGCGCGAAATCGCGACGCAGGGGCCCCTGCGATCATTAAGAGAGATTAATGATTCTGAACGGCGGGCGGGCTGGGCGCATCATGAATGCGCAAAAATGTCCTCGGCCTCGAATCCGCCCAGATCGAGGATCGCGCGATGCGGCAGGAACGCGAAACAGGCCTGCGCCACCGCCAGCCGCCCCTCGCGCGCCAGCATCACGTCGAGCTTCTCCCGCAGCGCATGCAGATGCAGCACGTCTGAGGCGGCATAGGCGAGCTGCGGCTCGCTGAGGCTGTCGGCGCCCCAGTCGCTCGACTGCTGCTGCTTCGACAGATCGACATTGAGCAGTTCGCGGACGAGATCCTTCAGCCCATGGCGATCGGTGTAGGTGCGCGCCAGCCGCGAGGCGATCTTGGTGCAATACACCGGCTGCGGCATCACCCCGAAAGTATGAAACAGCGTCGCGACGTCGAAGCGCGCGAAGTGGAAGATCTTGGTGACGGCGGGATTGCCGAGCAGCGCCTTCAGATTGGGCGCGTCGGTGTGCCCCTTCGGGATCTGCACCACGTCGGCCGAGCCGTCGCCGGGCGACAGCTGCACCACGCACAGCCGATCGCGGTGCGGATTGAGCCCCATCGTCTCGGTGTCGATCGCAACCGAGGTGGTGTAGCGGGACAGATCAGGCAGGTCGCCACGGTGCAGGCGGACGGTCATGGATGTCAAAACCTCTGTCGAATCAATGGCGGACGCCACGGGCCGGGCGACGCCGCGGGACGCGCTCGGGAACCGGCTTAGCCCGGCGCTGGTAACCATCCGGCAAACGCGCCGGGTGGTCCTCAGGATCAGCCGAGGGATTGCCAGCGCGGCAGCCGGGGCGCAAGGGGCAGTGGGGCCTCGCGATTCGATCGCCTGCCGGCAACCCGGCCCGGTTCTGCCGGCCGCTCGGCACGCGCCACCACGCGCGGCGCATTCGGGCGCGGCTCACTTCACGCAGGAGCGCGCGACGATTTCGATCTTGCGGCGGTCGCCGGCGAGATCGAACTCCAACCCCATCGCCGTCTCGAAATCGACCTTGCCGATCCCATCGTAGTTGAGCTCGACCCGCTTCGCCGCCTGCAAGCCGGCCATGGTCGCGCCGACGATCTGCGCCGAGACCTGCGGACCGAGCGGGCCGGTCTCAAGCGCGGCCTGCTTGAACGGAAAGTAGCTGGCGCATGATGGGGCGAGGAGGCTTCGAAAGAGAAGCCGGAGCGAGAAGCTTGGCCGAACGCGATCTCGCGGACTAACATCCGTTCGCGTCCGTGCGGGAGGATGCTACCGCCGGCAGAGCGACGAGGACACCATCATGAAGCAGCTGCTGGAGCAGTTCGCCGAGGAGCTGATGCAGGATGATCTGCTGGTGCCCGTCGCCTGCGGGCTGTGCGGAGCGGTGCTGACGCCGATCGGCCTGCTGCTGCTCTACGGCTTCACGACGCGCGGCATCGAGCGGCTGCCGCTGCCGTGGCCGCTCGCCGCGCTCACCGTCCTGGTGCTGCTCTCACTCGGCCCCCTGTTGATCCTGCGCAGCGTGCTGTCGCGCCGGACGAAGCTCGGCAGCTTCGCCGAACGCTACGCGACGCTCGGCTTCCTGCGACAGCCGGACGATTTTGCTGTCGGAATCATGCTGCCGGCGATCGCGCTGACCCTCCTGCTGCGCAGGCTCGGCGTGAACGGCGAGGCGCTGGCCGATTAGGCCGCGCCTGCATCGCAGAGGCTACAACGCCCACTTGTTGCGGCGAATGGTGTCGCGCCGAGACCGACGCCTTGCCCCGAGGCGGTGCGGACGAGTGAGCAATGGGGTCGGCGAGGATCTCCCGCCCGCGCACCGTCGGCAGATGACGCGACAGCCGCGTTGTCAAACGACGATGAGGCGTGCGCGCCGGCCGGTTTGCGGCGCAGCAACGCGCTGTATCGATTGATCCAACTCTTGCATTGATCGATGCCGCAATTGGCTTGGACAGACAATGCCACTGGCCCTACGCGTGATAATGGCGCTTGACTTCGCATCTGAAGTGGAGCGACCCAAGGCGGCCTGCAGCATCTGCGCCACAACGACACAATCAATTCAAGGAGGAAGCCCGGATGAAGACACTTTCAGCTCTCATTGCAGCCGCCGTGCTGGCGTTCTCGTCGCCGTTGGCGATGGCGCGCGATTTCCGCTCGGCCGACGTGCACCCGGCCGACTATCCGACAGTCGAAGCCGTCAAGTTCATGGGCAAGCAGCTCGCTGCGGCGAGCGGCGGCAAGCTCGGCGTCAAGGTGTTTCCGAACGGCGCCCTCGGCTCCGAGAAGGACACCATCGAGCAGCTCAAGATCGGCGCGCTCGACATGATGCGGATCAACTCCTCGCCGCTCAACAATTTCGTGCCCGAGACCGTCGCGCTGTGCCTGCCCTTCGTGTTCCGCGACACGCAGCATATGCGCAACGTCCTGGACGGCCCGATCGGCGACGAGATCCTGGCCGCCATGGAGCCTGCCGGCCTGATCGGCCTCGCCTACTACGACAGCGGCTCGCGCTCGATCTACACCGTCAAGGCGCCGGTCAAGTCGCTCGCCGACCTCAAGGGCCTGAAGATCCGCGTTCAGCAGTCCGATCTCTGGGTCGGCATGATCCAGAGCCTCGGCGCCAACCCGACCCCGATGCCCTATGGCGAGGTCTACACCGCGCTCAAGACCGGCCTGGTCGACGCTGCCGAGAACAACTGGCCGTCCTACGAATCCTCCCGCCATTTCGAGGCCGCCAAGTTCTACAACGTCACCGAGCACTCGCTTGCGCCTGAAGTCCTCGTGATGTCCAAGAAGGTCTGGGACACCCTGAGCAAGGAAGACCAGGCGATGATCCGCAAGGCGGCCAAGGAATCCGTGCCCGTCATGCGCAAGCTCTGGGACGAGCGCGAGCAGGCCTCCCGCAAGACCGTCGAGGCCGCCGGCGTCCAGGTCGTGACGATCGCCAATAAGCAGGAGTTCGTCGACGCGATGAAGCCGGTCTACCAGAAGTTCGCCGGCGACGAGAAGCTCTCGAGCCTCGTCAAGCGCATCCAGGACACGAAGTAACAGTCACGGCCTCGACATCTCGACGTCGACACGCCTGCCAAGAACAACAATCATACGGTCCGGCGTCGCCATCAGGCGGCGCCGGAAGGAAAGCCAGGGGAGGGACGGGAATGACGGACCCACATGTCGGAGACCACGAGCACGGGGAGGGACGCCCGTCACGCGGTCCGCTGTCGCGGATCAACGCCGTCATCGCGCGGCTCGGCATGTATCTGTCGGTCGCCGGCCTGCTCGTCATCGTCACCATCGTGTTCTACCAGGTGTTCGGCCGCTACGTGCTGAACTCCAGCCCGACCTGGACCGAGAATTTGGCGCTGGTCCTGATCCTCTATGTCACGCTGATCGGCGCCGCCGTCGGCGTCCGTGACGCCGGCCATATCGGCATGGACAGCCTTCTCGTGATGCTGCCGGATTCGACGCGCGAGAAGATCGAGCTCGTGATCCACGTGCTGGTCGCGCTGTTCGGCATCGCCATGGCCTACAATGGCTGGATCCTCGGTGCCTCCGTCGGCACCGTGAAGATCGCCAATCTCGGTCTGCCCGAGCTCGTCCGCTACATCCCGCTGGTCGTGTCCGGGCTGCTGATCGTCTCGTTCTCCATCGAGCACATCATCGCTCTGCTGCGCGGTGAAGAGGTCGTCCCATCATGGAACTGATCATTCTCGGCGCCACCTTCTTCGGCTTCCTGATCCTCGGCGTCCCCGTCGCGTTCGCGATCGGCCTCTCCGCCATCTGCACCATCCTCTATGAGGGCCTGCCGGTCGCCGTCATCTTCCAGCAGATGATGTCGGGGATGAACATCTTCTCGTTCCTCGCGATTCCCTTCTTCGTCTTCAGCGGCGAGCTGATGCTGCATGGCGGCGTCGCCGACAAGATCGTGCAGCTCGCCAAGAACCTCGTCGGTCACATCCGCGGCGGGCTTGGCATGTCCAACGTCGTCGCCTGCACGCTGTTCGGCGGCGTCTCCGGCTCTCCAGTCGCCGACGTCTCGGCGATGGGCGCGGTGATGATCCCGATGATGAAGAAGGAAGGGTTCGACACCGACTACGCCGTCAACGTCACCACCCACGCCTCGCTGGTCGGCGCGCTGATGCCGACCAGCCACAACATGATCATCTATGCGCTCGCCGCCGGCGGCAAGGTGTCGATCGGCGCGCTGATCGCCGCCGGTCTGCTGCCGGCGCTGGTGCTGATGGTCTGCATGCTGGTCGCGGCCTACGCGGTCGCCGTGAAGCGCGGCTATCCCGCCGGCAAGTTTCCGGGCTGGTCGGAAGTCTTTCGCTCGTTCGCGGCGGCGCTGCCCGGCCTGCTGATCGTCGGCATCATTCTGGCGGGCATCCTGTCCGGCGTCTTCACCGCCACCGAGTCCGCGGCCGTCGCGGTCACCTACACGATCCTGCTGACGTTCTTCATCTACCGCACGATGACCTTGGCCAACTTCCTGCGGGCCGCGGCCAAGGCGGTGAAGACCACCGGCGTGGTGCTGCTGCTGATCGGCGTCTCCACGATGTTCCAGTACCTGATGGGGCTCTATGAGGTCGCCGACTTCGCCGGCGACCTCATGAACAAGGTCTCCTCGCAGCCCTGGATGATCTTCCTCTTGATCAACATCATCCTGTTCCTGCTCGGCACCTTCATGGACATGGCGGCCACCATCCTGATCTGCACCCCCATCTTCCTGCCGATCGCGATGAAGGCCGGCATGGACCCGGTGCAGTTCGGCATGCTGATGCTGATCAACTGCGCGCTCGGCCTCAACACTCCGCCGGTCGGCACCACGCAGTTCGTCGGCTGCGCCATCGGCGGCATCTCGGTCGGCGCCGTCATGCGCACCATCCTGCCGTTCTACGCCGCGCTGATCGCCGCCCTGATGTTCGTCACCTACGTGCCGGCGTTCTCGCTGTGGCTGCCGCGGCTGCTGATGGGCTACAAGGGATAATACAGCTCAGTTGCCTGTTGGCAGGCAACCGGGCCTGGGATGGTTGCTGACGCCACACCCACAGTTGTCGTCCCCGCGAAAGCGGGGACCCATAACCACCGGCTGTTGTGAGGTACCCGGTACCGGCCGCCTGCCTATTCCAGAGATCACGCGGTATGGGTCCCCGCTTTCGCGGGGACGACAGCCGTGAGTGTGGAGACAGCTCGTACCAAATAGAACTGCTACGCGCCCACCCGTTACTTCGGCTCCTGCAACGTCACGCCATAGCGGCTGTAGATGCGCTGGACGGTGCCGTCGGCGCGCAGGCGGGCCAGCGCCGCTTCCACCGCTTCGCGCAAGGCGTCATCGGGACGGATCATGCCGATGGCCACGTTCCAGTTGAGGCTCGGCTCGCTGTCGTCGAGGGCGATGATGCGCAGCGTCTTGTCCGGATGGGTCTGATTGTAATAGGCGGCATTGGCCGGCGTCACCGCCGCGGCAGCGATCTCCTGATTGGCGAGCGCATCGAGGCTGTCGACCTCGAAGCCGAAGGTGGATATCGGCACATGCCGCTGGCTGATCAGCATCGCCGCGACCGACCCGACCTGCACCCCGACCTTGGTGGTCTGGTCGAGGCCGGTGATGGAGGTGAGCTTGCTCCCCTGCGGCACCGCCAGCGCCACGCCCGTGTGATAATACGGCTTGGTGGTCTTCAGCCGGGTCTGCTCCAGCGCCTCCGGATCGGCGATGACGTCCATGACGAGGTCGCAGCCGGCCGCGCGCACCTGGAACATCGTGATGATCCAGTCGAGACGCAGCGAGACGCCGAGCTCGCGCGCCAGCGCCTGGCCCATTTCGACCTGGAAGCCCGGCGGGTCGCCGGCCTTGCTGGCGAAGGGCAGCGAATTGGGATGCGCGCACAGCCCGATCTGGCCTTGCGAGCGGATGGCATCGAGCGAGCGCGCCTCGGCCGGGCCGATCAGGCCAAGAATAAGGCCGAGCATGGCGACGAGCAGCGTGAACAATCGTGTCATGGCGTGGTCCCCACAGGATGACTTTCATCGCGGTCTGCGGCGCGCGTGCCGGCTGCGTCCCGACCGTCATTCCGGGGCAAGGCCGCCAGGCCTTGAACCCGGAATCCCGAGCCTGTCTTGCGTACCGTTCATCTCGGGATTCCGGGTTCAATCGCCGCCGCGCAGCCGCTGCGCGCCCGCGCCGCGCCGATTGCCCCGGAATGACGTCGAGACTGCAACTGGTCGTTTCCCCCGTGCGACGGTCGAACTAATCAGGTTTCAACGCCCGGATGTAAGCGATGATCGCGTCGATCTGGGCGTCGCTGAAGGTCTCGCCGAACGCCGGCATCGCGCCGGGCTTGCCGACCTTGATCCGGTTGCGCAGGAAGTCGTCGCTGCGGGGCGAGTCCATCAGCTGCGGGCCCTTGCCGGCGACGCGGCCGGCGCTGGAGTGGCACCAGCCGCAGGTCGTCGCGAACAATTGCTGGACGTCGAGCTGCTCGGGCGGCGGCGCAGCCGACTGCGCCCAGGCTGGCACGGCGCAAGCCAGCACGGCGGCCGTGATCGCCGGCAACCGGCCGCGCCTCACGAGAGCGTGTAGCACCATTGCGCGTGTCGTCCACGCCGGTTTCATCAGCCCAAGTCTCATGGCCTTAAGCGTCATCGAATGTCGTCTCATCAAGCATGACCGGTTTAGTTGCATCCCATCGTGAAGGGCAAAGAACGCCAGAGCTATTGCATTCGACCGTCGGAGTGATGCACTCGCTCGTCTCCACGTCGTCATGGCCGGGCTTGTCCCGGCCATCCACGTCGGTCGGCACGCTGAGAACCACGTGGATGCCCGGGACAAGCCCGGGCATGACGG
>NZ_CAFI01000051.1 GCF_000239775.1 Bradyrhizobium sp. ORS 375
TCTGGCCGAGCACGCCCGGCCTTCCCCGCGCGATGGTTTTGACGGCTGCTTCGCGTTCTCCCCGGTGCGCCGGGCTGTCTGGCCACCGTTGCCCGCGCGACGCGTGATGCGCCGGCGCAAGCGTGATACCAGCATCGGGGTATCAGGACCGCGCGACTTGACCGTGCAGGCCGGATCGTTCGTCGGCGCAAATCACTTCACGCTGCGACCCGACATGCCCACCGCATTCCGCTGCCGACGTCCGTGACGACCGCGATACGTCCCCTCCGACGCAACGGAACGGCCGGGAGAGTAATGCTGATTTGGCGAAAGTGCCAAGCGATTTATATTAATCAGAATGTCTTGACTGATTTTCAGGGGCCATGCTGATTTGCCCGACGAGCAGATGCGGCGGATTACGGCTTCGCCTAATCCGCCCTACGCACCCGCTCCGTAGGGCGGATTAGCGCAGCGTAATCCGCCATCGCCCCGCGCAAACACTTCGAGAGGGGAGGAACGATCATCGCTCCCCAAACTCTCCGCTGACGGCGGCATCACCGGCCCAATCGCTCGGAAACAGCCCTGTGCGGACATCGCGATGGAATGACGAATGAGGCCAGTCGGCCACACGGCTGACGAGACCATGCTTCACGGGATTGATGTAGCAATACTCCACGTGGCGAGCGTAGTCGTCCTCGTCGCGGATCAGATGCTCCCAAAATCGGCGCTGCCAGATGCCCCGCTCTCCATTTCCAAGACGAACGGGGCTCAGGCGTTCAGTTCTTGGCAGCTCCCGTGCGAACCGATTCTTGATCAGCCGCCAGCGCGTTGAGAAATCGGCATCGTCCGGCGGCAGGGTCCAGATAGCGTGGAGATGATCCGGCATGACGACGAAGGCATCGATCTCGAAAGGGTAACTCTCCCTCGTCGCAGCAACGGCCGAACGCAGGAGATCGATGTGCTCGATCAGCAGACCAAGACGCCGATCGAGGAGGTTTACGGTGAAAAACCAACAGCCGCCTGGAACGAATGCGCGACGATAGTTGGGCATGGGCTCGAAGCCAGCGTCGAGATGATGGCCAGCCTAATGATGCGAATGGGTCGAGACAAGCTCGGACGATGGATGCGTCTGCGTGGCGGCGGATTACGGCTTCGCCTAATCCGCCCTACGCACCGCTCTGTAGGGCGGATTAGCGCAGCGTAATCCGCCATCCTTGGCATAGACCTACCGCTTCTTCCACCCACCTCGCTTGCCCGGCGCGCCGCCGGTCGAACGTGGAGCCGGCCCGAATTCCGGGCCGGACTCGCGCGAGTTGGTCGGCTGGATGATCTTGCTATTGCCGCCGAACGGCTTGGGCGGCAGTTTGGCGTTGGGGCGGTAGGGCAGGGACTCCGGGCCGTGCATCTCGTCGAGATGCGGCTTGTGGACTTTGGAGGTGGAGGATCCACCGGTGATGTCGGCGACGGAGGGCAACAGGGGATCGCGCTCGCGCGACTTCGCGCCGCGCGCAGACGCGCCGCCGCGGCCTTTCATCGCCGTGGTCGGCAGGTTGGCGGCGTCGCCGTATTTCTTGGCGCCGGCATAGGCACCGGCCTTGCCTTGCACGGTGCGCTGCTTGGCGGTGGGGTCGTCGACCACCGCGAGCTCGGTGGCGCGCAGGCGCTTGACCTCGTCGCGGAGGCGGGCGGCCTCTTCGAAGTTCAAATCGGCGGCGGCCTCGCGCATGCGGGTTTCGAGATCGGCCAGCACGGCCTCGAAATTGTGCCCGATCGAAATGACGTCGTCGGTGGTGGTGCCGCCGCCGGTCTCGATCAGCACGTGGTCGCGCTCATAGACCGAGTTGAGGATGTCGCCGATCGACTTCTTCACGCTCTCCGGCGTGATGCCATGGGCGTTGTTGTACTCGACCTGCTTCTCGCGGCGGCGCGTGGTCTCGGCCA
Source organism: Bradyrhizobium sp. ORS 375 (assembly GCF_000239775.1). GTDB lineage: Bacteria > Pseudomonadota > Alphaproteobacteria > Rhizobiales > Xanthobacteraceae > Bradyrhizobium. Next base: position 1,921 of record NZ_CAFI01000051.1, read on the forward strand.
TCGCGCGCTCCATCGAGCCCGTCACCTGGTCGGCGTAGAGGATCACCTTGCCGTCGACGTTGCGCGCGGCGCGGCCGATGGTCTGGATCAGCGAGGTCTCGCTGCGCAGGAATCCTTCCTTGTCGGCGTCGAGGATCGCGACCAGGGCGCATTCGGGAATGTCGAGACCCTCGCGCAGCAGGTTGATGCCGACCAGCGCGTCGAACGCGCCGAGGCGGAGGTCCCGGATGATCTCGATGCGCTCGATGGTGTCGATGTCGCTGTGCATGTAGCGGACGCGGATGCCCTGCTCGTGCAGATACTCCGTGAGGTCTTCGGCCATGCGCTTGGTCAGCACGGTGATCAGCGAGCGATAGCCCTTCTGCGCCGTGGCGCGGACCTCGCCGAGCAGATCGTCGACCTGGGTGCGGGCCGGCCTGATATCCACGGGCGGATCGATCAGCCCGGTCGGGCGGATGACCTGCTCGACGAACACGCCGCCGGCCTCGTTCAACTCCCAGCCGCCGGGCGTCGCGGACACCGCGACGGTCTGCGGCCGCATCATGTCCCATTCCTCGAACCGCAGCGGCCGGTTGTCCATGCAGGAGGGCAGGCGGAAGCCGTATTCGGCCAACGTCGCCTTGCGGCGGAAGTCGCCGCGGAACATGCCGCCGATCTGCGGGATGGTGACGTGGCTCTCGTCGGCGAACACCAGCGCGTTGTCCGGCACGTATTCGAACAGGGTCGGCGGCGGCTCGCCGGGCAGGCGTCCGGTGAGATAGCGCGAGTAGTTCTCGATGCCCGCGCAGCTGCCGGTCGCCTCCATCATCTCCAGGTCGAAGGTGGTGCGCTGCTCCAGCCGCTGCGCCTCGAGCAGGCGGCCCTGCGCGTGCAGCTGGTCAAGCCGGATCTTCAGCTCGTGCTTGATCGACTTCATCGCCTGCACCAGGGTCGGGCGCGGCGTCACATAGTGCGAATTGGCGTAGACCTTGATGAACTCCAGCTCGTCCTGCTTGTGGCCGGTGAGCGGGTCGAACTCCTCGATGTTCTCGACGGTGTCGCCGAACAGGTTCACGCGCCAGGCGCGGTCCTCATAGTGTGCCGGGAAGATGTCGATGATGTCGCCCCTGACCCGAAAGGTGCCGCGGGTAAAATCGTGCTGGGTGCGCTTGTATTGCAAAGCGACGAGATCGGCGATCAGCTGGCGCTGGTCGATGCGCTCGCCCTTCTTCAGCGCGAAGGTCATCGCGGTGTAGGTCTCGACCGAGCCGATACCGTAGATGCAGGACACCGAGGCGACGATGATGACGTCGTCGCGCTCCAGCAGCGCGCGCGTCGCGGCGTGGCGCATCCGGTCGATCTGCTCGTTGATCGAGGAATCCTTCTCGATATAGGTGTCGGTTCTGGGGACGTAGGCTTCGGGCTGGTAGTAGTCGTAATAGGAGACGAAATACTCGACCGCGTTGTCGGGGAAGAAGCTCTTGAACTCGCCATAGAGCTGGGCTGCGAGCGTCTTGTTCGGCGCGAGGATGATGGCCGGGCGCTGCGTCGCCTCGATCACCTTGGCCATGGTGTAGGTCTTGCCCGAGCCGGTGACGCCGAGCAGCACCTGGGTGCGGTCGTTGCGCGCGACGCCCTCGACCAGCTCCTTGATCGCCTGCGGCTGGTCGCCCTTCGGCTCATAGGCCGACTTGATCTCGAAGCGGACGCCGCCCTCGCTCTTCTCCGGGCGCGGCGGGCGGTGCGGGGTCCACACCTTCAGCGAGCCGTCGTCCTTGCGGAACTCGGGACGGCCCTCGCGGATCAGCGCCTCCAGCGCTTCCGCGGTGGCCTTGACGCCCAGCGCCTCCATCTTGTTGCGCGGCGGACGGGCGAGCGCCTCATCGTCATCCTCGGCCGTGGGCAGGCCGAGCTGGCGTGCCAGCTCCGGGTCGAGCGTGGGGATCGTGGCGGAGGTGCCGTAATTGGCCTGCGGGGCCTCAGAAAGGCCGGAGAGCTCCGTGCCGTCATCCCTCGCGCGCGCGCCGGCCGGCTGCGGATTCGGCCGCAGCGGCATGGCGCGGTCGGCACTGTCGCGCGCGGCGACGTCGGCGCTCTTGTCCCTTGTCGACGCCCGCGCGCGATGCGCGGCGGCCTCGCCGCCGCTACGACGGTCCCAGGAATTGTCCGGCGGCGGCTGCAAACCGGTTGACGAGCCGATGCCGCTCTCGCCACGGTTGATGGCGGGATTGAGCAGCTCGGCGAGCGCCGGCGCGATCGGCTGGACATCCGGGCGATGCGCCTTCGATTTGGGCGCGCGGCCGGGCTTCTTCGCGGTATCCTTGACCGTGGTCTTGGGAGTGTCGGGGGTCTTCGCCATGGCCCGAATATGGGACCGATGGCGGCGACATGAAAGAGTGAACGCGCCCCGCTCAACGACCCTGCTGACAGCAGGTTGGCAGCAGCGTCTGTGGATAAGCCGCTCGGACTCACCGGCGACCGCCTGGGGGCGATCGCCGGAACTGAGCGCCCGGGAGCGGTGGACGCCGAAATGATCAGCTGCCGATCGTCAGTGGCGGGTCGGCGGATCGACGATGTCGAGATGGACGCCGTGACAGGCGATGCATTGCAGGGCCCAATATTCGGAGCCGCCGCGGCCGTTGATAACGCTGAGGATGCTCAGTTCCGCATCGCAGTCCGGGCATCGCGTGCGAACCGAATAAGTGAGGTGTTTGAGGGCAGGCTCAGCCATGAATTGCAGTCCGCATTACGAATACACTCGGCATTTCGAATTGGCGTTTTGAATGTCGGCTCGGAGCGTCAGATTTTGAAGCGTTCGAATTTGAAGCGTTCGATTGCAGCGTTGAAGTGGACTCTCTGAGCCCTCACTCTCGGAGATTGCTCCACGCTGCGCTATCCGTCTTTTCCCGGGGTTCGAGCGATATCCTTCAGTGGCTGCAAATTCGCCGCACTATCTCCACCGTTTGCGGAACCGATCGATGTGACTCTTCGCGTCGGCGATCGCCATATCTGCATCCGACCATGCAAAGCCGACTTCGAGAGAGGGAAACGAGACACCATTGATCACCACGGGAGTCATGTCAGCGCGACGAATCCGCGCGTGCCACAAGCCTTTTCCTGCCTCGAATGGCTCGATGGCGAAATCCTCGTACAAGTACGTCATTGCCCAGTCCTGATGTCCCGAACGGCAATGACAGCATGGATACGTCTCGGCAAATGTGAAGAGGTTCACACGTCGGCGTCTTTTTTCATCGCGTCCTTGCGCGGCGCGTTCCGTCTGGCGGATTGCGCGGCGGCGCGGATGATCCAGCGCCGAAATGCGGTGAAATCACGCTGCCCCGATTGAAAGCTGCGGTAGACCAAGTACCAGCGCTCGCCTTTGGGGACGGTCAGCGCAAACGGTGCAACCAGCCGTCCTGCCGCGAGATCGTCGTCGATATAGGGGCGGATGCCCATGGCGACGCCGAGGCCGTCGATGGCGGCCTGCAGCGCATGGCCGTAGTACTGGAACTCGGTGCCGCGCGCGGTCACCCGGGTGATGCCGGCGGCCTTGAGCCACAACGGCCAGTCCTCGGCGGCGTGGGAGACGCGCAGCAGGCTTGGACCCTTGAGATCGGCCGGCCGCTTCAGCGTCGCTGCGAGCCGTGGCGTGCAGACCGGCACGAGGTCGGCGGCGAACAGCGGCTCGGCGACGAGGCCGGGCCAGGCGCCGTCGCCGAGCCGGATGCCGCAGCTCCAGTCGTCGCCGAACGGCACCGCCGCGCCACCGGTGGTGATGCGGACCTCGATGTCCGGTTCCACTTTCCGGAAGTCGGCGAGCCGCGGGATCAGCCATTTCATCGCGAAGGTCGGGCCGACGCCGAGCGTCAGCACGCGCATCGACGACGGCGCCATGATCTGCGCGGTCAGGCTCGACAGCGCATCGAAGATCGGCGTCAGCCCGCCCTGATAGGCGCGGCCCGCGGCAGTCAGCGCCAGCCGGTTGGCCTTGCGCTCGAACAGCACCACGCCGAGGCGCTGCTCGAGCAGGTTGACCATCCGGCTGATCGCGGCCGCGGAAACGTTGAGCTCGGTCCCGGCGGCCGCGAAGCTGCCGGTGCGGGCGGCCGCCTCGAAGGCCTTGATGCCGTTCAGGAACAGAAGCCGCCGCATGCGAGCCCTCAGGAAAACTGATGGAGGCCAAGATAACTCGGTTTGCGCAGCCGCCGCCAGTGCGAGATTGTTGCTGCGAGAGGAGATCAGCCATGACGCCCGTCCTGATTGCAGCGCTCGGATTGCTGATGGTGGCGACGGCGTTCCTGTCCGGCCTGTTCGGCATGGCTGGCGGGCTGATCCTGATCGGCGTGCTGCTCGCGCTGATGCCGCTGCCGGCGGCGATGGTGCTGCACGCGATCACGCAGATGGCCTCGAATGGCTGGCGCGCCGTGCTGTGGCGCCGGCACATCCGCTGGCGGCCGGTCGCGGTCTATCTGATCGGCTGTGCGCTGGCGCTCGGCGCGTGGTCGCTGGTGCGCTACGTGCCGGACAAGCCGGCGGCGCTGCTGCTGCTCGGCGTCACGCCGTTCATGGCGCGGCTGATGCCGGCCTCGCTGAAGCCCGATCCGGAGAGCGTCTGGCAGGGTGCGACGTACGGCATGATCTGCATGGGCCTGATGCTGATGACCGGCGTGTCCGGCCCGCTGCTCGACACCTTCTTCCTCGGCGCGCGCTTCGATCGCCGGTCGATCGTGGCCACCAAGGCGACCTGCCAGGTCGCGAGCCATCTCACGAAGCTGATCTATTTCGGCGGGATCATCGATCAGGCCGCGGGCCTCGATCCCGTGCTCGCCCTCGTTGCGATCGCCGCATCGATGCTCGGCACCACGCTGGCGCGGCGGCTGCTGGAGGCGATGAGCGAGCAGCAGTTCCGGACCTGGGCCAGCCGCATCATCACGGCGGTCGCGAGCTACTACATCCTCTATGGCGGCTGGCTGCTGCTCGCGCAGCGCTCCGTCGCCGCGGAATGAGGGACGCATGAGCGCAGATCCGCTGGTGCTGGACTTCGTCGAATGGATCGCGCGTGCGTCGCGCAGCCACGCCGAGGTGGTCGCGACCTGGCGCACCAGCTGCCCGCGACTGACCGTGTGGGAGGATGCCGCCGATCTCGGCTATGTCGCGCGCGAGGCGATCGCGGGGGCCGGCCTCTTCATCATTGTCACCGACGCCGGCGCGCAGCTGCTGCGCGACAACGGCCGTGTCCTGGGCTAGAACCGATCCATCAAGGGGAGGATCGACCGGGCATGGCACTGAAGCTGTTCGAACTCGTTGGGACCGATGCGGGGCGTCCGTTCAGCCCATTCTGCTGGCGCACGCGGATGGCGCTGGCGCACAAGGGCCTGAGCGCCGAGACCATTCCGTGGCGCTTCACCGAGAAGAGCGCGATCGCGGCGCACGGCTCGGAAAAGGTGCCGGTGATGCTCGACGGCGAGCGCGCCGTGGCCGATTCCTGGGTGATCGCGAACTATCTCGAGGACAATTATCCGGACCGTCCGTCGCTGTTCGGCGGCCCCGGTGGCCGCGCGATGGCGCGCTTCATGAACGCCTGGGGCGACATTGCCGTCGTCGGCGGCATCTTCCCGCTGATCATCGCCGACATCCCCAAGAACCTCGCCGCCGAGGATGCCGCCTATTTCCGCGCATCGCGCGAGGCGCGGTTCGGCAAGAGCCTTGAGGACATCATGGCCGCGCGCGACCAGGCCGTGATCGGCTTCCGCCGCTCGCTTGAGCCGCTGCGCCAGACCCTGAAGACGCAAGCCTTCATCGGCGGCGACGCGCCCGATTATGCCGACTACATCGTGTTCGGCGGCTTCCAATGGGCGCGCGTGGTCAGCCCGTTCAAGCTGCTGGAGGAGAGCGACAGCATCTACGCCTGGCGCGAGCGGCTGCTCGACGCCTTTGATGGCCTGGCGCGCAAGTCGCCGGGATTTCCAGCCTAGACGCTAGGCGCGGGCCGCGATCAGCGGTCGCGCCACGCCGCCAATCCTTGCTCCAGATCGCACCCGCCGACCAGGCGGGCGAACTGCTCGCTCTCGAGCTGCAGCCCTTCGCCGATCGCCATGTTGAGGCCGCGCGTCGTTGCGGTGAGGACGCTGGCAACGGCGTCGGGCCCATGGCGGATGATGCGCGCCGCCAGTGCGCGTGACGCCGGAAGCAGCTGATCGTGCGGCACCACCGCGTTGACGAGGCCGATCTCCAACGCGCGCTGCGGCGTGAACGGATCGCCGGTCAGGAGCAATTCGAGCCCGCGCTTGCGCCCGACCAGCCGGGGCAGGCGCTGCGTGCCGCCGAAGGTCGGCGGCATGCCGAGCCGGATCTCGGGCTTGGCGAAGCTGGCACGATCGCTGGCGACCGCCAGATGCACCGCTTCGGTGATCTCGCAGCCGCCGCCGAAGGCGAGCCCGTTCACGGCGGCAATGACGGGCTTCTGAAACGCCTCGAGCCGCGCGGTCATCGCCTGGCCGCGCCGCACGAAGTCGCGCAGCGCCGTGGCGCGGCCCTGGCGGACGCTTTCCGAGAATTCGTGAATGTCGGCGCCGGCCGAGAAGGCGCGATCTCCGGCGCCGGTGAGGATCACGGCCCGGATGTTGGAATCGGTCTCGATGCGGTCGAGCACGGCCGTCAGCGCGTCGATCAGGGCATAGCTCAGCGCATTCAGCCGCTCTGGCCGGTTCAGCCTGAGCAAGGCGATACGATCGGAGACGTGAAGCAGGACGGGATCTGTCATGGCGGGTCTCGCGGGCTGGCGGTCGGTGCAGCGAAGACTAGGCGCGAGCACGACCGAGGTATATTCACTGGTCAGTATACATCGACCGAGCGCTGCCATGGCCCGTTCCTCCGATCCGACCCGGACCCGCATCCTGACCGCCGCGAGCCGGCTGTTCTATGCCGAGGGCATCCGCGCGGTCAGCGTCGATGCCGTTGCCGAGAACGCCGGCATCACCAAGAAGACGCTGTACTATCACTTCCGCAGCAAGGACGATCTCGTCGCCGCCTATCTCGCCGCGCGCGACCAGCCGAACCTCGTGCTGTTCAAGCGCTGGTTCGACGAAGCCGAGGGCGCCTTGCCGGACAAGGTCGCGGCGATCTTCCGCCATCTCGCCAAGGCTGCGCGGCACCCGAAATGGCGCGGCTGCGGCTTCCTGCGCACGACGGCGGAGCTCGCCAATCTGCCGGGTCATCCCGCGATCAAGATCGGCGCCGCGCACAAGAAGAAGTTCGAGGCCTGGCTGCAGGCGACGTTCGCCGAGGCGGGTATCGAAAGCGCGGGCGAGCTGGCGCGGCAGATGCTGCTGCTGCTCGACGGCTCGTTCGCAGTCGTGCTGCTGCACCGGGACGCCAGCTATATGGAGACGGCGGGTGAGGCCGCGCGGGCGCTGGTCCAGGCGGCGCTGCCGCGGCGAATGAGAGCGGCGCCGCAGCGTTCGCGCTAGCCCGCCGTCGGCATCGACGGCAGGCGCATGCCGAGCATCTCGCGCACGGCATCGAGGTGCGGCAGCACGGCGACGCATTTCTCGCGCGACTGATCGGTGGGCGGCACGATGTCCGGCACCATCAGCGTGATCGCGCCGGCGGCGTGGGCCGCGGCGACGCCGGGATTGGAATCCTCGATCGCGACGCAGGCGGGCGCCCGGGTCCGCAGCCGCTCCGCCGCGAGCAGATAGAGATCCGGATGCGGCTTGGCGCGGCTGACATCGTCGCGCGTCAGCACCGCGTCGAAGCGGTGGTCGATGCCCGCCAGCCGCAGATGTTCGCCCGCCGTGCTGCGCGACGACGAGGTGACGACGGCCTTCGGCAGACCGGCCGCCTCGATGGCATCGAGCAGGTCGATGACGCCTTGCTTCAGCGGCATGCCGGCCTGGAGGATCTCGGCGGTCTTGGCCGCGAACAGCCGGTTGACCTCGACGAGCGGAAAATTGTCGCCGAAATGATCGCGCAAGGTGCGCTCATTGTCCGGTCCGGGGATGCCGATCATGGCATGGCAGAGCTCGGTGACGCCGTCGGTGTAGCCGAGCGCATTGATCGCCGCGATCGAGGCTTCGAGATAAACCTTCTCGGTGTCGAGCAGGGTTCCGTCCATGTCGAGCAGAACGGCTTCGACGTGCCAGCGCGTCACGAGGTCGCCTCCGATGTGCGGGCGAGAGTCGTGAGGCATGTGACGCACAGGCAGTCCTTGAACGGATTCTGCCCGGCCTTCGGCAGCGGGAGGCGCACGGTCTCGTGAAAGCACCAGCAGTCGCCATGGGGATCGCAGGTGAACTCCGTGCCGCACGACTCGCAGGTCAGCTTTCGCGCGGTAACGTTTGCTAAACGATTTGTCACGTTCGGAACCACGCGCGGCGCGCTCTTTTCACGTCCGGTTCATCTGCTCGGACAAGTATAGTGCTTTGCAACACCGGGCGCCAGCACAGCGGTATCGAACCGTCTCATGATGCCGGCGCACTCACTTTGGCGCAGAACTTGATGAGGGCGTGGCATGGCGCGTGATCCGCAGGCGGCACTCGTCGCGTTGAACCGCTTCGGTTTCGGCGCGCGCGGCGGCGCTTCGGGCGATCTGGTCAATGCGGCGGCGGACCCGCTTGGCTTCGTCAAGGCCGAGCTTGGCCGGCCCACGGGCGCGCTGCTCGAGCTGCCAGGTCTGCAGGGAACCCCCGCGCTCGCCGACGCGGTATTTGCCTATCAGGATGAGGTGAAGCGGGCGCGTGAAGCGGCGGCAAAATCGGAGCCATCGGCAGAGCCGCCCGGCCAAACACGCGGTCTGTCGATGAATGGCGCCGACACACAGCCGGCTGCGGCCCCGTCAACGCCGACAGGCACCGGCACGATGGCGGCCGGCGAGCCGGCCATGCAGGCGCCCGCCAAGCCATCGCAACCGCAGCAGCCGCCGAACGTCGTTCAGAAGACGTTTCGCATGGAAGCGCTGGCGCGGCTGCAGCGCGCGGTGCTCGCCGATTGCGGCGTCACCGAACGCCTGGTGGCGTTCTGGTCGAACCATTTCTGCATCTCGGCCGGCAAGGGCGAACTGGCGCGGATGTGGGCCGGCGCGTTCGAGCGCGAGGCGATCCGCCCGCATGTGCTCGGGCGGTTCGCCGACATGCTGAAGGCGGTCGAGCAGCATCCGGCCATGCTGTTCTTTCTCGACAATCAAGAATCGCTCGGCCCGGATTCGCGAGCCGGCCAGAATCGCAAGCGTGGCCTCAACGAGAATCTCGCACGCGAGATCATGGAGCTGCATACGCTCGGCGTCGGTGGCGGTTACACTCAGGAAGACGTCACGTCGCTGGCGCGCATCATCACCGGCTGGAGCTTTGGCCGCCGCAACGGCCGCAATGGCGCGCCGGGCAGCTTCGTGTTCAATGCCAACGCCCATCAACCGGGGCCGCAGACCTTGCTGGGCAAGGTCTATCAGGACGACGGCGTCGCGCAGGGCGAGGCGGCGCTCGCCGACATCGCGCGGCATCCCTCGACCGCGAAGTTCATCGCCACCAAGCTCGTCCGTCATTTCGTCGCCGATGATCCGCCGCCCGCGCTGGTCGCGCGGCTGGAGGCCGTGTTCAAGAAGAGCGACGGCGACCTGAAAGCGATGACGCTGGCGCTCGTCGACTCCGACGAGGCCTGGTCGGCGCCGCTGACCAAGATCCGCTCGCCCTATGAGTTCCTCATTGCGGGAGGCCGACTGCTGGCGAGGGTGCCCGAGGATCCCGGCTTCTATCTGAACTCGCTCAATGCGCTGGGGCAGCCGTTGTGGGCGCCGGCCGGACCGAACGGATTTGCCGACAGCAATGCGATGTGGGCAGCGCCCGAGGGCATGAAGCTGCGGCTCGACATTTCCGCGCAGCTCGGCGCGCGCCTCGGCAACAATCTCGATCCCCGCGACCTGCTCGAGCTCGTCGCGGGCGATGCCGCCTCGACCGAGACGCGGCGCACGATAGAGCGTGCGGAATCGCGCCAGCAGGCGCTGGCGCTGCTGCTGATGTCGCCGGAATTCCAGAGGAGATGACGATGGATCAGATCAGGACGACGCTGCTGACCTCGCGACGCCATCTGCTGCTGGCGGGCGCGTCCTTCGCCGCTTGGGGGTATTTGCCGAAATTTGCCCGCGCTGCCGACCAGCGCGATCCGCGGTTGATCGTCGTCATCCTGCGCGGCGCGCTCGATGGGCTCGCCACCGTGGCGCCGATCGGCGATCCCGACTACGCCGGGCTGCATGGCGCGATCGCGCTCGCGGCGGATGGACCGCATCCGGCGCTGCCGCTCGATGCGTTTTTCGCGCTGCATCCGTCGATGCCGGAGTTTGCCCGCATGGTTCGCGACAAGCAGGCCGCGGTGATTCATGCGGTCGCGACGCCGTATCGCGAGCGCTCGCATTTCGACGGGCAGGACGTGCTCGAAAGTGGATTTGCCGGTCCGGGCCGCGTGCAATCCGGTTGGCTCAACCGCGCGCTCGAGGTGCTGCCGCGCGGGCCGCGCGTCTCCGGCGCGCTCGCGGTCGGGCCGACCGCGCCGCTGGTGCTACGTGGCGCCGCGCCCACCGTGGGCTGGGCACCGGTGACCTTGCCGCAGGCCGACGACGACACGGCCATGCGCCTGGTCGATCTCTATGCGCATCGCGATCCCGCCTTGGCGTCGGCGCTGTCGCAAGGATTGAAGCTCGAGAAGGTCGCATTCGGCGACGACATGAAGTCGAAGCCGGGCGGCAACCAGATCGCGGCGATGCGCCAGGTGGCGCGCGGCGCGGCCAAGCTGATGGCGGCCGATGACGGTCCGCGCATCGCGGCGCTGGCGTTCGACGGGTGGGACACGCATGCCAATGAAGGCGGCGCGGTCGGCCGCCTCGCGCAGCTGCTGTCAGGCCTCGACGGCGCGCTCGCCGAGTTCGAGAGCGGGCTGGGCGCGCATTGGCGCGATACGGTGATCGTCGTCGCGACCGAGTTCGGGCGAACCGCGAAGATCAACGGCACACAGGGCACCGATCATGGCACCGGCACGATCGCGCTGCTCGCCGGGGGCGCCGTAAAGGGCGGCCGCGTGATCGCCGATTGGCCGACGCTCAAAATGGCGAGCCTGTATCAGGGCCGGGACCTCGCGCCGACCACCGATCTGCGCGCGGTGTTCAAGGGCGTGCTCGCCGATCATCTCGGCGTCAGCGAGCGCGCGCTCAGTAACTCCGTTTTTCCCGAGAGCGCGGCCGTGAAGCCGATGAAGGGGCTGGTGGCGTAGGGCCTGCGCGTCGCTCCCGATCCACCATCGGCCACGCAAGATGGCGATCGCGAACCATCGATCGCGCAGGACATTGCCACCTCGGTGACGATCGCCGCAGGCGCATCGCGGCGCGAACTCTGCTATTCCTGGGCTCAGCGGCACATCATCCAGGAGATCAGCATGTTCATCGCCATGAATCGTTTTCGCGTCGCCAAGGGCTCGGAGGCCGCCTTCGAGCAGGTCTGGCTGTCGCGCGACAGCCATCTCGACAAGGTGCCCGGCTTCGTCGAGTTTCATCTGCTGAAAGGCCCGGAGGCCGAGGACCACACGCTCTACGCCTCGCACACCATCTGGGCTTCGAAGACTGCCTTCGAGGACTGGACCAAGTCCGAAGCCTTCCGCATGGCCCACAAGGGCGCCGGCGACAACAAGCCGCTCTATCTCGGTCCGCCACAGTTTGAAGGGTTCGAGGTGCGGCAGACCGTGGGCGGAAAGAAGTAGCTGTCCGCGAAGATTGAGGCGCTCTACCAACTCCGACGGAGTAACCTCTCCCCGCTCTGCGGCTCGACATGAAGGTGAGCGATCGCTCAAAGCAGCACTTCCCGTGCCGCTG
>NZ_CAFI01000050.1 GCF_000239775.1 Bradyrhizobium sp. ORS 375
CCACACGGGCGGTGCGCGCCGACGTGAGCAACTGACACCAACGTCCCTCGACAGCATCCGCGGTATGGGTCCCGGCGTTCGCCGGGACGACACCGGTGATGTGGCGCGGTCGTACCTAACCCACCGGCGATTTTAGCGCGCGGTCGCGCCCCGCCCCTCCGCTGTCGTCCCGGCCTCGAGCCGGGACCCATACCGCGTGATGTTTGTTGTCGGACCGGATTTGAGTCATTCCCGTCCGACAAGTCAGACGAATAAAAGCCGCTACGCCGGCTCCAGCACCATCAGTCCCGTCGCCGTGTTCGAGATCGGGATGTGGTAGTTCGCATGCTCCTTGCGGACCTTCTCCGGCAAGGTGCCGCGGGCGACCATCCAGTTCAGCAGCTCGACGCCCTGCGTGCCCGACAGCTCGACCAGCTCGGCGGTCGAGTACTTCGTCGCCCAGGCGGGGTCGTCGACCATGCTGGCCATGAACTTCTCGTCGAAGTCCTTGTTGATGAAGCCGGCGCGCTCGCCGTCGAGCTGGTGTGACAGGCCGCCGGTGCCCATCACGACGACACGCTCGTCCTTCGGCCAGGATTCGATCGCCCGCGCCAGCGCCTGGCCGAGCTTGTAGCAGCGCGCGGCCGAGGGCAGCGGCGCCTGCACGGTGTTGACGACGACCGGCACGACGCGGACCGGCCATTTCTGGTCCGGCCAGCACAGCGCCATCGGCAGGGTGAAGGCGTGATCGACCACCATCTCCTGGCAGGTGGTGAGGTCGAAATCCTCCTTCACCAGATGCTCGATCAGGTGCCACGACAATTCACTGTCGCCCTTGAACGGCGCGGTCTGCGGAATGCCCCAGCCCTCGTCCGCGTTGCTGTAGCTCTCGCAGGCGCCGACCGCGAAGGTCGGCATCTTGTCGAGGAAGAAGTTGAGCCCGTGGTCGTTGTAGACGAGCACGACGACGTCCGGCTTCACCTTGGCGAGCCATTCGCGGACATGCGGAAAGCCGTCGAAGAACGGCTTCCAATACGGATCCTGCTGAAGCCCCTTGGCGATGGCGCCGCCGATGGCTGGAACGTGCGAGGTGGTGATGCTGCCGACGATCTTTGCCATGATGCTTACCCCCGTGCCGCCAGAAGCTTGGCCTTGAACTGCTCTTTGGTCAGTCCGGTCTGCTGTGCGCCGATGTCCTGCATGTCCAGCCCGAAGATGCCGGCGAATTTTGCCAGGTAATAGGCGTTGCCGCCGGCCTCGATCAGCTGCAGCACGTTGCGGCTCTTGATCGCGGCGCGCTGCTGTGCGTTGAGACCATATTTGGCGCAATAGCCGTCCTCGTCGGCGACAAAGGCCTTGCGGTTGGCGGCGTCGTTGAACGAGTAGCACATCTTGTTGAGGGCATAGCCTTTGCGGGCCTGCTCGCCGTCGAAGATGGTAGTGCCGGGCACGGGCTGCCGGGCCGATGTTGCGGACATTGGTACCTCCCTTGAAAGCGTTCTGAGCGGCCGCGCTTGATCTGGATCAAACGCGGCGCGTTCCATGCCCGCCAGTATTGCCGGAACACACCGCCGATAAAGGCCATCAGGCCGATCTGATCCATGAGCCAATTCGATCATTTGGACCTCGACGGCCACCTGCTGCAGCTGCTGCTCGCCGTGATCGAGGAGGGCTCGGTGACGCGCGCCGCGCACCGGCTCGGCGTGACGCAGTCGGCTGTCAGCCATTTGCTCGACAAGCTGCGCGCCATCACCGGCGATCCGCTGTTCGTGAAATCCGGCCGCGGCATCGTGCCGACAGCCCATGCGCAGTTGCTGGCGCTGCGCGCCCGCGCGCTGCTGGACGATCTCAGAAGCTTCTCACACGCCGCCGCGTTCGAGCCGGCCAAGATCTCCGCGCAGGTGACGATCGCAGCCAACGATCTGCAGCGCGATTTGCTGCTGCCCACGCTGCTGCGCTACGCCCGCGCCCAGGCGCCGGGCCTCAGCCTGCGCGTGATCCCGTCGGGCGCGCCGACGCCGGAGATGCTGCGCGAGGAGCACTGCCAGCTGATCATCACGCCGCGCCCGCCCGAGGGCAGCGACATCCTGCAGAAGCGGCTGTTCGAGGACAGCTATCGCGTGTTCTATGACGCCAGCCAGCGCGAGCCGCCTGACAGCCTGGAAGACTATCTCGCCAGCGACCATGTCACGGTCCTCTACGAGCCGCGCCGCCGGCTCGACATCGACGAGGTCCTGGCCGAGCGCGGCATCGTCAGGCGCTTCGTCGCGCAGGTGCCGGGCTTCGGCGGCATCGGCCCGTTCCTGCGCGGCAGCCGCATGATCGCGACCTTGCCGAGCCTGCTGCGCGGCTACATGCTGCGCGGCCTTGCGATTGCGCCGGTGCCGGTGCCCTGCCCTGTCATGCCGATGTACATGGTCTGGCACCTGCGCCACCACGACGATCCACTGCACCGCTGGCTGCGCCAACAGCTCGAGATCGTGGTCGCGCCGAGCCTTGCCGCGGCCGCCGAGCACATGCCGGTGATGGTGTAGTCGGAGAGCACCTCACTCCGGCAAATGGCAGACCGCCTCGACATTGTTGCCGTCCGCATCGCGCACGAAGGCGCCGTAGTAGTGCTCGTGATAGTGCGGCCGCAGCCCGGGGGCGCCATTGTCGCGTCCGCCGGCCGCGATCGCCGCTTGATGGAACGCATCGACGGTGGCGCGATCCTTGGCGCGGAACGCGACATGCGTCGAGGTCGCGGCTTTGCCGCCGGTGCCGATCCAGAAATCCGGCCGGCCATCGCCGAAGCCGGCGTGGTCGCCATGGCCGCCCGTCTGCGCGTCGGTGATCTCCATCATCAGGACATAACCGAGCGGCGCCAGCGCGGCGGTGTAGAAGGCCTTGGCGCGCGCGAAATCGGAGACCGGAAAGCCGACGTGGTCGAGCATGAGGGATCCTTTTGTATCGTGACCAACCGACGATAGAGCGACGGTCCTGCGACCGCAACATCACGCGCCATCATCGCGCAAGGATGCGATGCGCCGTCGCAAGACCGCTCGCCAACGCCGCCTCGACCGTCCCCATGTCGCGCCCCTGATACAGCGCCTCGCCGGAGATCAGCACAGGCCCGCCGTCCCAGCGCGTGAGCACGTCCTGCGCGCGGCGCGTCGCCAGCGTCGCATAGGAATAGGCACCGCGCGCAAACGGGTCCTTGCCCCAGTCGGTCACATGGGCTGCAAGGAGGTCCTGCCGAAGCACGGTCACGGGCTTGTCAAAGATGCCCGCCAGCGCCGCCAATCCTGTCTCGATCAGCATCGTCTCGTCGAGCGCCTGGAAGGCGTCGGTCGGCGGTCCGGCAAGCCAGCCGGTCAGCACGGCATGATCGCTCGGATGCTGCGTCCACCACACCGGCACCTCGGCATCCGACAGTATGAACAGCATGTCCGAGAGATCGTGGCCCTGCATCGTCGTCCACCATCGCCGCCCGAAGCGCAGCAGCAGCTTGATGACGTTGCCGAAGCCGATGTCGGCCGTAGCGGCGACCTGCCCGCGCATCGATGGCGGCAGCGCGATGCTCTGCAGCAGCGGCAACGGCACGGCGAGAATGACCGTGTCGCCGCGATGCGTGCGGCCGTCGCGACAATGAACGGTCACGCCGCCATCAACGCTTTCGATCGCCGTCACGACGGATTGAAACGCGAAGCTCACGCCGCGCGCGCGGCATTCCGCGACAAGATGATCCAGCAGCACGCCATAGCCGCCGACGATGCGCGCCTGTCCGCCGCGCTCGCCGCCCATCCACTCCTCGCGGAGCGCGAAGACACTGGCGCGATCCGGATCGGCAGCGTCGTAGCCCTGGACCATGCCCAGCACGGAGTCGCGCAACGCCGCGAACTCCGCGCCGGAGAAATGCCGATCGAGCAGCGCCGTGACGGTGAGATCCTCCTTCAGCGTCGCCAGGACCTGATGCAGCCGCTCCATCTGCCGGTCGGCCGGATCGTTGCGCGTGAATGCACCGTTATCGACATGCCAGCGCTCGCCTTCGATCGGCTGCGCCGAGAGGCCAGCCTCCTTCAGCAAGCGATAGGTGACCGGCGCCTCGCCATGGATGAACTCAGCCCCAGCGTCGGCTCGGTAGCCGAACACGTCCTCTGCAAGCGGATGGATGCGCCCGCCGCAGCGATCGCGCGCTTCCAGCAGCGTCACCTGACGTCCGGCGGAGGTCAGCTCGCGCGCGGCCATCAGGCCCGCAGCACCGGCGCCGACAACGATGATGTGATCCCGTCCTTCAGCCATGGCTGGCCTGGGCCGGCACTGCAGAGCCGTTGGTGATCTTGTAGCGCAGCCACAACGCGCCGCCGGCCAGCGCCGTGCTGCTCTCGAGCGTCATCGCCGTGATCGGCGCCCGCTCGCCCGCCTCCCTGTCGGTGGAATCGAACACGCTGGGCGCGCCCTTGGCGCCGTCGACGGCCGGACACAGGACGAGATTGAACTCGTCGACCAGGCCGGCGCGCAGGAACGCGCCGTTGGCGCCGCCGCCGCCCTCGAGCAGCAGCCGCTTCACGCCGAGCTCGCGCGCGACAATATCGAGCACGACGGCCAGGTCGAGCTGCCGCTCGCCGGCAAAGATGTAGGAGACGCCCTCGCCGCGCAGACCGGCGAGATGCGCATCGGAGACGGCCTGCGTCAGCACGACCACGATTGGATCGCCGCCGATATCCGATCGGCCCCAGCAGATCTTGCCGTGGGCATCGAGCACGATGCCATAGGCCTTGGCATCGCGCCGCGCGATCCAGGTCTCACGCGGAAAACGCTCGGTCGTCGTGGCCGGATAGGCCGTGCCCTTGGCGAATTCCTGGCCGGTGACGCGGCCGATCAGCCAGGCATCGCCGCCGAGCTGGTCGTGCACCTGCTCGAACAGATCGCCGGATCCCTTCGGGCGCCAGCGGCTCGGCAGAGTACGGCCATCGACGCTCGAGGCCATCAGGCAGATCACGTCAGGTTTCATGAGCGCTCCTTTTCGGCATGCAACGAATATGGCTCCTCCGGGGCTTGTCAACGAAGCGGCGCAAATTTCGTTCGATCGCCGGCCATGTCCCGATGCGTGCCGTCGCCGCCCATGGCGCTGTCGTCCGACAGATCCGTCAGCTAGATTTGGCCGGAACGGAGCAGGTCATGGACGGCGCGACGCGCAGACGAAACGCCATTGGAATGCGCGGCGTCGCCTTGCTGGCGGCGGCGCTGGCCGGCCTTGCGCTCTGCGCAGCCGGACTCTGGCGGCTCGAAGCCGCGCGCGACGGTGTGAGCATCACGCAGCTGCAGGCCGGCACGACGCCCATGACGGTCTATCGGCGCGAGGGCGCCGCAGCCGCACCGGTGGTCGTCATCGCGCACGGCTTCGCCGGCTCGCGCCAGTTCATGGAGGCCTATGCGCTGACTCTGGCGCAGGCCGGCTATCTCGCGGTCTCGTTGGACTTCGAAGGCCATGGCCGCAATCCGACGCCGATGTCGGGCGATGTCACCCGCGTCGACGGCACCACGCGCAAGCTGATGAGCGAGATCGGCCGCGTCACCGACGCCGCCTTGGCATTACCGGGCGCCGACGGCCGTGTGGCGCTGCTCGGGCACTCCATGGCGTCCGATATTATCGTGCGCCAGGCGCTGGCCGATCCGCGCGTCTCGGCGACGGTGGCGATCTCGATGTTTTCGGAAGCGGTCACGGCCAACGCACCGCGCAACCTGCTGATCATCACCGGCGAATGGGAGAGCGCGCTGCGGGGGGATGCGCTGCGCAATCTCAAGCGTGCCGACCCCGCCGCGCGCGAAGGCGACACAGTGGGCGATCCCGCCGCGGGCAGCGGCCGCCGTGCCGTGGTGGCTCCCGGCGTGGAGCATGTCAGCGTGCTGTATTCGACGACGGCACTGCGCGAGGCGCGCGATTGGCTCGACCAGGTGTTCGGCCGCACCAGCAGCGGCCCGGTCGTCGCCACCGGAGGCGCGATTGCGCTGCTGCTCGCAGGCATCGTGCAGCTGGCGTGGCCCTTGACCGAATTGCTGCCGAAGAGCGATGCGGCGCCGCGTCCGATTCCCTTTCGTAACCTGGCCATCGCCACCCTGCTGCCGGCCGTGGTGACGCCGCTCGCGCTGCGCTTCGTCAACACACGCTTCCTGCCGGTGCTCGTGGCCGACTATCTCGCCGTGCATCTGTTCGTCTACGGCGCATTGTCGCTGGCGCTGCTGCGCCTGATGGGTGTTCGTTTCGGCCGCGTGGCCTGGCTCGCGGCGCTCGCACTCGCTGCCTATGGCATCGCCATATTCGGCGGCGCGCTCGACCGTTATGTCGCCTCGTTCATGCCGATCCCGGCCCGTCTGCCGATCATCGCCGCGATCGCCGTCGGCGCCGTTCCCGCCATGCTGGCGGACAGCATCGCCAACCAAAGCGGCCATGCCGCGCTGTGGCGGACGCTGTGGATACGGGCTGCCTTCCTGGCTTCGCTCGGCGGCGCGGTGGCGCTGGATCTCAGACGGCTGTTCTTCCTGCTGATCATCATTCCTGTCATCGTGCTGTTCTTCATCGTGTTCGGATTGATCGGCGGCTGCGTCGGCCGCAGGACCGGCTCACCGATGGCGGAGGGCATCGGGCTTGGCCTGATCCTGGCGTGGTCGCTCGGCGTGTCGTTTCCGATGTTCCTGCCCGGCTGATACTCTGGTCACAGCTGCACCCGTAGGCTGCCGCGTGATATCAATCCGGGAGAGGAGGCGCGCATGGCGAAACACCGCATCTACACGACGAGCTTCGCGAGCGTGTACCGGCTCTACGTCGCCAAGGGCGAGAAGAAGGGACGCAGCAAGGCCGAGGTCGATCAGATCATCTGCTGGCTGACCGGCTACGATCACAGCGGGCTCGAGGCCCAACTGGAGCAACAGACGGACTTCGAGACGTTCTTCGCGCAGGCGCCCGCCATGAATCCTGCGCGGTCCCTGATCAAGGGCATGATCTGCGGCGTTCGCATCGAGGAGATTGAAGAGCCGACGATGCGGGAGATCCGCTATCTGGACAAGCTGGTGGACGAGCTTGCGCGCGGCAAGACGATGGACAAGATCCTGCGCCAGCCGTGATCGGCTCTCGACGCGCGCGGTTGCGCTCGCGGCTCAGTCCTGCTCCTGCCCCGGCGCTGGCCGCAGCATGAAATGACCGAACGCGGTCGCGATCGGCTTTGTGGCGTCATCCTGCCAGGCACGCGCCTCGAAGGCGACGACGCGGCGGCCCTGCTTGACGATCGACGCGGACGCGATGCTGTCGAGCGCACGGCCCGAGCGGAGATAGTTGATGGTGAGGCCGATCGGCTTCGGCGGCGAGACGCCGAGCTCGCGCATGACGGTGACGATCGCAGCCGTTTCCAGAAACGCGCCGGTCATGCCGCCATGGATCGCGGGCAGCACGGGATTGCCGATGATCTGCTGCGAGAACGGCATCACCAGCGTGTCGTCGCCAGCCAGGCGAATGCCGAGACAGCGCGCGAAGGGGCTGTTGGCAAACAGGCCCGTGGCATCCTCGGGCGCTTCGAGCGGCGGCGGCGCGCCGGTGAAAGCGGGGCGATCCGTGAGCATGTTGGTGCGGTTGGCAGCGATCATGAAGCAGGCAGTCGCGGTGGCAACCGGCTCGCTCTCCTCCTCCTGGTAGGCGGTGGCGCGCACGAAGGCGATCGAGCGGGTGACGCGGTAGCACACCGCATGCGCCTTGATGTCGAGCCCGGGCGTCGCCGGCTTCTGATAGTCGATGCGCAGGTCGAGCGTGGCGATCGCGCTGGCGCCGTCGAGCGCGAGCTGCACCGCCATGCCGCAGCTCTCGTCGAGCATCGCGGTGACGACGCCGCCATGGATCACGCCGGTATCGCTGTCGCCGACAAACACGTCGCGATACGGCAAGATCGACCACGCTTCGCCCGGCGCGAAGCGCTCCATCCTGAGCCCGCTGATATGACCGTAGACGGAGCGGCGATGCCGGATCGCCTCGGCGAGCTGCTCGAAGGGCAGAGGGGCGGCGGTGTTCGGGGTGTCGGACATGGCTGCGACTTAGATCATGATCGGATCAGGCTGCGAAGTGCTTTTCCGCTGGGTGAGCCTCGCGTGCGAACAGCAGCCTGATCCCGAAGGACACCGTGACATCGAGCCGAGCTCGCGGCGTGATACTCCCCAATGACAACCTTCGGATGCGTCGATGGCTTACCGCACCTTGAAGCGCACATCTTTGTAGTTGAGCAGCCGATGCCGTCCACGCGCGCCCCGCAAATCTACGTGCTTCGAATGTCGCGCGAACGCAGTGCGCTTAGAACATTGGCAACCTTAATATGGTCATAATGCTCTCAATCGAATCCCGGAGAGCCATCGATGCACAAATCCACCAAGACGCCGGACGTTCCGCCGAAGAGCGGCACGGCCTCCCTCCGTGTAGCCATGAGCCTGGCGCTTGCCGCGAGCGCTGGCGTGATCTGGTGGAGCGGCGGCGGCGCCAAAAGCTTCTCCTTTGCGATGGATCAGTCGCCTTCGCTCGAGACCCGCGTCGCCGCGTTGACCGCGGAGCTCGGTCAGCTCAAGGCGGAGACCGCAAGGCTGCGCGACCGTCAGAACGATACGTCCGGCGAGCTGATCCAGCTGCGCGCCAGCCTCACCAGCACGGAGACCGGCCTTGCGAGCTTGCGCACCGCCGCCGACGAGACCGAGGCGCACCGCCGCGACGTGGCCGACAAGATCGAATCCGACATCGCGCTGCTGAAGCGCCAGGCCATCCGCCTGCGCACCGCGCAAGAAGACACCTCGGCCGAGCTCGGCGGGCTGCGCGCGGCGGCCGCGACCAACGAGATCGGCATCGACCAGCTGCGCTCCACCACCGGAGAGATCCGCCAGCAGGTCGCCCGCATCGAGACCGCCCGCGAGGCCACCAGCTCAATCAGCCGCACGGCCAAGCATCGCGTCCGTCGCGTTGCGCGCACGACCGAAACCGAGCCGCAACTCGTCCAGCCATTCGTCATTCAGTGGCCCGGCGTCGTGCCCGCAGGCCGCAATTGACCTGGTGGACCGATTCACGAGGCGGCTGACCACGCTCCGGGCGTGGTCAGCCAGCGGCCCGGCTGGTCACCACCAGCTCGGCTGCACCGGCCGGTAATAGACCGGCGGGCCACGCCGGCGCGGTGGCGCCACCGGCTGGCCGTCCCAGCTGCGCTGGAAGAAATTGCCGAAGCCGTCGTCATATCCGTCACCGCTCGCGACGTCGACATTGGTGGTCGGCCGCCGCGTGACGAAGCCGCCCTGCGGCTGATTGCTCAGCACCGCCACGAACTCCGTACGATAGTTGGTCTCGCTCGACAGCGGCTCGTCCGAGACGATGATCGACGAGCGTGGCACTGCCGTCGGCGCGATCCGGGCCAGCACG
The DNA here is from genome assembly GCF_000239775.1 of Bradyrhizobium sp. ORS 375. Taxonomy (GTDB): domain Bacteria; phylum Pseudomonadota; class Alphaproteobacteria; order Rhizobiales; family Xanthobacteraceae; genus Bradyrhizobium. The sequence continues at coordinate 9,398 of NZ_CAFI01000050.1, forward strand.
TCCTTCGGAATGGTGATGCGGTCGAGCGCATCCTTGGCGTCGTCGCCGTCGTCGATGGTGACCGCCGTCCAGCGCAGCCCGGCGCCGTTCTGCGCCACCGCCGTGAAGATATGCGTGCCGAGCGGCCGGTCGGGATCGCGAATCGTGACCGGCGACTCGATCGAGGTATCGAACACCTCGCCGCCGCCGTCGGGCGCCGGCTTGTGGGTGTTGCGCCGGACATACAGCATCTGCGTCGATCGGCTGATGTAGACCGACACCGGCTCGGCTGCGAGCCTCGCCTCGGTCGCCGCCTTGCTGGTCTCGGACTTCTTCGCGGTAGCCGCCTTGGCGGCGTCCTTCGTCGTGGCAGCCGCGGCGAGCTTCGCCGTCGCATCCGTCTTGGCAGCCTCGAATTGCGCCGCCGCCTCCGTCGCCTTCGTTTCAGCCTTCTGCTTGGCGTCCTCCGCCTGCGCCTTGGCTTGATCGGTCTTGGCCGCGGCCACCTTCTTGTCGGCGAATTTCAGCTCGGCCTCGGCCCGCGCCTTGGCCTGCTCCAGCTTGCGCAGCGATGCCTTCAGCGCCTTGGCGTCCCGCTCGGCGGCCGCCGCGGCCGACTTGGCCTCATCGGCGACCCTGGCGGCGTCCTCGGCCTCGCGGCTCAATGTCGCAGCGCGCGACGGTACGGCGGCGACGGCGTCGGCACTCGGGTTGAACAAGGTGGGATGCGAGAACTCGACCGGCGCCGCATCGCCGGGCGCGATGATCACGCGCATGCCGATCCAGGTCCGGTCGAACAGCTTCTCGGCAAATCCGTAGGGCATGCGGACGCAGCCATGCGAGGCCGCATAGCCCGGCAGCGGACCGCCATGCAGCGCTACGCCGTTCCAGGTGATGCGCTGCATGTTCGGCATCCAGGCATCGTCATAGAGCGTCGAATGGTGGTCTTTGTCCT
>NZ_CAFI01000049.1 GCF_000239775.1 Bradyrhizobium sp. ORS 375
ACGGTGCTGGCGCAGGCGCTGCCGATGCGGGCGAACGCGCGTTCGGCGCCTGCGCTGACGGCGGGACCGGCGGGCCACCGCGGCCCGGCACTGGCAGCGCATTGATATTGGCCGGCCCCTGCCCTGGGGCTGGCCCCTGCCCAGGTGCACCGATGGGCGGCGCAGGACGGCCTGGAGGAGCATTGGCCTGAATCGCGGGCGGCGCGCCCGGCCGACCAGCGGCGGTGGCAGCCGGTCCCGTTGGCGGCGGCGGCACCTTGCCCTGCTGGATCAGCGTGGCGCGCTGCATGACGGCCGGTGGCAAAGCGGGCGCAACCGCTGCAGCAGGCGGCGTGGTCGCGGCCGGCCCTGCCGAGATCGGACCGGACGGTGGCGCGGGCCGGTTGATCACAGTGTTGATGACGGTGGTGTTGTGGATGTTCTGATAGATGATGTTGTTCGGCGGAGGCGCGACGAAGGCCGGCGGGCGGACATAGACCGGAATCGGCACGAACACCGGGCGCGGCAGGATGAAGAGGCCGACCGGCGCGTAAGGCGGCGGCAGCTCCACGAACTCAGGCGGTGGCGGCGGCAGGATGTAGACCGGCGGTGGTGGCGGCGGCACGAAATCGAAATCGGGATCCGAGAACAGCAGCACCGGCCGCTCGACATAGGTGATCTCGTCGAGTGGCGGCGGCGGCACGTCGTACTCGATCATGGCGAAGCTCGGCGGCGGCTCGGGAGGAGCCGACAGGATCGCCAGCCGCCGGCGCGCATCCGCGGCGTGGGCGCCGTAGGGATAGCGCTTCAGATACGACCAATAGGCTTCCGCGCTGTCTGTGCGGTAGGTGCGCCGCCAGGTCAGCGCCTCGCGGCGCGCGGCGACGATGGCTCGCACGCGCCGGGCGAGCGGATCGCCCGGATAGGCAGCGATGAAATCCTCATAGCCCTGCAGCGTGTCGCGCTCGAGAGCCGCCGTATAGGCCTCTTGCACGGGCAGCTCGCGGATCGGCCGCGCGCGAAGGGCTGCGGTCTGCTCGGGCGAGACCTGCGGGGCCGGCGCATCAGGCGCCCGTTCGAAGAAGGTGAAGGTGGCCTGGATCTTCTGCGCATCCCACGGCACCTGGGCGCCCTTGGTCTCCTCGTTGACGCGCAACCGCAGACGGTCGAATACCTCCGGCAGCGACAGGCCGCCGGTGCGGATCATCTCCGCCAATGAGCGGGCATAGACGCCGTAATTGCCGGTCTCGCTCGGAGCGATCGTGCCGGGCGCGGCGTTGAACGCGATCAGCATGTTGTTGTCCGGCTCGACCAGCGCGAGCCCGCCCGCAATCGTCGGACCAGCTGAAATGAACGGCTGCTGGCGCGCCGCGTCGAGCACGACGACGCCGGCCTTCAGCTGCGTCGCGGCGAGCTGGCGGATGTAGTCGCTGAGCCGCAGGCCTTCGGTCGGGATGTCGACATCGCTCGCGATATTGGCATCGACCGGGATGAAGTAGTTCTCGCCGGCGAGCTGCATGCCGTAGCCGGCGAGATAGACCATCGCCACCGTGTTGCCCTCGGACGACTGCGCCTTGTGAATGAAATCGCGGAAGCTCTTGCGCAGCGTGTCGGCATCGAGGTCTCGCGCGCCGACGACGTCGAAGCCCGCCGCCTGCAAGGTCTGCGCGATCAGGCCGGCGTCATTGGCCGCCGTGGCCAGGGTGCCTTTGGTATAGGCGCTGTTGCCGATCACCAGCGCGATGCGCTTCTCCGGTGCGGGCTGCTGCGCTGCAGCAGGCCGCGATAAACCTACCAGCGCGAGCAGGCAAAGCGCGACGGGGACGATAGTCTGAGAGTTGATCTTGGCCAAGCGCATGACGGTTCGAGCCCTTATCGAGGCACCTGCCCCGGATACAGCGCGCGGGTGGCTGAACCGCGGTTGAACGGAGGCATGCCGGAACAGCGAAGTTGCAGCTTTTTCGTTCCACCTCGCCCGCGCCCCTCCGAGCAGGACAGCCAAGCCAAGGCCGCCCCATCGAAAATCGGCTCGCCTCAGAGCTGCTGCACCTCGACCACGCCAGTCACGGCCTTGATGGCGCCTGCAATTTGTGGCGAAACCTTGAAGCGACCGGGCAGCTTCATCTCCACCTCGGTCTCCAGGTCGAGCATCATCACAAGCGAGACCTCGCCTTCGCCGGCGGCGGCTCGCGGCGGCGGCGCCGCGGCGCTCTTGGCTGCGGCACCATTGCCATTGGCCGCAGCGCCATCCCCCTGCAGCCGCTTGACGATCGAATCGAGCGGCTTGGTGTCGCGCAGGAAGATGCGCAGGCCGCGCTGGGTCTTGGCGGCGGCATCGTCGAGCGGCTCGGCATGCAGCACGCGGGCGCGGACGTCCTCACCCTGCAGCTCGGCGCCGAGCTGCAGCAGTACGGCTGCACCCGGCTCGAGCACGTCGCGATATTGCGCGAGCCCTTCGGAGAACAGCACGGCCTCGAAATGGCCGGTCGGATCCGACAGGCCCATGATGCCCATCTTGTTGCCGGTCTTGGTGCGGCGCTCCATGCGCGACACCACGGTCGCCGCGACCTTGCCGGCGGTGGCGCCGGTTTTCACCGCGCGCGAGAACTCGGCCCAGCTCTGCACCCGCAGCCGTTTCAAGGCGGCGGCGTAGTCGTCGAGCGGATGGCCGGACAGGAAGAAGCCGATCGCATCATACTCGCGGCGCAGGCGCTCGGCCGGCAGCCAGTTCTCGATGTTCGGCAGGATGATCGCGGGCGCATCGGCCGCATTGCCGAACATGTCGTTCTGGCCTGATGTCGCAGCCTCGTTGGCGCGCTGGCAGGCGGCGACGATGGCGTCAGCTCCGGCGAACACGCGGGCGCGGTTCTTGTCGAGGCAATCGAAGGCGCCGGCCGCGGCCAGCGTCTCGATGATGCGTTTGTTGATCGCGCGTGGACTGACGCGGCTGGCGAAGTCGGCGAGCGAGGTGAACGGGCCGCCCTTGCTGCGGGCCTCGACGATCATCTCGATCGCCTGCGGCCCCACGCCCTTGAGCGCGGCGAGCGCGTAGAAGATGGTGTTGCCGCTGACCTCGAAGGTCGGGCCGGAGCGGTTGATCGACGGCGGCTCGACCTTGATGCCCAGGCGCTGCGCCTCGGCGCGGAATTCCGAGAGCTTGTCCGTGTTGTTGAGATCGAGCGTCATCGACGCCGCGATGAACTCCACCGGATAATGCGCCTTCATGTAGGCGGTATGGTAGGACACCAGCGCGTAGGCGGCCGCGTGCGACTTGTTGAAGCCGTAGTCGGCAAACTTCGCGAGCAGGTCGAAGATGGTGTCGGCCTGGTCCTTCGGTACGCCGTTCTTGACGGCGCCCTCGACGAAGCGGACGCGCTGCTTGTCCATCTCGGCGCGGATCTTCTTGCCCATGGCGCGGCGCAGAAGATCGGCTTCGCCGAGCGAATAGCCGGACATCTGCTGCGCGACCTGCATCACCTGCTCCTGGTAGATGATGACGCCGAAGGTCTCCTTCAGGATCGGCTCCAGAATCGGATGCAGATATTCCGGCTCCTCCTCGCCGTGCTTGCGGGCGCAGTAGGTCGGGATGTTGGCCATCGGACCCGGGCGATACAGCGCGACCAGCGCGATGATGTCCTCGAACCGGTCGGGGCGCATGTCGATCAGCGCCCGCCGCATGCCCTGACTTTCAACCTGGAACACGCCGACCACGTCGCCGCGCGCCAGCATCTGGTAGCTTGGCGCGTCGTCGATCGGCAGGGTCGCGAGATCGACATGGATGTCGCGCTGCTTCAACAGCTTCACCGCGACGTCGAGCACGGTCAGCGTCTTCAGGCCGAGGAAGTCGAACTTGACGAGGCCAGCCGGCTCGACCCATTTCATGTTGAACTGGGTGACCGGCATGTCCGATTTCGGATCGCGATACATCGGCACCAGCTCGCTGAGCGGCCGGTCGCCGATGACGATGCCCGCGGCGTGGGTCGAGGCGTGCCGCGTCAGACCCTCCAGGCGCATCGCGATGTCGAAGGCGCGCGCCACGACCGGGTCCTCGTCGCGGAACGCCTGCAGCTTCGGCTCGCCCTCGATGGCGGCGGCGAGCGTGACGGGCGCCGCCGGATTCTGCGGCACCAGCTTGGTCAGCTTGTCGACCTGGCCATAGGGCATCTGCAGCACGCGGCCGACGTCGCGCAGCACGCCGCGCGCCTGCAGCGTACCGAAGGTGATGATCTGCGCCACCTGGTCGCGGCCATAGCGCTGCTGCACGTAGGAGATCACCTCGCCGCGGCGGTCCTGGCAGAAGTCGATGTCGAAGTCCGGCATCGAGACGCGCTCGGGATTGAGGAAGCGCTCGAACAGCAGCGCGAACCGCATCGGGTCCAAGTCGGTGATGGTCAGCACCCAGGCGACCAGCGAGCCTGCACCGGAGCCGCGGCCCGGACCGACCGGAATGCCGTGCGCCTTGGCCCATTTGATGAAGTCCGACACGATCAGGAAGTAGCCCGCGTACTTCATGCGCATGATGACGTCGAGCTCGAAGGCGAGCCGCTTCTGATAGTCCTCCTCGGTCATGCCCGGCGCCATGCCGTGCACCTTGAGGCGGCGCTCGAGACCCTCCTCCGCCTGCCGCTTTAGCTCGGCGGCCTCGGCGCTGGCGGCGTCCACGGCATCGGCGCCATTGCCGGCGCCGACCGTGAAGAACGGCAGAATCGGCTTGCGCGTGCGCGGCCGGTACGAGCAGCGCTCGGCGATCTCGACCGTCGAGGCCAGCGCCTCCGGAAGATCGGCGAACAGCACCGCCATCTCGGCGCGGGTCTTGAAGCGATGATCGGGGGTCAGCTGCACGCGTTCGGTGTCGGCGATGAGATGGCCGCCGGCGATGCACAGCAGCGCGTCATGCGCCTCGTAATCGTCCGTGCTGGCGAAATACGGCTCGTTGGTCGCGACCAGCGGCAGGCCCTTGTCATAAGCGATGTCGATCAGCCCGCCCTCGACGCGCCGCTCGCGCTCGACGCCGTGACGCTGCAGCTCGATGTAGAGGCGATCGCCGAACTGGCTCGCCAGCCGCTCGCACCGCTGGGCGGCCAGCGCCACCATGTCGTGCTGGATCGCCAGCGAGATCGGCCCGTCCGGTCCGCCGGTCAGCGCGATCAGGCCATCGACGCCCTCCGTCAGCCAGTCGAACTTGATGTGCGGCGCCTGATGCGTCGGCGTCTCCAGGAACGCCCGCGAATTCAGCCGCATCAGATGCCGATAGCCCTCCTCCTTCGCGGCCAGCAGGACGATTCGCGACGGCTGCGCCACCGCGCCCGCATTGCGCGCATTCGGGTCCATGTCGCCGAAATCGATGGCCAGCTCGCAGCCCGCGATCGGCTGGATGCCGTAGCCCGCCATCTTGTCGGAGAATTCCAACGCACCGAACATGTTGTCGGTGTCGGTCAGCGCCAGCGCCGGCTGGCGGTCGGCCTTGGCGAGCTCGCCGAGCTTGGCGATCTTGATCGAGCCCTTCAGCAGCGAATAGGCCGAGTGGACGTGGAGATGGACGAATCCGGCGCTGGACATGCTCGCCTTGCAACTTCGCTTGAGGGCTTCCGAAAGCTGCGCGCCGGTCCAGTCGGGAGATGACCGATCTCGGGATCCGCGATCCCGCGACCGACTCGCTTTGGGTATGATATCGGATCAGTCGCGCGCGAGTCCGGCGGCCCGGACGGCTGTCCGGCTTTTCCCCAGCCGGGCCGCCCTTCGAAAAATCAAAGCTGTGGAATGATTTGCGCCCACAGCGCGATCATCCCGACGAACAGCGTGATCGACGCCAGTGCGGCGGCTTCTTCGACGAAAACCTTCAGCATGGGGACCTCCCTGAGTCAGAACATATGAAGAACAATGTTCCTTTTTCGTTCTCAGGTCAAGCGCGGCGGGAAGTCGTCTCGCTGCCGATGCGGTTGCTTGGTTAATTGATCTCGATCGGCAAGAAAAAGGCCCCGGCGCGGGTTGCGCCGGGGCCTGCATGCTCAAGGGAACGGACGCGCAGCGACTCAGTACCGCGTCGCGACCGGGCCGCCGAAGCGATAGTTCAGGCGCGCCGTGAACAGGTCGACGTCCTGCTTGATGCTCTCGGAGCCGAGCGCGCCGAAGCTCACGGTCTGTCGGTCCATGAACAGATGGTCGTATTCGACGCCCACCGACCAGTTCGGCGCGAAGCCGTATTCGAGGCCGGCGCCGACCACGCCGCCCCAGCGGGTGTCGTCGTTGGAGCCGAGGAACGCACCGGTCGCCGAGTTGGTGATCGTGTAGGTGTTGCTTGTCACGGCCGCACCACCCTTGGCGTAGAGCAGCACGTTGTTGAAGGCGTAGCCGACCTGGCCGGTGAACAGACCGAATGCGTCGGTCTTGGTGCGGTTGCGGGTCGCGAACAGCGCGCTCACATTGTCGCCGGTGAAGTCGGCCCAGTTGCCCTGCGCCTCGACACCGAACACGACGGGGCCCATCTGCCAGCGATAACCGAACTGGCCACCGATCGTGCCGCCCGACGAATCATGCGAACCCTCGCGGCCGCCGCCGACCAGATCCCAGGTGTTGTGGCTCCAGCCGCCGCCACCGTTCGCACCGATGTAGAAGCCGCTCCAATCATAGATCGCGGCCATCATCGGCGCAGGCGCCTTCGTGTAGGGACGCGCGGCGAGATCCGCGGCCAGCGCCGGCGAGGCCAGCACCACGAGCGCCGTCGTCATCAACACAAGTTTCTTCATCTGAAAGTCCAGTCTCGTCTCATTTGGCCCCCAGGCCAGCCGCACCTCTTAACGATCCATGGCGGAATTGCTGTAGCCTGAGGGTCACAGGGTGCTTCTGAAGGCACCCCAGACATGTCTGGAAATTAATCTGCAATCACAGTGTGTTGATGGAACTTTGTGATTTGCAAGACGAGGCCGACCGACTACACACGAGGCGACCTGTTCGCATCGCTTTGTCATGCAACGCGGCGAAGGTTGTCATCACCGGATGAAGGGAGATCGTTGATGCGTGACGTGTTCTATGCGGCCCTGGCTGCAGCCGGCCTCGCGGTCGCAGCCCATGCTCCGGCTCACGCCGTCGGAGTCAGGCACGCGTTCTGCCTGCAGGGCGATCAGCACCCAGGCTTGAGCAATTGCACGTTCGACACCTACGCGCAGTGTCAAGCGACGGCGTCGGGACGCCTGCTGACCTGCATCGCCAACCCTTATTTCGCTGGCGTCAGCAACGATCCGCGCGCAACGCCCTATCCCTATCCGAACCGGCAGCGCATCAAGCCGCGGCCGCCGGCACCGAATCCCTACGCGCCCTTCCCCAACCCGTTCGTGTTCGAAGAGGACTGAGCGGAGTTGACGTCGGACGGAGGACGCCGTCGCTCGGATCTTCCGCCGCGACCTCTGTCAAGCGGTGGCATTCAGAGAAAAGCTCGTCGAGGCCAAGACCTCGACGAATTTTTTTAGGCCGATCTGACCAATCGTCAGTGCATCATGCCGAGTCCGAAACCCGGACCGAACTTGTAGTTCAGCTTGACCAGGCCGATATCGACGTCCTGCTTGATGCGGTGAGTCATCGCGGGCTGGCCCGCGGCGGCAACGAAATTCAGGTTCTTGTTGCCAAGGAAGATGTGGTCGTATTCCACGCCGACGGACCAGTTCGGAGCAAAGCCGTATTCGAGGCCAGCGCCCACCGTGCCGCCCCAGCGCGTTGTATTGGCGCGATCGAGCATGACATTGGTGCCAGTCGTAAAGGTGTCGTAGCGATCGCCGACGACCGCGGCACCACCCTTGAGGTACAAGAGAACGTTGTCGAAGGCGTAGCCCACCTGGCCGGTGAACAGGCCGAAGCCGTTGGTACGCGACCGGTCGCTGACATTGGGCAGAATCAGGTTGCGATTGGTGCCCTTGAAGTTGGCCCAGTCGCCCTGCGCCTCGACGCCGAACACCCAGTTGGCCATCTGGTAGCGGTAGCCGATCTGACCGCCGACCGCGGCGCCGCCGCCGCCCGAGCAGCCCTCGCGATTGGCCGCCGGATTCACCGCAACGCCGGCGTTCGAGACGAGGTTCCAGCAGTCCCGGCTGGAGCCGCCGCCGGCATTGAAACCGACATAGAAGCCGCCCCAGTCATAGACCGTCGCCATCACGGCCGGCGGAGCCTTGGTGTAGCCCCCCTTCTTCATCGGAAGATCAGCCGCCAAAGCTGACGTCGCGACGGCCATTGCGCCGAGCCCCACCGCTGCGCCGTAAAGCGTTTTCATCATCGAACTCCGTAGCTTTTGTCCCAAGGTCCCCAGACCCTCTCTTCCGTCGCAAAAACAAGCGCAGCGACGCAGTGCTCATGCCCTTTGCATTTGCGTCGCCACATCACGTGTTGGGCGGACTCAACAGGTTGTTTCCGGCTTTTATGGGATTTGACGCAAACGCCTATTTTTCAAGGGTTTTGCTGCTACATGAACAAACAACTAATAGGATATGTGGAGGAGTCGTGGCCAACGTCCATCGCGCGCCACAATGCGGGGCGGTGCCGAAGTTGTGATCGGGCCATTTTCCCGTCACCGAGGAACTCTCGTGTCTCGACGGCGCATCTTCAAGGCACCGCTGACCATCTTGCGAATGAGTAGCACCATCATCCGCAAAACCGACGATTGTATGATCGCCTCGATAGGTGGACATGCATTGCGATCGCCGCTGATCGCACTGATGTCCGCAGACAATCGCGGTGCTCACGTGTAGTAGATCGCGAGCTTCAAAGCGGGGTCGTCGTTCGACTGAAACGTCGCGTAGCGCAGCTTCACGCGCCCCTTCTTGGGATGATCGAGCAGCTTCTCGCCCGCAGCGAGTGCCTTGACGTCGTGGGCAGCCCACAACTCATCGAACTCGCGGCTGCCGCCGCGCAGCCGCGCGAGCAGATCCACGAATGCAGGATCGCCGGCCCACAGATCGTAGGTCACGCGAAACTGCGCGACCATTCGTCTGGCCAGATCCTTCCATTGCGCTCCGAACAGCTTGCGCACGCCCGGCACACACAGCATCAGCAGCAGCGTGTTGCGATCCTCGTCGGCGAGCTGTGAAAAGCCGAAGATCTCGTCGGCCTGATCATTCCAGGCCAGGACATCCCAGCGCCGTCCCGAGATGTAGGCCGGCTGATTCAGGCTCTGCACCAGTTCGCGCAGTCCGAGCGGCACCTGTTCACGCGCGAAGGGTTTGCGCGCCGGTGCGCGCGCCAGCGCCTTGAGATGCGCGTGCTCCGTTCGGGTGAGGCGCAGGGCGCGCGCCAGCGCATCGATGGTCGACGGTGACGGCGTCACCGCGCGGCCCTGCTCGAGGCGGATGTACCAGTCGACGCCGATGCCGGCGAGTTCCGCCACTTCCTCGCGGCGTAGCCCTGCCGTGCGCCGCCGTCGCCCGGCCGCGAGCCCGACCGCTTGCGGCGCCAGCTTCTCGCGCCGGGAGCGCAGGAAGCTGCCGAGTGCGGCATGTCTTGGATCGCTCATGGCGCGCTCCCTAGGCGGAAGGGTTCCAGACTGGGCCCAGCTAGTCCTAGGATAATACCAGGCCTTCTCGCCGACAGCATAGACCGGCAGTCTCCCGTCCCGCTACCCGTGGAATGGAGAACGATCATGAAGGCAGCCGTGCTGAAGCGTCTTGGATCGCCATTGGAGATCGAGCAGGTCGAGGACCCCGTGCTCGGCACCGGCGAGGTCATCGTCGACATCGCCGCGGCCGGCGTGCTGTCCTATGCGAATGAGGTATTCAGCGGCGAACGAAAGTATTTGCTGGAGCTGCCCGCCATTCCCGGAACGAGCGGCATCGGCCGGGTCAGCGCTGTTGGCCCCGACGCGACGCATCTTGCGATCGGCGACTGGGTGTTCTGCGATCCGACCGTGCGCTCACGCGACAACGCGCTCGCCCCCGACATCACCCTGCAGGGCCTGAGCGCGCGGGGACCTGGTGGGCTGAAGCTTCAGCAGTATTTCCGGCACGGCTCGTTCGCGCAGCGGATGCGGCTGCCGACGGAGAACGCCAAGCCGATCGGTGTCATCAATCCTGATGATGCTGCGCGATGGTGCGCGCTCGGCACACTGCTCGTGCCCTATGGCGGCTTTCTCGCCGCCCATCTGCAACCCGGCGAGACCGTGCTGGTCAGCGGCGCTACCGGCCGGTTCGGCAGCGCCGCCGTTGCCGTGGCGCTCGCCATGGGGGCTGCTGCGGTCGTCGCGCCCGGCCGCAACGAGGCCATGCTGGCCGAGCTCACGCGCAGGTTCGGCGCACGCGTCCATCCCGTCAGACTATCCGGCGTCGCAAGCGAGGATACCGAGCGCATGAAGCGCGCTGCGTCCGGCCCGATCGACTGCGTGCTCGACATCATGCCGCCCTCGGTCACGACCGATGTCGTCAGGTCGGCCGTGATGACCGTGCGTCCATATGGGCGAGTGGTGCTGATGGGCGGCGTCGGCATGCTCGGCGGTCCCGGGCTCGATCTGCCCTATCCCTGGATCATGCGCGACTGCATCACGATCCACGGCGTCTGGATGTGTCCGCCCACCGCGACGGTGAAGATGGTGGGGCTGATCAGGGGCGGCTTGCTCGACCTCGCGCAGTTCGAACCGACCTGCTTCGGTCTCGACCACGCCAACGCGGCGGTGGCCCATGCCGCCGCGCACCGCGAGCCGTTCAAGATGACGGTGATCAGACCCTGATCGCTTCTAGGCTCAATCCAGCTCGACGACCTTGCCGGCGACGATGGAGACGCGTCGGTCCATGCGGCCGGCCAGCTCCATGTTGTGGGTCGCGATCAGCATCGCGACCCGGGTTGCCTTGGTGAGCTGCATCAGGGCGTGGAAGACATGCTCGGCGGTGCCGGGATCGAGATTGCCGGTCGGCTCGTCCGCCAGCAGCGCACGTGGCGCGTTGGCGACCGCACGTGCGATCGCGACGCGCTGCTGCTCGCCGCCGGAGAGCTCGGAGGGGCGGTGCTTGATGCGCTCACCGAGCCCGAGATAGGCCAGGATCTCGCTCGCCCGCTTCACCGTCTCCGAGCGTTTCAGGCCGCGGATCATCTGCGGCAGCATCACGTTCTCCAGCGCCGTGAACTCCGGCAGCAGCCGGTGCGACTGGTAGACGAAGCCGATGTCGGTGCGGCGCATCTGGGTGCGCTCGATGTCGGTCAGCTGCGACGTCGGCGTGCCGCCGACATAGACCTCGCCCTCGTCGGGGCTCTCCAGCAGACCCGCGATATGCAGCAATGTCGATTTGCCCGAGCCCGACGGCGCCACCAGCGCCACCGACTGCCCGGCCCACAAGGCAAGCTTGGCGCCGTCCAGGATCGTCAGCTGCTTCTCGCCCTGCATGTACCGGCGCTTGATCTCGTGGAGATAAACGACCGGGACGTCTTCTGCCCCCTGCTCTTCCATCAGCGCCTCACTCGTAGCGAAGCGCTTCGACCGGGTCTAATCGGGCCGCGCGCCAGGAGGGATAGAGCGTGGCCAGAAAGGACAGGGTCAGGGCCATGATGACCACCGCGCTGGTCTCGCCGGCATCGATCTCCGCCGGCAGCTTCGACAAGAAGTACAGCGTCGGATCGAACAGGTCGGTGTTGGTCAGCCACGACAGGAACAGCCGGATGGTCTCGATGTTCATGCAGATCAGCAGGCCGACGATGAAGCCGGTGAGCGTCCCGACCACGCCGATCGAGGCCCCGGTGATCAGGAAGATCCGCATGATCGCGCCTTGCGAGGCGCCCATCGTCCTGAGCACGGCGATGTCCTGGCCCTTGTCCTTGACCAGCATGATCAGCCCGGAGACGATGTTGAGCGCCGCCACCAGCACGATCAGGGTGAGGATCAGGAACATCACGTTGCGCTCGACCTGCAGCGCGTTGAAGAAGGTCGAGTTGCGCTGGCGCCAGTCGACCAGGAACACCGGCCGGCCCGCAGCCTCGGTCACCGTCTTGCGGAACTGCTCCACCTTGTCGGGATTGCTGGTGAAGATCTCGATCGCGGTGACGTCATTGTTGCGGTTGAAATAGGCCTGCGCCTCCGCCAGCGGCATGAACACGAAGCTGGAATCGTATTCGGACATGCCGATCTCGAACACCGCCGCGACCTTGTAGGGCTTGATGCGCGGCGTGGTGCCCATCGGCGTCACCGCGCCCTTCGGCGCAACCAGCGTGATGCTGTCACCTGCATGCAGCGAAAGCAGGTCGGCGAGACGGCGGCCGATGGCGACGCCCTGGCCCTCGTCGAAGCCTTCCAGCGTGCCCTGCTTGATGTTCTTGGCGATCGAGGTCAGGTTGGTCAGATCCTGCGAGCGAATGCCGCGGATGAATACGCCCGACGCGTTGAACGGCGATGAGCCGAGGCCCTGGCCGTCGACCACAGGTGCGGCGAGCCGGATGCCCTGCACCTGCGAGATCCGCTCCGAGACGTCCTTCCAGTCGGTGAGCGGCGATTCCAGCGGCTGCACCAGCAGATGGCCGTTGAGGCCGAGGATCTTGTCGAGCAGCTCCTTGCGGAAGCCGTTCATGACCGCCATCACGATGATCAGCGTCGCGACGCCGAGCATGATGCCGAGGAACGAGAACCCCGCGATGACCGAGATAAATCCCTCGCGGCGCCGGGCACGCAGATAGCGCCCCGACAGCATCCACTCGAAGGGCGCGAAGGGCGCGGTCTGCACGGGTTCGGTCATGGCGTTATCCATTGCGCGATCATCCCATGATTCGGGCCGATTGTGGCCGGATTGGCCTGAAATGGGCTGGCTACCCCGGTGGATAATCCGATGATCGAACGAACGGCTCAGCTCGCCATGGTTCCAGCGCCGAGCCGGGCCACGATATCGGCCGGCGACATCATCTCGCGGGCGCCGTCGCTGCGATTCTTCACCTCGACCTTGCCCTCCGCCAAGCTCTTGGGCCCGACCATGATCTGCCAGGGAATGCCGATGAGGTCGGCCGTGGCAAATTTGCCGCCCGCGCGCTGCTCGGTGTCGTCGTAGAGCACGTCCACGCCCTTGGCGAGCAGATCGCGATAGAGCTGTTCACAGGCCGCATCAGTGTCCGAACCGCCCTGCTTCAGGTTGAGGATCACGGCGCGGAACGGCGCGACCTCCTCCGGCCATTTGATGCCGGCGTCGTCGTGGCAGGCCTCGATGATGGCGCCGGCGAGACGCGACACGCCGACACCATACGAGCCGCCATGGATCGTGACTTCGGCTCCATCAGGACCGGCGACCAGCGCCTTCATCGGCTCGGAATACTTCGTGCCGAAATAGAAGATCTGGCCGACCTCGATGCCACGGGTATGAACGCGGCGCTCCGCAGGCACCTCGGCCACGAAGCGGGCGCCGTCGTGGACGTCCTCGGTCGCGGCATAGAGCGAGGTCCATTCCTTGATGATCGGCGTGAGGTCGCCGTCATAATCGACCGACGCGGGCGGGATCGGCAAATCGAGCACGTTGCGATCGCAATACACGCCGGACTCGCCGGTCTCGGCGAGCACGATGAACTCATGGCTGAGATCGCCGCCGATCGGGCCGGTCTCGGCGCGCATCGGGATGCCCTTCAGGCCCATCCGCGCGAAGGTGCGCAAATAGGCGACGAACATCTTGTTGTAGGCACGCCGCGCGCCGGCCTCGTCGAGATCGAACGAATAGGCGTCCTTCATCAGGAATTCGCGGCCGCGCATCACGCCGAAGCGCGGACGCTGCTCGTCGCGGAATTTCCATTGGATATGATAGAGATTGAGCGGCAGGTTACGGTAGGACTTCACATAGGCACGGAAGATCTCGGTGATCATTTCCTCGTTGGTCGGCCCGTATAGCAACTCACGCTTGTGACGGTCGCTGATGCGCAGCATCTCCGGACCGTAGGCGTCATAGCGGCCGCTCTCGCGCCAGAGGTCGGCGAGCTGCAGCGTCGGCATCAGCAATTCGAGCGCACCGGCGCGGTTCTGCTCCTCGCGGACGATCTGCTCGATCTTCTTCAGGACCTTGAAGCCGAGGGGCAGCCAGGCATAGATGCCGGCGGCCTCCTGCCGCAGCATGCCGGCGCGCAGCATCAACCGGTGCGAGACGATCTCGGCTTCCTTCGGATTTTCTTTCAGAATGGGCAGGAAAAACCGCGACAAACGCATGGGTTGGGCCTTCGAGATTCGGTTCGGGCTGGCGCAGTCAAACCGGATCAGGCGGCAAAACACAAGACTGGGATTGAGAAAAAGCGGCTAAGCCACCGTATTCCCGATCATTTTACTGGTTTCGCTGAAGCGGAGGATGAACGGCGAAAGCACGCCGGTTTCCGGAACGCGCGGGGCGCGGCCCGGCCGAGCTTGGCCCTCCACCGCCCTAATGCGGCCGCACCTGCGCCTGGGACCATTTGTCGAGGTCGCTGATCTCGGCGCTGCCCTCGATGGTCTCGATGGCGCCATCGCGGGTCACGAGCATGGTGCGCGGAATGTCGCCTTGCCAGGACGGATCGACCTCGAAGCGCAGCCGCTCGGCATAACCGTCATTGAAGATGAAGTTCTCGGCGCCGGCCAGCCCCGCCTTGTCCAGCATCGCCTGGGTCGCGGTGCTCAGATTGGGCACCAGGTCGGCGCTGATGGTGACCACATCGATCTCGGGGTGATCGGCCATGAACTTGCCGAGCTGGGGCAACTCGATCTTGCAGGGGCCGCAGGTCACGCCCCAGAAATGGATCAGGGTCGGACGTCCCGCATGGGCGCGCAACACCTCCCGCCAGCTGCCGCGCTCGAACGGCTTCAGCGACGGCGAAGCCGCCGTGCTCGGGCCCGTCAAGGCTGCAAGGGCAAGGACCGCAAGAACCGCAAAGGTCTTCTTCATGACTCGTCTCCGATGGCCTGCAACCGATAGCCGTCCGCCTTGGTCATCCAAGACAGGAAGATCTGCTTTCCGCGCGCGACCAGCAGCGGGTGATCCGACGCATTGTCCGTGCTGGCAAGCGCGCGCGGCTTCGACCAGGTCTCGCCATCATCGCGGGACTGCATCATCATGACCGTGGTTCGCTCGCCGTCGAACTCCTTCCAAACCAGTGTCGTCGCGTCCGGGGTCGCGAGCACGTAGGGACGGGTCGGATTGCGATCGGCCTGGCCGATCGCCATGGGCTCGGAGAAGGTACGCCCGCCGTCGCGCGAATGCGCATAGAACAGTCCCTTGCGGATCTTGCCGTTGGTGAACCAGGCGACGTGATAGGCGCCGGACGGCGACACCGCGAGGCTCGGCCCCTGATGGGGACAGGCCTTGATCTGCCAGTCGTCGGTGCTGACCCGATAAACTTCGCCGGGCGTCGTGAGATTGCTGAAGGTGACCACGGCATGATCGCGCACGCTGCCTTCGAAGATGTTGCGGAACACCACCACCGGACGTCCCGGCCCGGCGAAGGCAAGACCGAGCCGGCAGCATTCGCAGGTGTTGTCCTGGGCGAGCGCAGCCTCGGCGTAGGTCGCGCCCTGGTCCTGCGACGACGCGAAGAACAGCCCTGCCCCCTCATAGGCACGCCCGGCTGCCTTGGCCGGCGCGCGGTTGCGCTTGTCGAGCCAGGCGACGAAGACGGTGCCGTCCTGGTCGAGTGCCAGCGCCTCGAAGCGCTGGCTCTCGTTGCTCGATGTGATCGGACGCAAGGGAGCGAAGCTTTTGCCGCCATCGTCGGAGCGCGTGTACAGCACCTGACCATTGAAAGCCTGATCGCGGAAGATCGAGAACGCCACCGCGAGCGCGCCCTTGCCGTCGACGACGAGCTTGGGCCTGGCATCAGGCCCCCAGTCCAGATTGAGCTGCTGCTCGGTGACCGGCACGGCCGCGGAATAGCTCTGGCCGCCGTCGGTCGAGCCCGCCACCGACACGCGCCCTCCGGCCATCCAGGCCAGCCAGAGCTTGCCGTCCTCGGCGAAGAACGGCGTCACCTTGGTCGCGCATCGGAGCTCGGTGCCCTCACAGGCCGCGTCCGAACCGTGCTGATGCACCATCTGGGCTTGCGCCGCGATCGGCGCGCTGAGAAGACCGATCGCCAGTCCGAGCAGACTGCTTCTGAGCCGTGACGTTGTCATGTGCGTCCTCATCGGAATGCCACCTTCATGCCCGCCATGAAGGCCCGTGGTGAGCCGGCGTAGATCGTCCCAGTGGTCGCCAAGACCTGCACGCCCGAGTTCACCGCGTTCTGAACGTTATTCGCCGACGCGATGTAGGTGCGATCGAAGACGTTGCGGATCTCGAAGAAGACGTTCATCGACTTGAACGTCTCTGAGGCAAGGTCGGTCTTGTAGTGGACGTTAAGATTGACCAGCTCATAACCGGGCGCCTTCTGCAGGTTCGCGTTGTCCAGGTAGAAGGAATCCTTCCATTGGACCTCGACGAAGGCACCCAGTCCAGCCAATCTGCCGCGATCGTGATCGTACCCGATCCGTGCGGTCAGTTCGTTCGGCGAAATGCCGGGGATCTTGTTGCCGGCGCGGTTGAAGCTGAAGAGCGCCTTGGTCACGCTGTCTACGACGTTCTCAGTATAGTCGGTGTAGACTTGATCGAGGTAGGTGTAGGCGGCAGTGAACCGCCAGCCCGGCAGGAACCTCCAATCCGCTGCCAGCTCAAGACCGCGATGTTCCGAGCGCGGCGCGTTGAAGGTGTAGGACGTGTTCTGCGCTCCCGTGACCGCCTGTGTGACGATCTCGTTGCGGAAGAACTCATAGAAGCCGGTCGCGCTCACGGTCACCGCCCGGTTCGGCGTCCAGTCCAAGCCTATATCGTAGCCGAGATTGGTCTGGGACTGCAGCTGGGTGTTGTTGCCGAAAGCGCCTGTCGGCAGAACGAACAGGTTCGAGGCTTGCGGCGTTCCATAGCCGGTGGCGACACGGGCCCGCAGCAGCCATTCACTGTTCACCTTGTACAGAATCGCCAGCTCTGGAGCGAGGTTATCGAACTGACGGTCCGCGGTGGTGATGCTCGTGGTCGTGGCGCCGGCCAGCCCGGTATAGGTATAGGCCGTGTTCACGCCGCGCAGATGGGTGCGTTCCCAGCCAAGGCCGGCCACCGCAGTCAGCGCGGCCGTCAGCTTGAGCTCCTCACGTGCGCGCAAGCCGTAGTTGGTCGTCTCGCTCCACGTGTTCGCCGAGAGCCGCCCGAGCGCCGCGTTGCCGCCTGGAACAACGAAGCGCGTATCTCCCGAGGCGGTCAGGGTGTTGTAGAAGGCACCGAAGAACGCCGTGGATTCCAGGCCGAAGATCTCTCCGCGCCTGGTGACGTCACTCATGTAGTTGTAGGACGGATAGTCGCCGATCGCGCTGGTCGATCCCGTCGGCTGGCTGATGTTGCGATCGTCGAACACGAACTGGTTGCGCCAGGTCGTGTTGTTGTCGAAATCATGTTCCCAGCGGCCACCCACGATGGTCCGTCGGTCATTACGGCCGAGACCGGCCTGCAGCGCAGTCTCCTGGTCGACGCCACCGGCCGAATTGAAGCCGTTCTTGTTGAGTCCGACGGTCGCACAGCCGCCCGCTAGCGACTTCCCGGTGGTGCAGCCCTGCTGATACGGGTTTTGATAGTATTGGCTCAGCGTGTACCGGATCGGCAGCCGCGTCGACAGCTCGTTGTTGATGATCTTGACCGTGAAGCGGTCATCCGATGTCACCTTCAACGTCCCGAGGAAGTTGACCGTCTGGGTGTTGAACCAGCTGTTGCCGAGATAGCCGTCGCCGCGCACGTCGCTGGTGAACAGCGAGCCTTCGAAATTGCCGACCTTCTTGCCGAACGCCAGATAGTTGCTGAGATAGCCGAAGCTGCCGCCCTCGCTGCCGATCTCGGCGCCGTTGATCGCACCGCCCGGGCGGGTCCGGAAGTTGATCGCGCCACCCGTCGCATAGTTGCCAAAGAGGGCCGAGGACGGCCCGCGGATCACGTCGACCGCACCATAGGCATGCGGATCGATCAGGTCGCTGCGCGACAGGCCGTCCGGCTGCGTCACCGGAAACCCGTCGTCGAACAGCACGATATTGCGGATGCCGAAGCCATTGCGGGCATTGGAGCCACGGATCGAGATGCCGAGATCGCGCGGGCCATTGCCCTGCTTGAGCGACACGCCCGGGCTTTCGCGCAGGATGTCGCTGACGGAGAACGCCGGCCGGTCGTCGTAGCGGCTGCGGTCGATCGTGGTCGCGGTCTGGCCGGACGGCGACTGGCCGAGCTGGTCCCGCGCGGCGCTCGCGCTGGATGCCCGGTCGGATGCGGCCACGCCTTGGCCGGAGGCGTTGGCCGCGGAGGCGGCTGTCGGCCGTGGCGCGCGGCTGCTGACCGCGGCCGCCTGCGCAGCCGGCTTGCGCGGCGTGCGCTGTGGCGCCGCGCGCGGCGCGTCGACCGTGACGGGCGGCAGTTCTCCCGCGGGCTGGGCGTGCGCGATCGTGGCCGGCTGCAACAGCACCAATTGCAAGGCGATCACGCTCACGCCGCCAAGGGCATGATGACGAAACATGTGAGACTTCCCCAACGCCGGCTCCCATGGCCGGTCTTCCTGATGCACAACCGATCGGTGCGCGCTGTCGCGCGCCGATGACGACGTCTGAACTCAGGAGAGAGGAGGAGGCCCTCTGGGTTGTGCCTGCGACCACGGGACGAGTCGCACAAGCCGGAACTCGCGCGCGAACCAATCGATGCGCGCCGTGCTCCGGAGTGGAGCGGCGTGGGCCGGCGCCGGCGGCGCATCGACTGCGGCTGCGGCGTGGAGCACGCAGCACATGACGCAATCGAGGCCGCACGCCGTGCGGTCCGACTCGCGATCGGACGGCGCGGCGCCCGGCTCGGCATGACAGATCACGGCGCCGCCGAACGGATCGATGGATGCGATCGCCGCGGCCGTCATCGCCGAGGCGGCCACCGGGGCCAGCGCCTGGATGATCAGCGCCAGCAAGGCCAGCGGGAACAGGCGCGCGATCCAGCGGCGACGCGCACTGCCGTGCGCGCGCCGCGCATTCCTGCATCGACTGGCTGTGATCGCGCGGACGGACATCATGGCGCGGCGAGCCTCCCGGCCGCCCCACGCGATCCCAACCCAGCCAACGCGCGGGGCAGCAGGCCCGTGAACGAGCCTGCGAGAGCCGCGCAGTTGAGGACGCGTCGATCCATCGAATGCCCCCGCACCAGACCGGTGCGCTACATCTTATGATCGTGCTTCATCATGCTGCCGCCCTCGCCGCCCGGCCCCTTGGCGCCGACGGGCTGAACGTCGAGCGTCACGGCCACCTTGCCGGCCTTCTCGAACTCGAGCGTCACCGGCAGCTTGTCGCCCTGCTTCAGCGGGCTCTTCAGCTCCATCAGCATCAGATGATAGCCGCCGGGCGCCAGCGCGACGGTCTTGCCCGGCTCGATCTCGAGGCCCTTCTCGAGCGGGCGCATCGTCATGACGCCGTTGTTGACCGCCATCTCGTGGACTTCGATGCGGCCGGCGATGTCGCCGGAGACGGCAACGAGCCGGTCGGGAGCGCTGCCCTTGTTCTGGATGGTGAGATATCCGGCTCCGGTCTTGGCGCCGCCCGGCGTGGCGCGGCTCCACGGCTGGGAGATGACAAGGTCACCGGCTTTGATGTCAGCCGCGAACACGGCGGGCGAGCCGGCCAGCAGGAGAGCGACGGCAAACAGAGAGCGCTTGAGGAGCGTCATGTTGAAGGTCCTTTTTGAAAGTTGATCGCGACGCGCCCGCCGGGGCATCGGTCGGGCCTGCACCTTGTGCGGCCGGACAAGCAAAGCGGATGCGGTGTTACGAGCGGAGAACAACGGCCGCAAACGGCCGAGACATCACAGCGCGGGCGGAGCTCTAGCCTGTGCGGTTGAAAAAGCCCGGCTTCCGCCGATGGCAGGCGCATTGGTGCGCCAGACGACGTCGCGGGCGTCCGGTTGCGGAACAGGGACAGCTGAAAGCGCCGGCCCTTCCAGTGTCGCCGGCTGTGCCAGACAGCAGAGCGAACACCCGCCCTGACCGAGCTTGGCCCGCGACTGATCATCGGACGGCTGGGAACCGGGCTGACCGTGGCAGATTTCCAGCCCGCGGAATGGGTCCGACGCGGCGGCTGCGGCGGCCCAGGCAATGCCAATCGGCGCCAGGATCTGCACCATCAGGGCGATCAGCACGATCGGAAGAAACGCTTGCAGCCGCTGCCGCATGAAGGCCTGCCAAATGAACTGTTAACTTGTGCCCGAGCCCAGCCCCCGAGTCGAGGCCGTACGGAGCACAGTCAGCACATTTCGCCAGCGGTCGTTGACTAAGAACAACCCCACGGGATCGCGAGAGGCGCCCGGTCTTTGGGTATTTCAGCACCTTCTACGGGAAAAATCGAAACCAAAACTCGCCAATTGCAAGCACTTACCGATCATTTCCTGGAGTGCGTGAAATTTGAACAATCGTTGCCGAAAAGGATGACAAACCCAAAAAGATCGTCTACCAATTCGGGCCTCAGGCTAACGCTTGCGGAAGTCTGGTGGTCCAAGTCTCGGGAGGAGCCCTGGCGCGCAAAAGCAGCGTCACCCCGCTTAACAAGATCAAATCTGAACTTGCGGGATATCAAAGGGTCGACACAATTTCCGAGCAGGGCCCGCTGCCCTGCTCTATTTTTTTGGGCCAGCCCACGCTCTCCAAAAACCGTATGCGAATCCGCATGAACGCTGCCTGAACGTGCTCATCTGCACGCGGTCAGCCTCGGCCCAGCGTCAGGCTGCGCCTGAGGTCGCGAACGACGGCAACGGCGCGCGCCAGCGCGATTTCTTTGTCGGCCATGGCAGCTTGATGGACACCGGCTCGCGGCCTCTGACCACCCAGCGCAGTTCATCCGACTCGATCTCCAGCACGCCGAACGCCTCGGCCGGATCGCCCGAGATGAAGGTCTCGGTCAGCGATTGAAGCGTCAGGTGCGGCGTCGCATCGACTGTGGTCAGCGTATTCCAATGCACATGGCCTGCGAGCGCGACGACCGGGCACGGCGCGTCTGCAATCGCCTGCCGAATCTCCGCGGCTTCCGCATACGTCGCATGCCTCGGATTGGCTTCGAAGTAATAGTTGCCGGTCTGGGCGTGGCCGGAGAGCGGCACATGGCTCACGAGCAAGGTCGGCCGATCGTCCTGTCCAAGCAACCTCACAAGGACGTCGAGATCGCCGGCGGACAGGTGCAGGCCGCGCGCGCGGGTAAGACGCACATCGGGCTGCCAGAACACGCATCTCACATCGCCGATGATCAGCGCGCGTGACCCACTCGGCAGATCGAACAGCGCTTCGTTGTCGGCGAGAGTGAGACATGCGACGTCATGATTGCCGCTGAGGTGATGGTGTGCCACGGCGAGCCTCGCAAAGCACATCGCAACGTCGCTCTGCAGCAGGCGGTCTCGTTCGGGATCCTCATCAGAGATGCGGTCGCCGAGATCGATCACCGCGTCGAAGCTTCCGCGATTCACCTCTGCGACAAATCGATCCAGCAGCGCCAGCGCCATCGAACCGCGCTTCGTTTGCGTATCCTGGCCGTGATGAATGTCGCCGACCACGGCAATGCGCGTCGTTGTCAAAAACGTGTCTCCAACAAATGCATGGCCCGATCGGATGCCACGCGCCGCGTAGCATGCACGTATCACGGTTTTCTGACAGCGAGCGTGCAGCGCGACATCAGGTGGATGCAGCGCACAACATCCGGCTGTAGCGAGATCAAATCCGTTGTGAAACACTGCAGCTCTTGGCGGCGCGACCAATGACGCCGCCGGACAACAATGGGACAGGGAGCACGGCATGTCCGGCACTGACGAAACGTCCAAGAAGACCCTCAAGAATCGGCGCGATATTCTCCAGGCGGCGACCGCCGCAGGCTCTGCGGCGGCATTGCTCGCCGGCTTCGGCATCAATCCGGCGCTGGCCGCCGAGATGGGCCGCTCCGAAAAGCCGCTCAAGGCGGCGTTCTCCAACGCCGGTCTGCAGGCGACCTGGTGCGCGCAGGGCAAGCAGGCCGCGGAATGGTGGGGCAAGCTGCTCAACGTCGAGGTGACCTGGTTCGACGGCCAGCTCGATGCCGTGAAGCAGCGCGCAGCGATCGACAACATGGCGTCGCAGAAATGGGATTTCGTTGCCATTCAGGCGTTCGGCATCGGCACCCTCACGCAGCCGGTGCAGAAGATGATCGATGCCGGCATTCCCGTGATCGACATGGACACGCTGATCGCTCCGCTCGATCAGATCAACGTGCACTCGTTCCTCGCTCCCGACAACGAGTTCATGGGCGCATCGGTGACCCAGGCGCTTGCGACTGCGATGGGCGGCAAGGGCAAGATCATCATGACCCAGGGCGCGCTCGGCCACACCGGCGCGCAGGGCCGGGCCAAGGGCTTCAACTCCGTCATCAAGCAGTTCCCGAACATCGAGGTGCTCGACACGCAGCCGGCGGACTGGGACGTCTCGAAGGCGGCCCGCCTGTGGGAGACCTATCTGACGAAGTACCCGCAGATCGACGCGGCGTTCTTCCACAATGACGACATGGCGCTCGCCGCCTACAACATCATGAAGGCGCGCAATCGCACCAACATCCTGATCGGCGGCGTCGACGCCATGCCGCCGGCCATCCAGGCGGTCAGCGACGGCCGGATGTTCGCGACCGTCCGCAATCCGTCCTGCCGAATCCACGGCGGCGCGATCGTGGCTGGTGTCGCTGCAGTCACCGCCGGCGAGAAGAGCGGCCAGGGCATTCCAAAGCATGTGATCACGGATGGCCCGGTCGTGACCAAGGCCAATGCGCCGGGCATGCAATGGATGGAGGATCACTTCCTGATCTGAAGTCGCCTCCCATGTCGGACAGCCGCCCACCTCTTCTGGAATTGCAGGACATCACCAAGTCGTTCGGCGGCGTCACCGCCTTGCGCGGCGTCGATTTCACCCTTCGCCCCGGCGAGATCCATGGTCTCGTCGGGGAGAACGGCGCCGGCAAGAGCACGCTGATGAAGATCATCGCCGGCGTGCACACCGGATTCTCCGGCCGTTTCCTGCTCGACGGCCGCGAGGTTCATTTCAACTCGGCCCGCGATGCTCGCGCCGCGGGCATCGCCATGGTGCATCAGGAGCTCAGCGTCGCGCCCGATCTCACGGTGGCCGAGAACGTGTTCCTCGGCAATCAGCCGACCAATGCGCTCGGCATCGTGCAGTGGCGGCGGATGGCGCGCGAGGCCGCCGAACAGCTCAAGCGCCTCGGCATCGACGCCGACCCGATGAGCCGGCTCGGCGATCTGCCGATCGGCCTGCAGCAGTTGATCGAGATCGCGCGCGTACTGTTCTCCGGCGCGCGTATCATCATCCTGGACGAGCCAACGTCGGCGCTCTCGCCGCCGGAGGTCGAGCGGCTGTTCGCCGCCTTGCGCAAGCTGCGTGAGCAAGGAACGGGGATCATCTTCATCTCGCATTTCATCGAGGACATCCTGCTGATCTCGGACGAGGTCACGGTGTTCCGCAATGGCCGCAAGATCATGGAAACGCGTGCGGCCGACACCAGCAAGGCGGCGCTGATCGAAGCCATGATTGGCAAGGGCCGCGATGCGCTGGAGGACAGCTACACCCACGACATCACCCTGCCCGCGCCGCCGACGGACAAGCCCGTCGTGGTCGAAGCGGACCGCCTGTCGCTGGCGCGCAATCTCAAGCAAGTGTCGTTCTCGGTCTACGCCGGCGAGGTGCTCGGCATCTACGGCTTTATGGGCTGCGGACAGCTCGAACTGGCGCGAATCCTGTTCGGCAAGCTGGCGCCCGATGCGGGCCAGCTGCGCGTCTCCGGTGAGCCTAACCGCTTCAAGAGCACGGCGGACGCCCGTCGCGCCGGCATCGCCTTCGTACCGGAGAGCCGGCGTGACATGCTGTTCCTGCAGGAGCCGGTCTACAAGAACGTCTCGATCAGCATTCTCGACCGCATCAACGCGGTGCTGCTGAAGCCCGCGCGCGAACGCGCCCTCGCCGAGCGCCAGGTCGAGCAGCTTCAGATTCGTCCGGCCGACGTCGAGATCGATCTCGGTCTGCTATCGGGCGGCAATCAGCAGAAGGTCGCGCTGGCGAAATGGCTCAGCCATCCGCCGCGGCTGCTGGTGCTGTGCGAGCCGACCCGCGGCATGGATGTCGGCGCCAAGAGCGACGTCATTCAGATCGTGCGGCAGCTGCGCGACAAGGGCATCGCCGTCATCGTGATGTCGACCGAGCCGGAGACCGTGCTGTCGCTGGCCGACCGCGTCATCGTGCTCAAGCGCGGCGAGGTCGTGCGCGAATTCGCCGGTGAAACCATCAGCAAAGACCGTCTGCTCGAGGCGGCGTAGGGAGACTTCCATGGCGCATGGCGATACCGTTCCGATGCCGGAGGCGCAGGCGCGCCGCGCTGGCGGCATCGCATCGCTGCTGCGATCGCAGATGCGCAACATCGCGCCGTTCCTGACCTTGATTTTCCTCACCGCGTTCTTTGCGGTCGCAAGCCCGTCTTTCGCGACGCTCGACAATGTCGGCAATATCCTGACCCAGGTGTCCGTCACCGGCATCATCGCCGTCGGCCTGACGTTCGTCATTCTCTGCGCGGAGATCGATCTGTCGATCGCCGCGATCGCCAACGTCACCGGCATCGCGGTGGCCTACTTCACATTGCAGGAGTCCTACGTCAACATTGCCAACGTGCCGATGCCGGGCTTTGCCGCGATCCTGCTCGCGCTGGCGCTGTGCGCCCTGCTCGGCGTCGTCAACGCGTTCGGCCTGACCGTAATCGGCATTCCCTCCTTCATCATGACGCTGGCCATGATGCAGATCGCCGCTGGCATCTCGGCGATGCTGGTGCGCGGCCAGATCGCCTACAAGGTGCCCCCCCTGATCACGACGCTCGGCTCCGGCTCGATTGCCGGCATTCCCTGGATCGTGATCGTCGCAGCGTTGATGCTGCTGCTCGGCCATCTCGTGCTGACTTACACGCGCTTCGGCCGCTACGTCTACATGGTCGGCGGCAACCGCGAGGCGGCGGAATATTCCGGCCTGAACGTCAAGCTGATCCTGGGCAGCGTGATGGTGATCTCGGCGGTCTGCTCGGGGATCGGCGGCATGCTCGGCGTGGCGCATTTCGGCAGCGCGCAGCAGAACGAGTTCGACACCTATCTGCTCGACTCGATCGCGGCCGTCGTGGTCGGCGGCACCAGCCTGTTCGGCGGCCGCGGCGGCATCGGCAACACCATCGTCGGCCTGTTCGTGCTCGGCGTGCTCAACAACGGCCTCGACCACGTCAACATCGACAGCTTCCTGAAGATCCTGATCCGTGGCCTGATCCTGCTCGCGGCCTTGGTGATCAACGTCTATGCGCAACGGCTGCGGGCGAAGGCGGCGGACTAACTGAGATGCCGTAGGGGGGCAAAGCGCCGCCCGCAGGGCGGCAGCGGGCCCACCGTCCATCGGCAAGACCGGTGTGCAATGGTGGACAGGGCGCGGGGAAGAACGACGATGAGCCGATGCATCGTGGCGCGCCGTTACCCACCCGACCCACCCGCTTCCGTCACGACGAACGAAGCGATGCTGCGGTCGCCCGGATGAGCGCAGCGACATCCGGGGTCCAACCCGCTGTACCGGAGAACCCGGATATCGCTGCGCTCATCCGGGCTGCGAAATCGGTCCGCGCCATTGCGAGCGAGGCAAAGCACCCCACGGCCGCGCGAAGACTCTGGATTGCTTCGTCACGGAGCCTGCCCTCGGGCTCGCCGAAGGCGAGACCCGGGGGCTCCTCGCCATGACGATGAATGCTACTCAGTATCCCGGCTGCCAATGACGCAGCTCGCGCGCCGCCTTCGTCACCGCCTCGATTGACGTGAACGACGCCGTCTCCGTCATCAGCGTGCGCGCGAGACGCAGCGCCCGCGACTCGCAGGTTGCGCGACGTCTGGTGCCCTCGATCAGCTCGAAATCGATGTTGTGCGCGAGGCCCAGGATGCGGCGGATGATCTTCGCGGCCGTGAAGCCGACGGCATCCTGGAACAGCCTTGCTAGATAGGCTTGGCGTTCGGCCTCCAGCCGCGCCGCCCCTGCATCTCCAGGAAATAGCGACAGCGGATAGGCATCCCCGGTCGCCTCGCTGCGCCACAGCGCTAGGAACTTGCGCGCAAACCCGCTCCACACCTCATCAACCGTGCTCAGCACCCAGCTCTCGAACGCCTCTCTGTCGCCTTGCGATCGCTCGTGCCCGGCAGACGCGAAATACGCCATCAGCAGGTTCGCCAGGACCGCGCCGACATCGAACCCCATGGGACCGTAGAACGCGAACTCGGGATCGATCACCTTGGTCTCGGTGTCCGTGACCATGATCGATCCCGTGTGCAAATCGCCATGGATCAGCGCTTCGGCGCTCGACATGAATCTGAGCTTGAGCCGGGAGATCGCGACATGCAGGTCCAGATCGGCGCGGATGTCGGCGGCGGTCGCATCCAGCCATGGCGATGTCCAGCGGTTCTGCTCGGCGATGCGATAGGGATCGGTGAAGATCAAATCCTCGGTGATCTTGCACAGCGCATGGTTGCCCGCGAAGCTTGCGATGGCCTCCTTCTTCGCCGCGGCCGACAGCGCGAGATCCGACGAGAAGAACAGCGTCCGCGCCATGAAGGTGGTGATGTGATCGACGAAGCCCGGATAGATCGTGCCGGCGACGAGGCCCTTGCGCATGATGATGTGCGGCTCGAGCAGCTCCATCGCCGTCAGCGCCAAAGCCGGATCATGATGCACGATCGCCGGCACCAATCCGGGCGAAAGACGGTTCTGATGCGTCAGCGCCAGATGCTCGTAGTGGGCGCGTGATAGCGGCAGCGGCCAGCTCTCGCCGACCAGGCGCACGTAAGGCAGCGCCTGCTTCACCGCGAGGCCGCCGGATGATCCCTTGACGATGAAGACCAGGTTGAGATTGCCGTCGCCGACCTCGGTGATCTCCCAGCGTTCGGCCGCTCCGCCGAGCTGGGATGCAACGGCTGGCACCGCTGCGAGGGTGCTGCGAAGATCCGTTTCGTTGAGAATGCGATAGCCCGACGGCGTCCCCTGCCCGGCTGCGGCCGATGTCGTCACGCGCGACCTCCCTGTCGACTTGTTTTCACTCCCTATAGCAAAAAAGCCGATGCGCGTCCGCGCATCGGCTTGAGGGGCTGTTGTGCGATGCAAGCGGGCTAGAACGGCAAGCCCATGAGCTTCGACAGCCGCTCGATGCTGAGATAGCCGGCCTGGTAGGCGACGAGCGCAAGGCCAAAGATGACGGCGGACAGCAGCGTGGTCCAGATCAGGCGGCGGCCCATCAGGCTGATCGTCGGCGCGCCGGGATCCGTGCCCGGCGAGGCGCCGCCGGTCTCGTGCTGGCTGCGCACGCCGAACGGCAGGGTGACGAACAGCATGACCCACCACAGCACGAAGTAGATCGCGAGCCAGGTTGAGATGGTGTAGGCCATGATCGCCCCGCTACTCAGGCCTGCTCGATCTCGACGAGAGCGCCGGAGAAATCCTTCGGATGCAGGAACAGCACCGGCTTGCCGTGGGCGCCGATGCGCGGCAGCCCGTCGCCGAGCACGCGGGCGCCTTCCTTGATCAGCGTATCACGCGAGGCGATGATGTCGGGCACCTCGTAGCAGACATGGTGGATGCCGCCGTCCGCATTGCGCTCGAGAAATTTCGCGATTGGCGAGGCCTCGCCAAGCGGCTGGATGAACTCGATCTTGGTATTGGGGAGCGTGACGAACACGGTGATGACGCCGTGGTCCGGCAGCGCCAGCGGCGCGGAGATCTCGGCTCCGAAGGCCGCGCCATAGATCTTTGCCGCCTTCTCCGCGTCCTTGACCGCGATGGCAACGTGATTCAACCGGCCCAGCATTGCATCCTCCACCAATTGTCGTTCGATCGGCCCGAGTTAGACTTCCAGGATCAGACTTCCAAGACGTGGACGAGGCAGATCGGCTTCTTGCCCCATTGCTCGTTCACCGCGGCGCGCACGGCGCGCCGCACCGATTCCGCTGCCGCGTCCGGATCGCGCCGTCGCGCGCGCGGCAGGCCTTCGAAGGTCGAGACGACAGCGTCGAACACGATGTCGTCCATCTCCTCGCCAGCGGCATTTTTCTCGGGAATGCCGACCATATCCACCTCGGGATCGTCGGCCAGTTCGCCCTTCTCGGTAACGGCCATGGCCACGAAGATGCAGCCCGCGAAGCTCATCTTGCGCCGCTCGACCACGGCGCGCGACTTCGAATCCTCGAGGATGGTGCCGTCCTTGTAGAGGCGCCCTGCCGGCAGCTCGTCGATGATGCCGGGATCGCCGGGGCCGAGCTTGACCAGGTCGCCGTTCCGGCAGGTGATCACCTTCGGCACGCCGCAGGCCCGCGCGAGACGTGCGTGCTCATGCAGATGCAGCGCCTCGCCGTGAACCGGGATCAACAGCTGCGGCCGCGTCCAGGCAATCATGTCGCGCAGCTCGTCGCGGCGCGGATGGCCTGACACGTGCACCAGATGATTGCGGTCGGTGATGATCTCGATGCCCTGCTGCACCAAGCCGTTGATCACGGCGCCGACTGCCTTCTCGTTGCCGGGGATGGTGCGGGAGGAAAAGATGACGGTGTCGCCCTTGTTGAGGGTGACGAGCGGATGATCGTCGTTGGCGATGCGGGCCAGCGCGGCGCGCGGCTCGCCCTGGCTGCCGGTGCACAGCGCGAGCACCTTGTCCGGCGGGAAGTGGCCGTAGAGATCCATGCCGCGGAAATTCTGCACGCCGTCGAGATAGCCGGTCTCGCGCGCCACCTGGACCACGCGCTCCATCGCGCGGCCGACGATGACGACCTCGCGCTCGGCCTCGCGCGCCGCTTCGGCGACGGCGCGGATGCGCGCGACGTTTGAGGCGAAGGTGGTGACTGCGACGCGGCCCTTCGCTTCCTTCACAAGTTTGGCAATGGTCTTGGCGACCTCGGCCTCGGAGGGCGACCGTCCCTCGCGCACGGCATTGGTGGAGTCGCCGATCAGCGCGAGCAGCCCGGCATCGCCGAGCTCGCGCAGCCGCTTCTCGTCGGTCGGCGCGCCCAGCACCGGCGTCGGATCGATCTTCCAGTCGCCGGTGTGCAGGACGGTGCCGACTTCGGTATGGATGGCCAGCGCATGCGATTCCGGAATCGAATGCGCGACCGGGATGAACTCGACGTTGAACGGGCCGATGTCCACGCGGCCGCCCGACGGGATCACCTTGACCGGGATCTTCGCCGGCAGCCGCTCGGCTTCGCACTTCGCTTCGAACAAAGCGGCGCTGAACTTGGTCGCGTAGATCGGGCATTTCAGCCGCGGCCAGAGATCGATGATGGCGCCAAAATGGTCTTCATGCGCGTGCGTCAGCACGAGACCAACGAGGTTCTTGCCCTCTTTCTCCAGGAAGCTGACGTCGGGCATGATCAGGTCGATGCCCGGCAGATGCTCCTCGTCGCCGAAGGAGACGCCGAGATCGATCGCGAGCCAGGACCGCTGATGGCGATTGCCGAGGCCGTAGATCGACAGGTTCATGCCGATCTCGCCCACGCCGCCGAGCGGCGCAAATGTCAGTTCGTCGGGACGCGCCATCTAGACCGCTCCTTTGGATGCGACCGAGCCGAAATGAACATCACCGGCCGTGATCGGCTCCAATCGTCCCTCCGCGGTCCGCACCAGCATACAACCCTGTTCGTCGATCGTGTCGAAAATCCCCTCAATCATAGCATGTCCGGACCTGATGGCGACGGGCTGACCGAGGCCGGCGGCCCGCTCCAGCCACAGCTTTCGGATGTCGCCGAAGCCGCGTCCCTTGTTCCAGATGCCGAAATACTCCACCCAGCAATCGGACAGCGCACTGAAGAGATCCTCGGCGCTTACTTCGACGCCGAGATCTCGCAGCGAGACAGCCGGTGTCGGGGTATCGGTCGGCGCTGCCACGACATTGGTTCCGATGCCGGCCACGACCGCCAATCCGCCCGCCACCTGCTCTGCTTCGAGCAGCATGCCGACGATCTTACGGCCGCCGGCGATCACGTCGTTTGGCCATTTCACTGCGAAATCGAGCGCTGAATTGCCGCCGGAGCGGAGCACGGCCTCTCGGCTGACTTGGCGCAAAGCGGTCGAGATCGCGAGGCAGGCGGCAAAGCCGAGGGTCGCGGCCACGGCCGGCGCGACGTTGAGCACTTCGAGGACAGAGGAGGCCAGATTGCCGCGCGGCGCGATCCACGGCCGCTGGCGCCGGCCGCGCCCGGCCGTTTGCTCCGTCGTGACGAACCAGCTTGCCTTGATGCCCTGCCGCGCGGCGGCCAATGCCTCCACATTGGTCGAGCCGGCCTGATCGAAGATAACGAGCCCGTAGCCGCTGGCAGCGGCACGGGCGCCGAGAGCAAACGTCATCTAGAACAGCGACTTCGCCGCGGCCGCGGCGGCGCTGACCAGCGGGCCCGGATAGGCGAAGAACAGGATGTTGAAGATGCCGGAGATCGCGAGCACGGTGCGCAGCTCGATGCGGACCGGATCGACCGTCGGCAGCGGCTCGTCGAAATACATCGTCTTGACGATCAGCAGGTAGTAGTAGGCGCCGACGACGCTCGTGAGCACGCCGATCACCGACAGCGTGAACAGCCCGCCCTTGATCGCCGCGACGAACACGTACCATTTGGCGAAGAATCCCGCGAGCGGCGGCACGCCGGCCAGCGAGAACAGCAGCATCGCGAAGAAGAAGGCGAGCAGCGGATTGGTGCGCGAGAGGCCTGCGAAATCGCTGATCTTCTCGAACGACTGGCCGTTGCGCTTGATCGCCATGATCACGGCGAAGGACCCCAGCGTCATCGCGACATAGATCGCGATATAGGTCAGGACGCCCTGCGCGCCCTCGACCGTGCCGGCGGCGAGACCGACCAGCGCGAAGCCCATATGGCCAATCGACGAATAGGCCATCAGACGCTTGATGTTGGTCTGGCCGATCGCGGCGAACGAGCCCAGCGCCATCGAGGCGATCGAGACGAACACGATGATCTGCTGCCACTGGAAGGTGATGCCGGGGAACGCCGTCAGCGCGACGCGGGCGAACACCGCGATCGCCGCGACCTTCGGGGCAGAGGCGAAGAATGCCGTCACCGGGGTCGGCGCGCCTTCATAGACGTCCGGCGTCCACATGTGGAACGGCACCGCCGAAACCTTGAAGCACATGCCCGCAAACAGGAAGACGAGGCCGAAAATGACGCCGACGCTGCCGGTCTTGGTCGCCGCGGCGATCCCGGCAAAGCTCACCGTGCCGGTGAAGCCGTAGATCAGCGAGGCGCCGTAGAGCAGCATGCCCGACGACAGCGCGCCGAGCACGAAATACTTCAGGCCGGCTTCGGTCGACTTGACGTTGTCGCGATGGCTCGCGGCGACGACGTAGAGCGCGAGCGACATCAGCTCGAGGCCGAGATAAAGCGTGATCAGATCGCCGGCCGAAATCAGCACCAGCATGCCGAGCGTCGAGAGCAGCACCAGGATCGCATACTCGAAGATGCGGCGGTCCGGCTTCGACAGGAACTCCGCCGACATGATCAGCGTCGCGGCCGAGCCGATGATCGCCAGGATCTTCAGGAAGCGCGCATAGCTGTCGGCGATGAAGCTGCCACCGAAGGCCTGGCCGCCCTGCTGCCTGAGCACCACGATGCCCACCACGATCAGGAGCGCGACCGCGAGGCCGGTGACGATCCCCGTCGTCCCCTGCCCGCGAAACGCGCCCAGCATCAACAGCGCCATGGCCCCCAAGGCCAGCAGCAGCTCCGGCAGCACCACCCAAAGCTGAGGCCCAAGATTCTCGATCATCGTCTCTGTCCCGACCCCTTAAGGTCTCATCATTGGAGCAGCGCGGCGGCCTTCACGGCCGTCACGGCGGTATTGTAGTTGGTGACGAGCTGCTGCACCGAGGCCGCCGACATGTCCAGGATCGGCTTCGGATAGACGCCGAACAGGATCGTCAGCGCCACCAGCGGAAACAGGATCACGCCTTCACGCAAGGTGAGGTCCTTGATGCTCGCGAGCGACGGCTTGGTCAGCGCGCCGAACACCACCTTGCGGTACAGCCACAATGCGTAGCCGGCCGAGAGGATGACGCCGAAGGTCGCGAAGAACGCGGTCGGGATCGACACCTTGAAGGTGCCGAGCAGGGTCATGAACTCGCCGACGAAGCCGGAGGTGCCGGGCAGACCGACATTGGCCATGGTGAACACCATGAACACCAGCGCGTAGATCGGCATCCGGTTGACGAGGCCGCCATAGGCCGCGATCTCGCGGGTGTGCATGCGGTCGTAGACGACGCCGACGCAGAGGAACAGCGCGCCCGAGACGATGCCGTGGGAGATCATCTGGAACACGCCGCCGGCGACGCCCTGCATGGTGCCGGCGAAGATGCCCATCGTCACGAAGCCCATATGCGCCACCGACGAGTAGGCAATGAGCTTCTTGATGTCCTCCTGCATCAGCGCGACCAGCGAGGTGTAGATGATCGCGATCGCCGACAGCGTCCACACCAGCGGCGCGAAGTCGTGCGACGCCAGCGGGAACATCGGCAACGAGAAGCGCAGGAAGCCGTAGCCGCCCATCTTCAAGAGGATCGCGGCCAGGATCACCGAGCCGGCCGTCGGCGCCTCGACGTGCGCGTCCGGCAGCCAGGTGTGCACCGGCCACATCGGCATCTTCACCGCGAACGAGGCGAAGAAGGCGAGCCAGGCCCAGGTCTGCAGATTGCGAGGCACCGCGGTGTGCATCAAGGTCGGAATGTCGGTGGTACCGGCGTTCCAGTACAGCGCCATGATGGCGAGCAGCATCAGCACCGAGCCGAGCAGCGTGTAGAGGAAGAACTTGAACGAGGCGTAGACCCGGCGCGGGCCGCCCCAGACGCCGATGATCAGGAACATCGGGATCAGGCCGCCCTCGAAGAACAGGTAGAACAGCACGAGGTCGAGCGCCGAGAACGTGCCGACCATCAGCGTTTCCAGGATCAGGAACGCCATCATGTATTCGCGCAGGCGGTTCTTGACCGACTTCCAGCTCGCCACGATGCAGAACGGCATCAATGCGGTGGTCAGGATCACGAACGGCAGCGAGATGCCGTCGACGCCCATGTGATAGCTGATGCCCGCCGCCAGCCAGTTCTTCTTCTCGACGAACTGGAAGTCGGTCTGGCCGGGATCGAAGCGCAGCACCAGGATCACCGACACCGCGAAGGTGATCAGCGTCGTCCACAGCGCGATCCAGCGCGCATTGCGCTGGGCCGCCTCGTCGTCGCCGCGGACCAGATAGATCAGCAGCGCGCCGACGAGCGGCAGGAAGGTGACGACAGAGAGAATTGGCCAGGTGGTCATTGCTGGCCCCCCATGAACATGAACCAGGTGATCAGGCCGGCGACGCCGATCAGCATGGCAAAGGCATAGTGATAGAGATAACCGGTCTGGATCTTGACGACGTTGCGCGTGACGTCGAGCACCCGCGCCGAGACACCGTCGGGACCGAACCCGTCGATGACGAAGCCGTCGCCCTTCTTCCAGAGGAAGCGGCCGAGCCACTTCGCCGGGCGGACAAAGATGAAGTCATACAGCTCGTCGAAGTACCACTTGTTGAGCAGGAACTTGTAGAGCAGCGGCTGCTGCGCGGCGAGCTCCTCCGGAATATCCGGACGCTTGATGTAGAAGAAGTAGGAGACCGCAAAGCCGCCGACCATCATGATGAAGGGCAGCTGGCCCAGCCAGAACGGCATGTGCTCCATGTCCTCCAGGATGTGCGGGTTCATCTTCAGCGACTCGCCGAAGAAGTGCTCGACACCATGGGGATCGGTGAACAGGCCCTTGAACGGGAAGCCCGCCAGGATCGAGCCGGCCGCGAGCACGCCGATCGGGATCAGCATCCAGATCGGGCTCTCATGCGCCGCCTCATAGTGATGCTGGTCGTGCGGCGTGCCGAAGAAAGTCTTGAACACCAGGCGCCAGGAATAGAACGAGGTCAGGCCGGCGGCGACGATCGTCAGGAAGTAGGCATAGGTCGCGAACGGATTGTGCGCGGCATAGGCGGCCTCGATGATCGCGTCCTTGGAGAAGAAGCCGGCGAAGCCCGGGAAGCCGGTCAGGGCCAGGGTGCCGACAGTCATCACCGCGAAGGTGTAGGGGATCTTGCGCCACAGGCCGCCCATGTTGCGGATGTCCTGCTCGTGATGCATCGCATAGATCACCGAGCCGGCACCCAAGAACAGCAGCGCCTTGAAGAAGGCGTGCGTGAACAGATGGAACATGCCGACCGAGTAGGCCCCTGCTCCCATCGCCACGAACATGTAGCCGAGCTGCGAGCAGGTCGAATAGGCGACGATGCGCTTGATGTCGTTCTGCACGAGGCCGACGGTCGCCGCGAAGAACGCGGTGGTGGCGCCGAAGAACATCACCACGGCCTGCGCGTTCGGCGCGAGCTCGAACAGCGGCGACAGGCGCGCCACCATGAAGACGCCGGCGGTGACCATGGTCGCGGCGTGGATCAGCGCCGACACCGGGGTCGGACCTTCCATCGCGTCCGGCAGCCAGGTGTGCAGCAGGAACTGCGCCGACTTGCCCATCGCGCCCATGAACAGGAGGAGACAGGTCAAGGTCAGCGCGTTGGCGTGCCAGCCGAGGAAGTTGATCGTCGTCTTGCCGGCGATGCTCGGCGCGGCGGCGAAGATGGTCTCGAAGTCGGTCGACTTCGTCAGCAGGAAGATCGCGAAGATGCCGAGGGCAAAGCCGAAGTCGCCGACGCGGTTGACAACGAAGGCCTTGATTGCGGCGGCATTGGCCGAGGGCTTCTGGAACCAGAAGCCGATCAGCAGGTAGCTCGCGAGACCGACGCCCTCCCAGCCGAAGAACAGCTGCACAAGGTTGTTCGCGGTCACCAGCATCAGCATCGCAAAGGTGAACAGCGAGAGATAGGCGAAGAAGCGCGGACGGTTCGGGTCCTCGTCCATGTAGCCGATCGAATAGAGGTGCACGAGCGACGACACGCTCGTCACCACCACCAGCATCACGGCCGTCAGCGTATCGACGCGCAGCGCCCAGGACACCTGCAGCTCGCCGGAGTTGATCCAGGGCAGCAGCTCCTTCACGCCGGCTTCGTGGTGCATGAATCCGACGCTGACCAAGGTCGCCCAGGACAGCGCGGCGGAGATGAACAGAAGCGCCGTCGTGATCGCCTGCGCAGCCCAGGTACCGGCCGCCGGCGGCTCGGCGACGTGATGGTCGTCGTGGCCATGACCATGATCGTCATGGGCCAGCGGCTCGTCATGCGTGACGTGCACCACGGCCGCATCGCCATGGACATGCGCGGCAGCGCCGTGATGACCGTGATCGTGATGCTCGACCTCGTCGCCGCTCGGATGGCGTCCATGCGCCCCGAGTAGCGCGATCAGGCCGGCCAGGATCGCGCCCAACAGCGGCAGAAAGACAATGGCCTGGATCATTCGCCCGTTCCCTTACGCATGACCTTGCCGGCGAGCCGGCCCCCACATGTGCGGATCATGCGCCTTAGCCCTTCATCAGATTGACGTCTTCGACCGCGATCGAGCCGCGGTTGCGGAAATAGACCACCAGCACGGCCAGACCGATCGCGGCCTCGGCGGCTGCGACCGTCAGCACCAGCAGCGCGAACACCTGGCCGACGATGTCGCCGAGGAAGGTCGAGAACGCCACCAGGTTGATGTTGACGGCGAGCAGGATGAGCTCGACCGACATCAGGATGACGATGATGTTCTTGCGGTTCAGGAAGATGCCGAGGATGCCGAGCGTGAAGAGCATCGCGGCGACCGCGAGGTAGTGCCCCAGTCCGATGGTCATTTCACCCACTCCGCGGCATCCGTGTCCTGCAGCCCCTGCCCGACCGCGACCTTGCGAACGGCCATCGCCATCTCCGGCGTGCGGGCGTTCTGGACGTTGATGTCCTGGCGCTTGACGCTCGCCTTGTGGCGGAGCGTCAGCACGATCGCACCGATCATCGCCACCAGCAGGATCATGCCCGACAGCTGGAAGTAATGGATATATTTCGTATAGAGCACGAGGCCGAGCGCCTCGGTGTTGGTGACGTTGGTCGGGATCGCCGCCGTGATCGCCTTCGGCGTCGACGGGTTGATGACCCAGTAGGACACGGTCAGCAACAGCTCGAACAGAAAGATTCCGCCGATCACGAGGCCGATCGGCATGTACTGCAGGAAGCCCTCGCGCAGCTCGGTGAAGTCCACGTCGAGCATCATGATCACGAACAGGAACAGCACCGCGACCGCGCCGACATAGACGACGATCAGGATCATCGCCAGGAACTCGGCGCCCATCAGCACGAACAGGCCGGAGGCGTTGACGAAGGCGAGGATCAGATAGAGCACCGAGTGAACGGGGTTCTTCGAGACGATCACCATCACGGCCGAGGCCACGCAGACCGCCGCGAACAGGTAGAAGAAGAGCGCAGGAAGGATCATCGGACGGCCTCAGCGGTACGGCGCGTCGAGCGCGATGGCTTTGGAGATCTCGCGCTCCCAGCGGTCGCCGTTCGCGAGCAGCTTGGCCTTGTCATAGTAGAGCTCCTCGCGGGTCTCGGTCGCGAACTCGAAGTTCGGTCCCTCGACGATGGCGTCCACCGGACAGGCTTCCTGGCACAGGCCGCAATAGATGCACTTCACCATGTCGATGTCGTAGCGCACCGTGCGGCGGGTGCCGTCGTTGCGGCGCGGGCCGGCCTCGATGGTGATCGCCTGCGCCGGGCAGACGGCCTCACAGAGCTTGCAGGCGATGCAGCGCTCTTCGCCGTTCGGGTAGCGGCGCAACGCATGCTCGCCGCGGAAGCGCGGCGAAAGGGGGCCCTTCTCGAACGGGTAGTTCAGGGTCGGCTTGGGCTGGAAGAAGTAGCGCATCGCGAGGAAGAACGCGGAGACGAACTCCTGCAGCAGCAGCGACCGTGCAGTGGCGGAGATGTTCATGACAGCCTCATTTCGGCGCGATGCCGGCGAAGTGCAGTACGCCCGCGACAACGACCACCATGACCAGCGACAGCGGCAGGAACACCTTCCAACCGAGTCGCATCAACTGGTCGTAGCGGTAGCGCGGCACGATCGCTTTCGCCATCGCGATCAGGAAGAACATGAAGAACAGCTTCAGCGAGAACCAGATCACGCCCGGCACCCAGTTGAACGGCGCCACGTCGATCGGCGGCAGCCAGCCGCCCAGGAACAGGATCGTCGCCAGGGCACACATCGTGGTGATCGCGACATATTCGCCGAGCATGAAGAGGAGATACGGCGTCGAGCCGTATTCGACCATGAAGCCGGCGACGAGCTCCGATTCCGCCTCGACCAGGTCGAAGGGCGGGCGGTTGGTCTCGGCCAGCGCCGAGACGTAGAACACCACGAACATCGGGAACAGCGGCCAGACGTACCAGTTCAGGATCGTCAGCTGCGGCAGGCCGATCAGGCTGGCGAGTCCGCGCGCATGCTGCGCCTCGACGACCGCCGAGAGATTCAGCGTGCCGGCACAGAGCAGCACGGTGATGATCACGAAGCCGATCGAGACCTCGTAGGACACCATCTGCGCCGCCGAGCGGAGCGCCGCCAGGAACGGGTATTTCGAGTTCGACGACCAGCCGGCCATGATGATGCCGTAGATCGACAGCGACGAGATCGCGAAGATGAAGAGGATGCCGACATTGATGTCGGCGATCGCCCAGCCGAGATTGGTCGGGATGACAGCCCAGGCCGCCAGAGCGAGCACGCAGGACACCAGCGGCGCCAGCAGGAATACGCCCTTATTGGCGCCGGCCGGAATGATCGGCTCCTTGAGCACGAATTTCAGCAAGTCGGCGAACGACTGGAACAGGCCCCAGGGCCCGACCACGTTCGGACCCCTGCGGATCTGCACCGCCGCCCAGATCTTGCGGTCGGCGAGCAGGATGTAGGCGATCGCGACCAGGAGGACGACGAGGAGCAGCACGCTCTGCGCGATCATGATGATCAGCGGCCAGAGGAAGCCGGTCCAGAACGAGCTTGCGAAGAAATCAGCCATCAGGTCACCCTCACTCCGCTGCCGTCAGCATCTGCCCGGAGGCCAGGCGGGAGCATTCCGCCATGACCGCCGAGGCGCGCGCGATCGGATTGGTGAGATAGAAGTCGTCGATGACAGGCTTGAACGGCGCCTTTTCCAGGCTGCCGCCCTTGCCCGCCAGGGTCTTGATGTCGGCGATCTTCCCGGCCTCGATCTGGTCGATGCGACCGAGATGCGGCACCGCCTTGATGATTTCGGCCCGGAGAGCCGCGAGCGAGTCGTAGCCGAGCTTGCGGCCGAGCACGTCGGACAGCGCGCGGATGATCGCCCAGTCCTCGCGGGCCTCACCCGGCGGGAACGACGCGCGCGCCGCGATCTGCACCCGGCCCTCGGTGTTGACGTAGAGGCCGGACTTCTCGGTGTAGGCGGCGCCCGGCAGGATGACGTCGGCGCGATGCGCGCCGCGGTCGCCATGGGTGCCGATGTAGACGGTGAACACGCCCTCGGGCACCTCGACCTCG
Organism: Bradyrhizobium sp. ORS 375; assembly: GCF_000239775.1. Lineage (GTDB taxonomy): Bacteria > Pseudomonadota > Alphaproteobacteria > Rhizobiales > Xanthobacteraceae > Bradyrhizobium. The sequence continues at coordinate 38,537 of NZ_CAFI01000049.1, forward strand.
TCGGCGCCGAGCAGGAACATCACGTCCATGGTGCCGAAGGTGGTCATCTGGGCGCCCGTGAGCCCGGTGCCGTTGAAGCCGATGTCCAGCGCGCCGACGCGCGACGCGGTGTCGTGCAGCACGGCAAAGCCGTTCCAGTCGTCGCGCACGGCGTTGACGTCCATCGCGATCTTGGCGGCGAGCGCCAGGATCGCCCCGCCGTCATGGCGCGCGGCCGCGCCAGCGCCGACCAGCACGATCGGGTTCTTGGCGTTGCGGAAGGCGGTGGCGAAGGAATGCTTGCCGGCGGCGACGTCGCTGAGCGAGTCCGTGCCCGCGCCGATGTGCTCATAGGCGTAAGTGAGATCGGCCTTGGGGCCGACCAGACCGACCTTGAGCTGGCCCGAGCGCCAGCGCTTGCGGATGCGGGCGTTCAGCACGGCCGCTTCCTTGCGCGGATTGGCGCCGATGATCAGGATCGCGTCGGCCTGCTCGATGCCGGCGATGGTCGGATTGAACAGATAGGACGCGCGGCCAAGCTTGGCGTCGAAGCTGTCACCGCCCTGCACGGCCACATTGGTCGAGCCGAGCTTGGCGAGCAGATCCTTCAGCGCGTACATCTCCTCGACTGCGGCGAGATCGCCCGCGATGGCCCCGATGCGCTTGCCGTCGATGCGGGAGAGCTTTGCGGCGATCGCCTTGAACGCCTCCGGCCAGGTCGCCGGGCGCAGCTTGCCGTCCTCGCGGACGTAGGGACGATCGAGCCGCTGCGTGCGCAGGCCGTCGACGACATGGCGCGTCTTGTCGGAGATCCACTCCTCGTTCACGGCGTCGTTGATGCGCGGCAGGATGCGCATCACCTCGCGGCCGCGGGTATCGACGCGGATCGCCGAGCCGAGACCATCCATCACGTCGATCGACTGCGTCTTGCCGAGCTCCCACGGACGCGCCGCGAAGGCGTAAGGCTTGGAGGTCAGCGCGCCGACCGGGCAGATGTCGACCAGATTGCCCTGCAGCTCCGAGCTCAGCGCCTGCTCGAGATAGGTCGTGATCTCCATGTCCTCGCCGCGGCCCGTCGCGCCCATTTCCGGCACGCCGCAGACTTCAGCGGAGAAGCGGACGCAGCGCGTGCACTGGATGCAGCGGGTCATCGAGGTCTTGACCAGCGCACCGAGATATTTGTCCTCGACGGCGCGCTTGTTCTCGGCGTAGCGGCTGGTGTCGACACCATAGCCCATCGCCTGGTCCTGCAGGTCGCACTCGCCGCCCTGGTCGCAGATCGGGCAGTCCAGCGGATGGTTGATCAGAAGGAATTCCATCACGCCTTCGCGTGCCTTCTTGACCATCGGCGACCGCGTCGAGATTTCCGGCGGCTCGCCCTTCGGTCCCGGCCGGCAATCGCGCACGCCCCAGGCGCAGCTCGCGACCGGCTTCGGTCCGCCCTTCACCTCGACGAGGCACATCCGGCAGTTGCCGGCGATCGACAGCCGCTCGTGATAGCAGAAGCGCGGAATCTCGGCGCCCGCCGCCTCGCACGCCTGCAGCAGCGTGTACTCCGGCGGCACATCGATCTCTTTGCCATCGATGATGATCTTGGTCATTGCCTCACATCTCTCTCAAACCACGGACCACCGCGCCGCGCGCCGTGAGGGCGCAAGCACGACGGAAAACCTTGCTGGCGGACAGGACCGCCATCACCTACTCCGCCGCCACCATGTGCGCGGGATCGCGCATGCCGACGTCGTCGACATCGGCCTTGTGCGAATACTGGTCGATGCGCGCTTCGATCTCGTGACGGAAATGCGTGATCAGGCCCTGGATCGGCCAGGCCGCGGCGTCGCCCAGCGCGCAGATCGTGTGGCCCTCGATCTGCTTGGTGACCTCCAGCAGCATGTCGATCTCGCGCTTGTGGGCGCGGCCCTCGGCCATGCGGGTCAGCACGCGCCACATCCAGCCGGTACCCTCGCGGCACGGCGTGCACTGGCCGCAGCTCTCATGCTTGTAGAAATAGGAGATGCGCGCAATCGCCCGGATCAGATCGGTCGACTTGTCCATCACGATCACGGCCGCGGTGCCCAAGCCGGAGCGCAGCTTCGACAGGCTGTCGAAATCCATCGGCGTGTCGATGATCTGCTCGGCCGGCACCATGCGCACCGACGAGCCGCCGGGAATGACCGCCTTCAGATTGTCCCAGCCGCCACGGATGCCGCCGCAATGCTTCTCGATCAGCTCGCGGAACGGGATCCCCATCGCCTCCTCGACGTTGCAGGGCCGCTCGACGTGACCGGAGATGCAGAACAGTTTGGTGCCGACATTGTTCGGACGGCCGATGCCGGCGAACCACGAGGCGCCACGGCGCAGGATGGTCGGCGCGACCGCGATCGACTCCACGTTGTTGACCGTAGTCGGGCAGCCATAGAGGCCGACATTCGCGGGGAATGGCGGCTTCAGCCGCGGCTGGCCCTTCTTGCCCTCGAGGCTTTCGAGCAGCGCGGTCTCCTCGCCGCAGATATAGGCGCCGGCGCCATGGGCGACGTAGAGATCGAACGGCCAGCCATGGATGTTGTTCTTGCCGATCAGGTTGGCCTCATAGGCCTGGTCGATCGCCGCCTGCAGCCGCTCGCGCTCACGGATGAACTCGCCGCGAACATAGATGTAGCAGGCATGGGCGTTCATCGCGAAGCTGGCGAGCAGGCAGCCCTCGACGAGATGATGCGGATCGTGCCGCATGATCTCACGATCCTTGCAGGTGCCGGGCTCGGACTCGTCGGCGTTGACGACGAGGTAGCTCGGCCGGCCGTCGGTCGATTCCTTCGGCATGAACGACCATTTCAATCCGGTCGGGAAGCCAGCGCCGCCGCGGCCGCGCAGGCCCGACGCCTTCATCTCGTTGATGATCCAGTCGCGACCCTTCTCGATCAGCCCCTTGGTGCCGTCCCAGCTGCCGCGCCGGCGCGCGCCTTCGAGGCCCCAATCGTGCAGGCCGTAGAGGTTAGTGAAGATGCGGTCCTTGTCGTCGAGCATCAGACGGCTTCCTCTGACATCAGCGGTTCGACTGCATGGTGGCGATGAAGGCGGCGCAGCCGCCGAACACCAAGGCCCACAGCAGACTGGACTCCAGCGTCGCGTTCAGCGCGAACCGCTGCAGTACGAAAATGAAAGCGGCGGCTGCGAGCGTGTGCAGCGCCACGTAGCGCCAATTCTTCATCGCGGCGCCCTCTTCGCCCAGGGCCGCAACGCGGGTGCGATTGCGGCTCATGTCTTCTCCTTCAGCGTCGTCGGCCCGCCCGCCGGCGCCGAGAACTGGCGACCGTTCTGCGGGCCCGGCGTCGGCAGATTGCCGGTCGCGAAGCCGTCGAGCACCTTGCCGAAGCTTTCCGGCGTCAGGTCCTCATAGGTATCCTTCCAGATCTGCACCATCGGCGCATTCACACAGGCGCCCAGGCACTCGACTTCCTCCCAGCTGAAGTCGCCGTCCTTGGACAGGTGGAACGGGTCGTGATGGATGCGGTGCTTGCAGACCTCGATCAGCTCCTCGGCGCCGCGCAGCCGGCACGGCGTGGTGCCGCAGACCTGCACATGCGCCTTCTTGCCGACCGGCTGCAGCTGGAACATCGTGTAGAAGGTCGCGACCTCGAGCACGCGGATATAGGGCATGCCGAGCATGTCGGCGACGACGCGGATGGCCGCTTCCGAGACCCAGCCCTCGTTCTGCTCCTGCGCACGCCACAGGATCGCGATCACGGCCGAGGCCTGGCGGCCTTCCGGATATTTGGCGATCTGGGCCCTGGCGAAGGCGAGGTTTTCATCCGTGAACGCAAAGCTCGCGGGCTGGACTTCCTTCGGGGCAAGACGACGGACGGACATGGCTCTCTAGTCTTTCATTGCATGCGGCGCGCGGCACTTGCATTGAGCGCTGCGACGCGATTCTGCCAGAAGGCACTTGCAGTTCCGAACACGTTATAGCCGACGTGCGCGGACACCTTGATGCGGTCGAGGATCGACAATTCGGTCACGGTCTCGAACCGGCCGCTCGCGGGGTCGTAGACCATCAGTTGCATCGGCGTATGATCGAGGATGTAGCGCGAGACCGTATGATTACGGTCCTGCCCGTGCTCCTCGCACAGGATCATGCTGTCGGTCTCCAGCAGCCGCGCCCCGCCCTTGATCGCCTCGATCTCGACGCCCTCGACGTCGAGCTTGATCAGATACTTGCCGGAGGCTGTGACCTTGCCCTCGTCGATGAGATCGTCGAGCGCCATCACCGGGACCGGCTCGCCACCAGCATCACCACCGGCGATGCTGAAGGCCTCGTGCTTGGTGCCGGTCAGGTGAGCGACGCCCCGCCGCTCGCCGATGGCGCATTTCATCACCTCGAAGCGGCCGCCATTGATCATGGAATTGTTGGCGAGCTTGGCGAAGTTCGCCGACGACGGCTCGATCGCGATCGCCTTATGCGATCCATAGGGCGCGCTCGACACCAGCACCGACCAGTAGCCGTAATTGGCGCCGCCATCGATGAAGGTGTAGTCGACGTCGACAGCTCCGAGAAACAGCAGCTCGAGCTCGTCCTCGTAGTGGTAGGAACGGTTGAGCAGCTTGCTCCAATAGCCGTCGCCGTAAGGAAACTCGAACACCGCATCCTGGTTGAGCTTCACCGCGAGATTGCGCTCCGGCAGCGCGAGGCGCAAGAGATTGGCGCAGCGGTTGTAGCCGCGATGCGAAAAGTGCGAGGAGATCTTCGAGCCGGTAGACAGCGCCAATGCAGCCGTGCGCTCCCAGAGGTTCGCTCCTTCGAGCGCTCCGGACGCACGATCGAACTGGATCGGCGCATGGCCCATCAGCGATCCACCTCTCCGAACACGATGTCGAGCGAGCCGAGGATGGCCGAGACGTCGGCGAGCAGATGGCCGCGGCAGAGGAAGTCCATCGCCTGCAGGTGGGCGAAGCCCGGCGCGCGGATCTTGCACTTGTACGGCTTGTTGGTGCCGTCGGCGACCAGGTAGACGCCGAACTCGCCCTTCGGCGCCTCGACGGCCGCATAGATCTCGCCGGCCGGCACGTGGACGCCCTCGGTGTAGAGCTTGAAATGGTGGATCAGCGCTTCCATCGAGCGCTTCATCTCACCGCGGCGCGGCGGCGCGATCTTGTTGTCGGTGATCAGCACCGGGCCCTGCCCGTCCGGCGCACGCAGCTTGGCGATGCACTGCTTCATAATGCGGACGGACTGACGCATCTCCTCCATGCGGATCAGATAGCGATCGTAGCAGTCGCCGTTCTTGCCGATCGGAATGTCGAAGTCCATCTCGGCATAGACGTCGTAAGGCTGCGACTTGCGCAGGTCCCAGGCGGCGCCGGAGCCGCGTACCATCACGCCGGAGAAGCCCCACTCCCAGGCTTGCTTCAGGGTCACCACGCCGATGTCGACGTTGCGCTGCTTGAAGATGCGGTTGCCGGTCAGCAGTTGGTCGAGATCGTCCACGACCTTGAGGAACGGGTCGCAGAACGCGTCGATATCGTCGATCAGCTTGGTCGGCAGATCCTGGTGGACGCCGCCGATGCGGAAGTAGTTGGCGTGCATGCGCGAGCCGGAGGCGCGCTCATAGAACACCATCAGCTTCTCGCGCTCTTCGAAGCCCCACAGCGGCGGGGTCAGCGCGCCGACGTCCATCGCCTGCGTCGTGACGTTCAAAAGATGCGACAGCAGACGGCCGATCTCGGAGTACAGCACGCGGATCAGCTGGCCGCGGCGCGGCACCTCGATGCCGAGCAGCCGCTCGGCGGCGAGGCAGAACGCATGCTCCTGGTTCATCGGCGCGACGTAGTCGAGCCGATCGAAGTACGGCATCGCCTGCAGATAGGTCTTGGTCTCGATCAGCTTCTCGGTGCCGCGGTGGAGCAGGCCGATATGCGGGTCGACACGCTCGACGACCTCGCCGTCCAGCTCAAGGACGAGACGAAGGACGCCATGCGCCGCCGGATGCTGCGGACCGAAGTTGATCGTGAAATTGCGAAGTGCGGGGCTCTGCTCGTTCATGCCTGCGCTCCCACTCACTTGGTCGCTTTCTCATCGCCAGGCAGCGGATAGTCCGCGCCTTCCCAGGGCGAGAGAAAATCGAACTTGCGGAATTCCTGGTTGAGCCGGACCGGCTCGTAGATCACCCGCTTCTCTTGGTCATCGTAGCGGACCTCGACGAAGCCCGTGGTCGGGAAGTCCTTGCGCAGCGGATGGCCGTCGAAGCCGTAGTCGGTCAGCAGCCGGCGCATGTCGGGATGGCCGACGAAGATCACGCCGTATAGGTCATAGGCCTCGCGCTCAAACCAGTCGGCGCCCGGAAAGACGTCGATGATCGAGGGCACCTGCGTCATCTCGTCGGCTTCGGCCTTGAGCCGGATGCGGGTATTCAGCGTCGGCGACAGGAAGTGGTAGACGACCTCGAAGCGCTTGGCGCGCTCGGGGTAGTCGACTGCCGTGATGTCGGTGAAGTTGATGAAGCGGCAGGCCGGATCATCGCGCAGATACTTCACGACCTCGACGATCCGGGCCGGATCGACGTTGACCGTGAGCTGGTTGAAAGCGACCGAATGGCCGAGCGCCGCGCCCGGAAGCGCGCTCACGATCGTCTGCCCAAGGGCGTCGAGCCTGCCGTCGTCCATGACCAAAACCTTCAGCGTTCGATGGTGCCGGTGCGACGGATCTTCTTCTGCAAGAGCAGAACACCGTACAGCAGCGCTTCCGCGGTCGGCGGACAGCCGGGCACATAGATATCAATGGGAACGATGCGATCGCAGCCGCGGACCACCGAATAGGAATAGTGGTAGTAGCCGCCGCCATTGGCGCAGGAGCCCATCGAGATGACGTAGCGCGGCTCCGGCATCTGGTCGTAGACCTTGCGCAGCGCCGGCGCCATCTTGTTGGTCAGGGTGCCCGCGACGATCATCACGTCGGACTGGCGCGGCGAGGCACGCGGCGCGAAGCCGAAGCGCTCGACGTCGTAGCGCGGCATCGAGACCTGCATCATCTCGACGGCGCAGCAGGCCAGGCCGAACGTCATCCACATCAAGGAGCCGGTGCGGGCCCAGGTGATGAGATCGTCAGCGGTGGCGACGAAGAATCCCTTGTCCGACAGTTCGTGCTTGACCTCGAGGAAATACGGGTCGTTGGCACCAACAGGCCTGCCGGTCGCGGGATCGAGAATGCCCTTCGGGGCCGGTGCGATCACCGGACCGGAGGACGGGGTCGGGCTCAATCCCATTCAAGCGCGCCTTTCTTCCATTCGTAGGCAAACCCGACCGTCAGCACGGCCAGGAACACCAGCATCGACCAGAAGCCGGCCGCGCCGAGCTTGCCGAATGCGACTGCCCAGGGGAACAGGAAGGCGACTTCGAGGTCGAAGATGATGAAAAGGATGGCAACCAGGTAGAAGCGGACATCGAACTTCATGCGGGCGTCGTCGAACGCGTTGAAGCCGCATTCGTACGCGGAGAGCTTCTCGGGATCAGGCTGCTGGTAGGCGACCAGGAACGGCGCGATCAGCAGCACCACCCCGATGATGGCTGCGACACCTATGAAGACGACGAGGGGGAGATAGTTCTGAAGGATGCCGGTCATCGGCGCCACTTTCCTCTGCGGTTTCGGTGCAAACCGCAGACTCGCTGCATTGGAATTGGTCGAAGCCTTAGCGCAGCGCACCAAGCCGCGCAAGACAAGCCCGTCTCACCGCCGCCATCCCTCCCCACATTGCGGAAACCCGGACACACAGGGCATGACGGCGATCGCGGCAGCGGCGCGCCATGCGCATCCGGGGCCCGCAGCAATACGGTGTCGCACCTGACGTCGAGGAATGCTGACAGGGTCAGCAATCACGAGCACGCACGGCGTTGTGCGCAGGCCAGAACTCGTCGGAGACGGAATGCGAAACTCTGCGCGAGCCGCGATCTGTTGCGAACAGCCAATGGCCCGATGCGCTTCCGTTATCGAGCCAGATGGAGACGAGCGGCCGTCGAATCAAGTCGCCGGAGGCGCAGAGCTGCGGCGCATAAACGGCCGGATCGCGGTCAGTGGACCGGCCGGCGCAGCCCAGCTGAGCTGGCCCGTGTACCGTCGATTGCCGAAGCCGATCCTGCAACCGATGAAACCATTTTGAGGAAACGAAGAAACCGGATCGAAACAAAGCGGCGGTACACATCCCGGCAACAAAGTGGCGCTCTGAGACGCCGGGAGGCTGACATGAACCACTCGATCCATTCCGCTGACCGCTCGACCCATCTGAAGATTGTCGTCGTGGCCCTGATTGCAGGCATCGCCGTGACCGCCTTCGGGATCGCGGCCCGCACCAGCGTCAACTACAGCCAGACCGCCTCGCATGCGGTGGTCAAGGCCGGCAAGCCGGTCGCCGTGACGAGCGCGAGCGAGCCGATGGTTCGCTGATCCCTGCGCAGTTCCGCAGCTTGCGTCTGTTTGAGGCCGCCGCTTCGGCGGCCTTTGCTTTTGGGGATCAGGATGGCGGCCAGGACCGTAGAACCCAGCGTGCTCGACAGGCGATAGGATCCATCGCAGCCGATGGGCGCTGGCAATTCGGAAGCAAAACGATCTTGGGGGATGGGCCATCGAAATGGCGCGAGAGACGGGGCTCGAACCCGCGACCTCCGGCGTGACAGGCCGGCGCTCTAACCAACTGAGCTACTCCCGCGTGATCGCGAAATCCGCGGAGGAGTGCGACTTAAAGGGGGGAAGTTTCGAAGTCAAGGCCAATGAACTCCAACTTGTGAGAAGTCTTGATGGCCGGGCAATGCAGCATGGCTGCGAGGGTCGTCCCTCCCAGCATCCGCCCGAATCCTGCAGCCGGCGTCGCTCAGGCCGTCAAAAGAGGATGGGCGCGGTCAGCTTCGTGGAGGACGGCAGAAACGAACGCTCCTGAGCCCGTTGACCGCGACTCAACAGCGGACGGAAAAGGCACAGGTGCGCGCGTCCGATCGCCAAAGCGCGGCGTTACGGTCCACCAGGCTAGCCCCGCCGCAGACCAAGAGAGATGGTTCGGAACGGGTGAGCGAATCGGGCAACACCTGCGCAACAAGAATGGGTCCGAGTCCCTCGAGGCAGGTCGTCGGCCAGACGCTGCCCTGATATATCCCAACGGCAATCCTCGGGGACAAGCTCGCGCGTCGGGTGAGCACCGGCAGACACGGGGGCCAGCGAACCAAGCCCATCGGTGGCATGAAGTATACCAATTGATATACTAGTATACGCGTTAGGTATTATAATCCTCCCCCCTCTCCTCTCGTGGTGCCCATGTCCGACCTGTTTCAGAGCTATACGCACTCCGTCACCGAGCGCTTTCTCCGCTATGTCGTGATCGACACGCAGTCGGATCCCACCTCCCCGACCTGCCCCTCCACGCTGAAGCAGAAGAATCTCGGCCGCCTGCTCGCCGCCGAGCTGCAGGCCATGGGCCTGTCGGACGCGCATATGGACGAGCACGGCTATGTCTATGCAACGATCCCGGCCACCACCGACAAGACCGTTCCGGTGATCTGCTTCTGCTCGCACATGGACACCTCACCCGACTGCTCCGGCGCGGACGTGAAGCCGCAGATCGTACGCAGCTATCAGGGCGGCGACATCGTGCTGCCGGGTGACCCCAGCCAGGTGATCCGCCCCCCCGATCATCCGGCGCTGGCCGCCCAGATCGGCCAGGATATCGTCACCTCCGATGGCACCACCCTGCTCGGCGCCGACAACAAGGCCGGCATCGCCGAGATCATGGACGCGGCGCAGTTCCTGCTGAGCAACCCTGACATCAAGCACGGCGCGATCAAGATCCTCTTCACCCCGGACGAGGAGATCGGGCGCGGCGTCGACCGGGTCGACCTGACGAAGCTCGGCGCGGAGTTCGGCTACACGATGGACGGCGAGACCGCGGGAAATATCGAGGACGAGACCTTCTCGGCGGATGGCGCGACGGTCATCATCAACGGCGTCAGCGCCCATCCCGGCTTCGCCAAAGGCAAGATGGAGCACGCCGTCAAGATCGCGTCCGCCATCGTCGAGCGCCTGCCCAAGGACACCTGCTCGCCGGAGACCACCGAGGGCAAGGAGGGCTTCCTGCATCCGGTCGGGATCTCCGGCACGCTCGAGCAGGCCCGGGTCGACTTCATCGTGCGCGATTTCAGCGAGCAGGGCCTGCGGCAGAAGGAGGCGCTGCTCGAGGACATCATCAAGGACGTGCTGCGGGACTATCCGCGCTCCAGCTACCAGATGCAGGTCAAGGCGCAGTATCGCAACATGAAGGAGGTGATCGACCTGCATCCGCAGATCGTCACCTATGCCGAGGATGCGATACGCCGCGCCGGTCTCACGCCCGTGCGCACCTCGATCCGCGGCGGCACCGACGGCTCACGACTGTCCTTCATGGGGCTGCCCTGCCCCAACATCTTCGCCGGCGAGCACGCCTTCCACTCGCGGCTGGAATGGGTCAGCGTCCGCGACATGGAGAAGGCGGTGCAGACCATCGTGCATCTCGCGATGATCTGGGAGGAGCACGCCTGACGCCGGATGCGGCGCGGGCCCTCAGGCGCGCGCCGTGACCAGCCAGATCGATCCGGACAGCGTAACGTTGCCGCCGTTCTGGTATTGAGCCAGCAGCTCGCGGACCGACTGCCGCGCGGCCTCGCGGGTCTCGTCCGGATGTCCCTCCAGCGCAAGGCTGGCGGGACCGATCTCGAAGGCGGACTGCACGGCCGCATCCAGCCCCTGCCCGCGTGCAATGTCGAGCGACAGCGCATGCGCCTGCATCGCGACATCGGTGAAGCCGGCCTCGGTGAGAATGCGTGTCACCCGTGCCTCGGAGGCGAAGGCGAACGGACCGGGATCCTCAGGCGCCATCTCCGGCAGCTTCGGAACATGGCGATACACCGCCTGCAGCGGCGCAATCATCCAGGGATTCGCCCTGGGCTCGCGCCAGCAGGCGAACACCAACCGGCCGTCCGGCTTCAGCGCCCGCCGCATGTTGGCAAAGGAGGTCACGGGATCGGCGAAGAACATCACGCCGAACCGTGAGACGAGCAGATCGAAGCTCGCCGGCGGAAACGGATGCACCGTCGCGTCAGCCAGCACGAACTCGATGGGAAGTTCGCCCGGCGCCACCTCACGCGCCCGCGCCAGCATCGGCGCCGAGATGTCGATGCCGAGCACGGCTCCATCAGGCGCCACCTGCCTGGCCAGCGCGATCGACAGGCCGCCGCAGCCGCAGCCGATGTCGAGGATGCGATCGCCCGGTTCGGCGGCGATGTGATCGATCAGGATCTGCGACACCGGCGCGAGCAGCACATCCTGCGCCTCCTGGCGATCCGACCAGCGCTGGCCACCGGGTCCGTTCCAATAGGCGATCTGGTCGGCGTTGCGGTCGTGGCCTGGGGGCAGCTGCATGATGTGCCTTGTCTGATGGATGTTCCCTGGCGGCATCGCCGCATGCGGCGGCCTTCTCTGTCAAGGCACGAGCCCGGGATGCATCCGCGCGCGCGAACGGGCATGACCGGCTTCGGGACAGCGGTCTGACCCGGCGTTGCAAGCCGCGGCAGCGTGTCCATATGACGCCAGGAACGAGCCCCGCGAACGGACATTGATTCAAACAGACGGCGCGCGCAGGACGACATTGTCGCTGTAGGGAGACAACGGATGGGTCGATGCGGTCCCTTGCTGGTGCTTCTGGCGGTGCTCTCCATGATGAGCAGCGCACAGGCGGCCGGCGGACAAAGCGGCAAACCGGTGCCGACCCGGCAGTATCCGCTGTTCTCCGATCCGCTCAACCAGCCGGTCACGCCGTCGCGCCCGATCACCCAGCCCGATAGTCCAGGCTATCCGTCTTACCAGATCAGGCCGACGCAGCCGCGCTACCCGACACGGCAGCAGCCGCGCTAGCAGCGGTGCCCGGCTGCAGGCGGCCTCCGTCGAGGGCCCGCGCGTCTTGATCGACTGCGCCGTCTCTGATTTGCATGGAACACCGTCGGGGTCTCCATGCGCTGTCTCATCGTTGCCGATCTTCACTACACGCTGCCGCAGCTCGACTGGCTGGTCGCCGCGGCCGACCAGTTCGAGCTCGTCGTCTTCGCCGGAGACGCCCTCGACCTCGCCTCGATCGTCGACATCCGCGCCCAGATCGTCGTCGTGAAGAAATATCTCGCGCTGCTGGCCGCCAAGACCCGCGTGATGATCTGCTCGGGCAATCACGACCTCGAGGAGCGCAACGCCGAGGGAGAGAAGGTCGCGGCCTGGATCGGCACGGTCCGCGAACTCGGCATCGCAGCCGACGGCGACGACATCCTGATCGGCGACACCCTGTTTTCGGTCTGCCCGTGGTGGGATGGTCCGCAGGTGAAGGCCATGATCGAACGCCAGCTCGACGCCGCGGCAGACCGGCATCCGGCGCGCTGGATCTGGGTACATCACGCCCCGCCGGCGAACTCGCCGGTGAGCTGGGGCGGCAAGCGCTTCTTCGGTGACACCGAGCTCGAAGGCTTCATCGCGCGGCATGGGCCGGCGATGGTGATCTCGGGCCATGTTCACCAGTCGCCCTTCATCAAGGACGGCTCATGGTTCGATCGCCTCGGTGAGACCTGGGTGTTCAACACCGGTCGGCAGCCGGGCCGCCCGCCGACCTACATGGTGCTCGACACCGACGAGCAGCGCGCGTTCTGGCTGGCGGCGGGGCAAGCCGAATGGATCGATCTCGCCGCTCCCCTGCAGCGCCCGGCGCAGCCGGTGACATCAGCGCCGGACTGGCTCAGAGCCGTGGATCGGATTCCAGATCCGTTCCTGGCGCGACCTGCTGCGGCGGCAGGTTGATCATGCTTTGCAGCACGTCGCCGACCATCGCGAGATGTGTGCCGTGGCCGGCATATTGCCGCTTGAGGTCGGCAAGATAGGTGTTGGCGACGTTGAGCCGCTGCGCCAGCATGCGGGCGATGGCGAGCGTGGCCTCGGGATTTTCGGCCAGGAAACGCGGCGCATCCAGGATCTCGTAGATCCGGCACTCTTCGAGCGCCCGCACGGTCGCCGTATGCGGCTGCTCCAGCAACAGCGACATCTCGCCGAACAGCGCGCCCGGCTCCGAGACGACAGCCACGGTGGCGCCAGCCTTGATCACCTCCAGCCGGCCTTCGAGCAGAATGTAGAGATGGCCGGTGCTGTGGCCCTCCTGAAGCAGGTCAGCGCCTGCGGCAATGGTGCGCTCGTGTCCGCCGGTGCAGTGGCGCAGGAAGTCGGTCATCGTGTCGTCCGCGATGTTCTACCTCGCGCGAAGCTAGCCGAAGAACCGCCGCTCACCACGGAAAATCGTTCTGACACTTTCGCAGCGGTCACCGAAAAGGATTCTAAACCCTGTCCAAAGGTGGACTGCCGGCGCGCCTACGCTTCGACGTCAGGGTGCGGTATACCCATGCCGCTATCTTGGGCAGAGGTTCAAACGGGGCAATGGGCGTAATGCAGCAATGGCTGGTGGATCTGATCGTCTCCTGGCTCCCCTTCATCATCCTGATTGGGACGTGGATCTGGCTCACTCGCCGAGGCTCGCTGACGAAGGTGGCCCAGCTGTACGAGCAGCAGATCGACGAGACGAAGCGTACGAACGTGCTTCTGGAAAGGATCGCCGTCAGCCTGGAAAAGCCGCGCCAGCGGCAATAGCGGCACACCGTGCTTCGGACAGGGAGCGTTTGGTAGGCGGTGAGAGATTCGAACTCCCGACCCTCTCGGTGTAAACGAGATGCTCTAACCAGCTGAGCTAACCGCCCGTCCGCAGTAAATGGCGGACCATCCGGTGCTCCGGACCGCCCGCGCGCTGCGCCTCTTTACCCCCTGCAAGATCTGCAATCAACGCCGGAACCATATGGCCGCAGCGAGAAACCGATGCAGTTGGATCGTCGGGCGCGCGCCTTGTAAGCCGGGTATCCTTCCCGCGCTGCCCATCAACGAAAACGGCGCCCTCTCGGGCGCCGTTTCCTTGGATTGGTTCAGAACTCAGTGGGCGGTCAGGCCGCCGGCGGCTTCGTCGCCATCGGCCTTCACGGGCACCTTGGTGTCCTCTTCCCAGACGATCGGCACCGGCTTGCGGACCAGGGCCCGGGCGACGACGTCGTCGAGGCGGGAGACCGGGATGATCTCCATGCCGCCCTTGATCGCATCGGAAATCTCCGTGAGATCCTTGGCGTTGTCCTCGGGGATCAGCACCGTCTTGATGCCGCCGCGGGCGGCAGCCAAGAGCTTCTCCTTCAGACCGCCGATCGGCAGCACGCGACCACGCAAGGTGATCTCGCCGGTCATTGCGACGTCGTGACGAACCGGGATGCCGGTCATCACCGAGATGATGGTCGTCGCCATGGCCACGCCGGCCGAGGGGCCGTCCTCGGGGTCGCCCCTCCGGCACGTGGACGTGGATGTCACGCCGGTCGAACAACGGCGGCTCGATGCCGTAGTTGATCGCCCTGGAGCGGACGAACGAGGCCGCCGCCGAGATCGACTCCTTCATGACGTCGCGCAGATTGCCCGTCACCGTCATCTTGCCCTTGCCGGGCATCATGACGCCTTCGATCGTCAGCAGCTCGCCGCCGACATCCGTCCAGGCCAGACCCGTCACGATGCCGACCTGGTCGTCGCTCTCGATCTCGCCGAAGCGATACTTCGGAACACCCAAGAATTCCTCGACGGTCTTCTCGGTGATCTTGACCGACTTCTTCTTGGACATCATGAGCTCCTTCACGGCCTTGCGGGCCAGTGTGGAAATCTCACGCTCCAGGTTACGCACGCCCGCCTCGCGGGTGTAGCGCCGGATCACGAGCAGCAACGCGTCGTCGTCGATCGACCACTCCTTCGAGTCCAGGCCGTGCTTGGAGATCGCGCTGGGGATCAGGTGCTTGCGGGCGATCTCGACCTTTTCGGTCTCGGTGTAGCCCGCGATGCGGATGATCTCCATGCGGTCCATCAGCGGCCCGGGAATATTGAGCGTATTCGCGGTCGTGATGAACATCACGTTCGACAGGTCGTAGTCGACCTCCAGGTAGTGATCGTTGAACGTCGTGTTCTGCTCGGGGTCCAGGACCTCCAGCAGCGCCGACGACGGGTCACCCCGGAAGTCCGAGCCCATCTTGTCGATCTCGTCCAGCAGGAACAGCGGGTTCGAGGTCTTGGCCTTGCGCATCGACTGGATGATCTTGCCGGGCATCGAGCCGATATAGGTCCGGCGATGACCGCGGATCTCCGCCTCGTCACGCACGCCGCCGAGCGACACGCGAACGAACTCGCGGCCGGTGGCCTTCGCGATCGACTTGCCGAGCGAGGTCTTGCCGACGCCGGGAGGTCCGACCAGGCACAGGATCGGGCCGGTCAGCTTGTTGGCGCGCGACTGCACCGCCAGATACTCGACGATGCGGTCCTTGACCTTCTCCAGACCATAGTGATCCGCATCCAGAACCGCCTGCGCGGCCTCCAGATCCTTCTTCACCTTGGACTTCTTGTTCCACGGAATCGACAGCAGCCAATCCAGGTAGTTGCGCACGACGGTCGCTTCCGCGGACATCGGCGACATCTGGCGCAGCTTCTTCAGCTCGTGCTGGGCCTTCTCGCGCGCTTCCTTGGAGAGCTTGGTCTTGTTGATGCGCTCTTCCAGATCGGCCAGCTCGTCGCGGCCGTCCTCGTCACCCAGCTCCTTCTGAATGGCCTTCATCTGCTCATTCAGGTAGTACTCGCGCTGGGTCTTCTCCATTTGCCGTTTGACACGAGAACGAATCCGCTTCTCGACCTGCAGCACCGAGATCTCGCTCTCCATCAGGCCCAGCACCTTCTCCAGGCGCGTGGTGACGGACAGCGTCTCCAGGATGCCCTGGCGATCGGCGATCTTGACGGCGAGATGCGAAGCGACAGTGTCGGCCAGCTTGCCGAAATCCGTGATCGACTGAACGACGCCGACGACCTCAGCCGAGATCTTCTTGTTCAGCTTCACATAGCTTTCGAAGTCCGACACGACGGAACGTCCGAGCGCTTCGGCTTCCACCGACTTCGCATCGGTATCCTCGAGCGCAACGGCGGTGGCCTCGTAATAGTCGGCCCGATCGGTGTATTTCTCGACGCGCGCGCGCTCCAGGCCCTCGACCAGCACCTTCACGGTGCCGTCAGGCAGCTTCAGGAGTTGCAGCACGCTGGCGAGCGTCCCGGTCTCGTAGATCGCATCCGGAGCTGGATCATCATCCGACGCGTTCTTCTGCGTCGCCAGCATCACCAGCGCGTCGTTCTTCATGACCTCTTCGAGCGCGCGGATGGATTTCTCGCGGCCGACGAACAGCGGAACGATGTTGTGCGGGAAGACGACGATGTCGCGGAGCGGCAGCACCGGATAGGCGTGGCTCTCGCCGTAGACGATGGTCGGCCGGGGTTTGGGGGTCGTCATGGCCTGTTCCTTTTGTTTAGCCCCCTTGCACGCAGTCCGCCATCGTGCGCAACCGCCACAAGGTGCGATCTGATCCGGACTTCGCTGACGCGTCGATATCGCCCGCTTATTTCGGATCGTTTGATGAGGCGAATCCCGGGATTGAGATTTGTATCGCCACGCGACATTAGGTGGCTATCGACCCGGGGGGTGTCAAGTATCGGTAAACGCCCGCCAAATACGGCTTTACGCGGCGAGATACTGAAACGCTGCGACGCCGCGGACGTACCGTCCGCAGCGGTCGCTGAACTGATAAATCGAGGTCGTCTATCGATCGTGCCAGCGCGGATCACGCGCTGGCGCTGCTTTCCACCGCGCGATCGGAGCGATCCGCGTAGATGTAGAGCGGACGGGCCGTGCCTTCGACCACCTCGCGCGAGATGACCACTTCCTCGACGCCTTCGAGACCCGGCAGATCGAACATCGTCTCGAGCAGGATGCTCTCGAGGATCGACCGCAGGCCGCGCGCGCCGGTCTTGCGCTCGATCGCCTTGCGCGACACCGCACCCAACGCCTCGTCGGCGAAGGTGAGCTCGATGTTCTCCATCTCGAACAGGCGCTGATACTGCTTCACCAGCGCATTCTTCGGCTCGGTCAGAATCTTCTTCAGCGAGTTCTCGTCGAGATCCTCCAGCGTCGCCACGACCGGCAGACGGCCGACGAACTCCGGGATCAGGCCGTACTTCAGGAGATCCTCAGGCTCGACGTGACGGAAGATCTCGCCGGTGCGGCGGTCTTCCGGCGCCAGCACCTGAGCGGCGAAGCCGATCGAGGTCGACCGGCCGCGCGCCGAGATGATCTTCTCAAGGCCCGAGAACGCGCCGCCGCAGATGAACAGGATGTTGGTGGTGTCGACCTGCAGGAACTCCTGCTGCGGATGCTTGCGGCCGCCCTGCGGCGGGACCGACGCAACCGTGCCTTCCATGATCTTGAGCAGCGCCTGCTGCACGCCCTCGCCCGAGACATCGCGGGTGATCGACGGATTGTCGGACTTGCGACTGATCTTGTCGATCTCGTCGATGTAGACAATGCCACGCTGCGCGCGCTCGACATTGTAGTCGGCGGCCTGCAGCAGCTTCAGGATGATGTTCTCGACGTCCTCACCGACATATCCGGCCTCGGTCAGGGTCGTCGCGTCGGCCATCGTGAACGGCACGTCCAAGATGCGGGCGAGCGTCTGCGCGAGCAGCGTCTTGCCCGAGCCGGTCGGACCGATCAGCAGGATGTTCGACTTCGCGAGCTCGACGTCGGAGTGCTTGGTCTGGTGGTTCAGCCGCTTGTAGTGGTTGTGAACGGCGACCGAGAGCACCTTCTTCGCATGGTTCTGACCGATGACGTAATCGTCGAGGACCTTGCAGATCTCCTTCGGCGTCGGAATGCCGTCGCGCGACTTGACCAGCGAGGACTTGTTCTCCTCGCGGATGATGTCCATGCAGAGTTCGACGCACTCGTCGCAGATAAAGACGGTTGGACCTGCGATCAGTTTGCGGACTTCGTGCTGGCTCTTGCCGCAGAACGAGCAATATAGCGTATTCTTCGAGTCGCTCGTGCCGACCTTACTCATTCCTGTCTCCGTCCGCGGTTCGCTCTTGTCCGCTCGTTCGCTCCGTCCCGGCGCGGGCCGGACCGAATTGATGAAAGAGCAAAATTCGTACCAAAATTAAGACCTTGTTCTTGACTCGCCGTGCACCCACGGCTCACGCGAATCCCCCACGATCCATAACTGGGCACTCTAGCCAATCATGCTGTCATCCGACTATCAAGAATTCG
>NZ_CAFI01000048.1 GCF_000239775.1 Bradyrhizobium sp. ORS 375
CCGTTGGATACGGCTCATTCCCCGGCGGAACCCGACGGCCCCGTCATTGCGCCGCGCCGCGTCATCGCATAAAGCGTGTTCCCAAATCGTTCACGTCGGCCCCTGATTTGGGCTAACCCACTGAAAGCTCTACGCGAATGGGAAAATCACTGATTCCGCCGGAGCCCGCGGAGATTCACGAGGTCGCGCTGCGCGATGCGCTGGAGGAGCGCTACCTCGCCTACGCGCTCTCGACCATCATGCACCGCGCGCTGCCGGACGCCCGCGACGGCCTCAAGCCGGTACACCGGCGCATCCTCTACGGCATGCGGCTGCTGCGGCTCGATCCCGGCACGGCATTCAAGAAGTCCGCCAAGATCGTCGGCGACGTGATGGGCTCGTTCCATCCGCATGGCGACCAGGCGATCTACGACGCGATGGTGCGGCTCGCGCAGGACTTCTCGTCGAGGTATCCGCTGGTCGACGGCCAGGGCAATTTCGGCAACATCGACGGCGATAACCCGGCGGCCTACCGCTACACCGAAGCGCGCATGACCGATGTGGCGCGTCTGCTGCTGGAGGGCATCGACGAGGACGGCGTCGAGTTCCGGCCGAACTATGATGGCCAGTCGAAGGAGCCGGTGGTGCTGCCCGGCGGCTTCCCGAACCTGCTCGCCAACGGCGCGCAGGGCATCGCCGTGGGCATGGCGACCTCGATCCCGCCGCACAACGCCGCCGAGCTCTGCGACGCGGCACTGCATCTGATCGAGAAGCCCGATGCCAAGTCGCGCGCGCTGCTGCGCTGGGTGAAAGGCCCGGACTTCCCGACCGGCGGCACCGTGATCGACTCCAAGGAGTCCATCATCGAGGCCTATACCACGGGGCGCGGCTCGTTCCGCGTCCGCGCCAAGTGGAAGCAGGAAGAGGGCAACCGCGGCACCTGGGTCGTCGTCATCACCGAGATCCCGTATCTCGTGCAGAAGTCGCGTCTGGTCGAGAAGATCGCCGAGCTGCTCAACGAGAAGAAGCTGCCGCTGGTCGGCGACGTCCGCGACGAATCCGCCGAGGACGTGCGTCTCGTGATCGAGCCGAAGTCGAAGAACGTCGATCCTGCGCTGATGATGGAATCGCTGTTCCGGCTGACGGATCTCGAGAGCAAGATTCCGCTGAACCTCAACGTGCTCATCAAGGGCAAGATTCCGAAGGTGGTCGGCCTCGCCGAGTGCCTGCGCGAATGGCTCGACCATCTGCGCGACGTGCTGATCCGCCGTTCGAACTACCGCAAGAAGCAGATCGAGAACCGGCTGGAGATTTTGGGCGGCTACCTGATCGCCTATCTCAACATCGACGAGGTGATCCGGATCATCCGCACCGAGGACGAGCCGAAGCCGGTGTTGATGAAGACCTTCAAGCTCACCGAGGTGCAGGCCGAGGCGATCCTCAACATGCGGCTGCGCTCTCTGCGCAAGCTCGAGGAGATGGAGATCCGCACCGAGGACAAGAACCTGCGCGGCGAGCTCAAGGGCATCAACGAGCTGCTCGGCTCCGAGCAGATTCAGTGGGCCAAGGTCGGCGAGCAGGTCAAGACGGTGCGCGACATGTTCGGGCCGAAGACGCCGCTCGGCAAGCGCCGCACCAATTTCGCCGACGCGCCGGAGCACGATCTCGCCGCCATCGAGGAGGCCTTCATCGAGCGCGAGCCGGTGACGGTGGTCGTCTCCGAGAAGGGTTGGGTGCGTACGCTCAAGGGCCACGTCGCCGATCTGTCGAACCTGCAGTTCAAGACCGACGATCAGCTCGGCCAATCCTTCTTCGCCGAGAACACCTCGAAGGTGCTGCTGTTCGCCACCAACGGCAAGTTCTACTCGCTCGACGTCGGCAAGCTGCCCGGTGGACGCGGCCACGGCGAGCCGATCCGCATGTTCATCGACCTCGACCAGGATGCCTCGATCGTGTCGATGTTCGTCACCAAGGGCGAGCGCAAGTTCCTGGTGGCGGCGTCCGACGGCCAGGGGTTCGTGGTCAAGGAAGAGGATTGCGTCAGCAACACGCGCAAGGGCAAGCAGGTGCTGAACGTGACGGCGCCGGCCGAGGCGCGCGCAATCTGCACGGTGACGGGCGATCAGGTCGCGGTGATCGGCACCAACCACAAGATGGTGGTGTTCGGGCTCGACCAGGTCCCGGAGATGGCGCGCGGCCGCGGCGTCCGCCTGCAGAAATACACCAGCGCGCAGCTCTCCGACGTCACCACGTTCGAGCAGAAGCAGGGCCTGGCCTGGAAGGACTCCGCCGGCCGCGACCAGGGGCTGAGCTGGAAGGAGCTTGCCGACTACCGCGGCAACCGCGCCGACGCCGGCCGCATCGCGCAGGGGCTGCCGAAGTCGAACAAGTTCAACCGGCCGATCGAGTGAGGCGGGCGGAGTGACGATCGAATACCTCTTCGGTCTGCCACTCACCGCGACGACAAAAAAGGTCGTCGTCCCGGGCAAGCCCCGCGCGCGTAGCGCGTGGGGCGCCGATCCGGGACCGATAACCCCAGGACGTAGGAAGGGGCAGCTGGAACGACACGCCTGCCAACCAATTGCCCCCGGTGGTTATGGGTCCCGGCGTTCGCCGGGACGACAGCTGAGCCAATGATCAGCACCGCGTGGTAGGTTGTCAGCTTGTAGGTTGTCAGATGGCGCACTCACACCAACATCACGACGACCACGATCATGACCATCTCCATGGTCACTCCCACGCCCATTCTCACTCCCACTCCCACGCCGGCCACAGCCATGCGCCCACCAGCTTCGGCACGGCGTTCGCGATCGGCGTCTCGCTCAACACGGCCTTCGTCATCGCCGAGCTCGTGTTCGGCTACGCCGCCAACTCGCTGGCGCTGATCTCGGACGCCGTCCACAATCTCTCCGACGTGATGTCGCTGCTCTTGGCTTGGGGGGCGCTATGGCTGTCCGGCCGGCGCCCGACCGATCGTCACACCTACGGCTATCGCCGCGCCTCGATCCTGGCGGCGCTGATCAATGCCGGCCTGCTGCTGCTCGTGGTCGGCGGCATTGCCGTCGAGGCGTTCGATCGCCTGCGCAATCCCGGCGAGGTCGCAGGCACCACCGTGCTGTGGGTCGCGGCGCTGGGCATCGTCATCAACGGCGCCACCGCCTTGCTGTTCATGCGCGGCCGCGACACCGACCTCAACATCCGCGGCGCCTACCTGCACATGGCCGCCGATGCCGCGGTGTCGTTCGGTGTCGTCGTCGCGGCGCTTGTGACGATTGGGACCGGCTGGCTGTGGGTCGATCCTGTCGTGAGCATCGTCATCGCGTTCGTGGTGCTGCTCAGCGGCTGGGATCTCGCCCGCGACAGCGTCAATCTCGCGCTCGACGCGGTGCCGCGCGACATCGCGCTGCCGGCGGTGCGTGACTATCTCGCCTCGCTCGACGGCGTCAGCGAGGTGCACGACCTCCACGTCTGGGCGATGAGCACCAACGAGACCGCGCTGACCGCGCATCTGGTCTGCCCCGGCGGTACCGACGATGCCTTCCTGCACCAGGTCTGCGCCGAGCTCTCCCGCCGCTTCAACATCCAGCATCCGACTCTGCAGATCGAGGCCGACGGCAAGCCATGCAAGCTCGCGCCGGCCGACGTGGTGTGAGAGCCGGTGATGCGTCAGCTCACCCCCGCCAGCCTGAGCACAACACCGGCGGCGCAGGACGCGGCGAGCACGGTCAGCATGCCCTGCTTGAAGCGGATGATCGCCACTGCCGCGGCGATTGCCAGCACGAGGGCAGGGACATCGACGCTCGACAGCACGGGCGCGTCGAAGTCGAGGCCGAAGCCGCTCACCGGCACGGTCTTGCGGAACAGCGTATGCAGCGCAAACCAGATCGACAGATTGAGGATCACGCCGACCACCGCCGCGGTGATCGCCCCGAGCGCACCGGCCAGCCCCTTGTTGCCGCGCAGACGCTCGATATACGGCGCGCCGACGAAGATCCACAGGAAGCACGGCGCAAACGTCACCCAGGTGGCGAGCAGGCCGCCCAGCGTGCCGGCGATCAATGGCGACAGCGAACCGGGGTCGCGCGCGGCCGCGATGAAGCCGACAAATTGCAGCACCATGATCAGCGGCCCCGGTGTGGTCTCGGCCATGCCGAGACCGTCGAGCATTTCGGCCGGAGCGAGCCAATGATAGTGCTCGACCGCCTGCTGCCCAACATAGGCGAGCACCGCATAGGCGCCGCCGAACGTCACCATCGCCATCTTGCTGAAGAACAGCGCGATCTGACTGAACGTGCTGGTGGTGCCGGTCGCCGCAACGATCGCGGCGACTGGCACCAGCCACAGCGCGAGCCAGAACAGCGCGGTGAGCAGCGTGCGCCGTGCATTCGGCCTGGCATGATCCGGCAGCACCTCGCCGAGCGCACTGTCGCCATCGCCATTGCCACTGGAGCCATGACCGGCCGCCGCGAATTCGGGCCGTCCGGCGCGCGCGCCGAGATAGCCGATCACGCCGGCGGCGATGATGATCAAAGGGAACGGCACCGCGAAGAAGAAGATCGCGACGAACGCCGCAGCCGCCAGCCCGATCATGACGTTGTTGCGCAGCGCGCGGCTGCCGACGCGCACCACGGCCTGGACCACGATCGCGAGCACCGCCGCCTTCAGGCCGAAGAACAGCGCCTCGACGAACCAGACGTGGCCGAACGCGACGTAGATCCAGCTCAAGGCCATGATCGCGATGATGCCGGGCAGAATGAACAGGCCGCCGGCCATCAGGCCACCTACCGTCCGGTGCATCAGCCAGCCGATATAGGTCGCGAGCTGCTGCGCCTCCGGGCCGGGCAGCAGCATGCAGTAATTGAGCGCATGCAGGAACCGGCTCTCCGACACCCAGCGCTTCTCGTCGACGATGATCCGGTGCATGACCGCAATCTGGCCGGCCGGGCCGCCGAACGACAGCAGTGCCACACGCAGCCAGACCTTGAACGCCTCGGCAAAGCTGACGCCGTGGCCGGCGTCAGCCTCGGTGGGGGCAGTTGATGAGACCAGCTCGGTCATGGCTTCACCTTGTTGGTCGGCCAGTTGTGCGATTCGCCGGTCGCGTCCCGGCACCAGCGATAGAACGCATCATAGAGGCCAAGGCCAGCCTCGAGTTGGGCGAGATCGTCATCGTACATGCGGGACAGACCGAGCGATGCGGCGAGCAGGCCCGGCGCCTCCTGGCTGAGATCGAGCCGGGCGGTATCGGCCGCCCGGACGATCAGAGCAAGGCGCTGCAGGGCAGGGAGCGCCAGCCCGAATTCCTCGACCATCACGTCGAAGGTGCAGAGTTCGCCGCGATGGCTCCAGAAGGTGTTCTCGACATCGAACGGCGCTGCCTGGAAGCGTTCGGCGACCGCCATGACCTCGGACGGCGCGACGTACAGAAACACGGCATGCGGATCGACGAAGCGGCGGATCAGCCAGGCGCAGGCGATGCGGTCGATCTTCGGCCGGGCGCGCGTCACCCAGACGGTCCGTCCCTCCGCATCGCGCGGCGGCAACCTGGCCACCGGAACGAGCGGCAAAGCAGCCGACTTCCAGCCCTCGAAGCCGCCCTCGAGGTTTTCGGCCGAGGCCTTGGCGACGCGCAGCCAGGCCGCCGCGCCATGCGACAGCTTGGCGCCACGCTGGCAGATCACGATGACGGCGCGGCCGGTGAAGTCCCCGCTCCACTGCGCGGTCTCCAGCGCGGGGCGCCTGATCGCGCCGGGAATGAGCCGTGGATCGGCGGCGAAATCCTCGTCGGTGCGAACGTCGATCAGGATCGGCCCCTGCGGGGTTCCGATCAGACGGCTGAGCTTGTCAGGAGAAATCGATGCGAAGGATGACATGATGCGTCCTCGTGTCAAAATGACGGGACGCGATACTTGGGCCTGTCGCCTCGTGGGGAGATCGCGATGTCCCCATGTGGAACATTACAGCGGAACAGGTTTGCGCTGTCAATCGCGGTGCAGGGTGATTACTTCGCCCTGTGGTAACGTGAGTGCCGCGCCCTCCGGGGCGCCGAGAGCGATGAGGAGAACGGCCGATGCCGTCACAAGCCGATCATTGGGCGCATGATCACATCTTCCTGGGCGCCCAGCACGAGCGCAACGAGCGCCGCACCTGGGTCGTGGTCGGCCTGACGCTGGTGATGATGGCCGGCGAGATCGCGGCCGGCTCGCTGTTCGGTTCGATGGCGCTGCTGGCCGACGGCTGGCACATGGGGACGCATGCGGCCGCGCTCGGCATCGCCGGGCTCGCTTATCTGTTTGCCCGACGGCACGCCCGCAATCCCTCCTTCACCTTCGGCACCGGCAAGTTCGGCGAACTGGCGGCGTTCTCCAGCGCGCTCATCCTGCTGATCATCGCGGTCCAGGTGGCCTATGAGAGCGTGGTCCGGCTGCTGAGCCCGCAGCCAATCGCCTATGGCGAGGCGATCGCGGTGGCCGTTCTCGGTCTGCTCGTCAATCTCGTCAGCGCGTGGCTGCTGGCCGGCGAGCACGGGCATCACCATCATGGCCATTCCCACCACGCCGAGCATCACCATCATGATCACGGCGACCATCATCACGATCACGACCATCACCATGGCCACCACGACAACAATCTGCGCGCCGCCTATCTGCACGTGCTGGCGGACGCGGCGACCTCGTTGTTGGCGATCGGCGCGCTGCTGATCGGCATGTATTTGGGCTGGAGCTGGGCCGACGCTGCTGTCGGCCTGGTCGGCAGCGCCGTGATCGCCAGCTGGGCCTTTGGGCTGATCCGCGATGCCGGTGCGGTGCTGCTCGACGTCAATGGCGACCGGCGGCTGGAGGCGACGATCAGGGCGCGGTTGGAAGCAAGCGGCGACCGCGTCACCGACCTGCATCTGTGGCAGGTCGGGCCCGGTCATCGCGCCGTCGTCGTTTCGATCGTCTCTAATTCACCTCTGGCGCCGGCCATGTACAAGCAGCGCCTGAGGGATCTGCGCGGCTTGAGCCATGTCACCGTCGAGGTGGAGCAAGGTCTGCATGCCTGAGACCTGGATATCGATTGAAGTTGGGGGCCTGTTTCGATGACTGTCACGATCTTTCACAATCCGGCCTGCGGCACGTCGCGTAATACGCTGGCGATGATCCGCGCCTCCGGGGAAGAGCCGGATGTGATCGAATATCTGAAGACGCCGCCGACTCGCGAGCAACTGGTCGCGCTGATCAATGCGATGGGCGTGAAGGTGCGCGACGTGCTGCGTGAGAAGGGGACGCCCTATGCCGAGCTGGGACTCGGCGATCCCAAATGGACTGACGACCAGCTGATCGAGGCGATGCTCGTCCATCCCATCCTGATCAACCGGCCGATCGTGGTGACGGGCAAGGGCGCGCGGCTGTGCCGTCCGTCCGAGCTCGTGCTCGACCTGCTCGATCATCCGGTGTCCTCGTTCACCAAGGAGGATGGCGAGGTGGTGAGCTGGACCGCGACGTGACCTCTCCCGAACGCAGCGTTGACGAGTTGGATATATGGACCTCACCGCCCGCCTCGATCTGATCAACTGGCTCGTCGCCCAGAGCCTGACCGGACGGCGGGAGAACGACATTCTGCGCGGCTTTTGCGAGCGCTGCCGTGCGGCCGGGCTCGAACTGTCCCGCGGGCTGACCTTCATCGACACGCTGCATCCGATCTTCGAAGGGCGTGGCTTTCGCTGGAACGAGACCGCCAGCAACGAGTCCGACAGCTTCGAATACGGCTCGAGCAACGACGGTGAAGCCGCGCAGAACTGGCGCCGCTCGGTGTTCCACCACATGCTGGAAAAGGGCCATGACGAGTTCAGCATCGACCTGACGAATTGCGGCCATCTCGACTTCTCGATGATCCACGACCTCTCGGCCAAGGGACACCGGCACTTCCTCGCTTTCGTGCATCAGTTTGGCGAGGCAGGGACGCTGGGCCAGATGGATTGCTTCTATTCCTATTGGCTGACGCGGCGCGACGGCGGCTTCACCGAGTTGCAGATGGCGGCATTGCGCGACCTCATTCCGCTGCTGGCGCTGGCGATCAAATCCGCGCAGCAGGTCGATATCGTCCGCACGCTCGGACGCGTCTATCTCGGCCGCGACGCCTCCGAGCAGGTGCTGCGTGGCCGCATCTCCCGCGGCGTCACCGAGCGCATCACCGCGGTGCTGTGGTTTTCCGACCTGCGCGGCTCGACGGCGATTTCCGAGAGTATCTCGCCGGACGAGATCATCCCGCTGCTCAACGACTATGCCGAGGCGTCGATCGAGGCGATCTACGACTCCGGCGGCGATGTGCTGAAGCTGATCGGCGATGGCGTCTTGGCGATCTTCACCGGCGGCGACATGGGCGCGGCGCGTCAAGCGGCGCTGCGCGCCGAGCACCGCTTCCGGCTCAACATCGCGAGGCTGAACGCGCGGCGCGCCGGCGAGGGCCGTCCGGTCACCTCCGCCTATGTCGGCCTGCATCTCGGCGAGGTGTTCTACGGCAACATCGGCAGCGACGACCGGCTCGATTTCACCGTCGTGGGGCCGGCGGTGAACGAGGTCAGCCGCATCGCCTCGATGTGCCGCTCGGTCGATCGTGAGCTGCTGGCGTCCTCGGAGTTCTGCGCGGGGCTCGACGAGGAGGGACGCCGCTACCTCGTCTCGACCGGCCGCTACGCTTTGCGCGGCATCGGCCGCGCGCAGGATCTCTACACGCTCGATCCGGAGATTGCGGCTAATCCATCGGCGACGCGGGCTTATGAGAGCTATCTGTCGGACGAGATGTCGCACCCTTGACCCACGTCAATGCCCGCCAGATGCGAGTCTGCCCAGCATCATCCGCCGGGAGACAAACGCATGTACAAGCATATCCTGCTGCCGACGGACGGTTCCGATCTATCCAAGGCCGCGATCAAGCACGGCGTCGCGCTGGCCAAGGCGACGGGCGCCAAGGTCACCGCGCTGGTGGTGTCGACGCCGCTGCATTCCCTCGTCGTCGATCCCCACGCCGCGACCAAGGCGCTGGCGCAATACAAGTCGCTGGTGGCCGATCAGACCGCGAAATATCTCGATCACGTCAAGGATGACGCGGAACAGGCGGGGGTCAGCTGCGCCACGCTCTGCGTCGAGCACGACAAGCCGTATGAGGCGATCGTCGAGACGGCGCGCAACGAGGACTGCGACCTGGTGCTGATGGCCTCGCATGGACTGCGCGGCGTCTCCGCGATCCTGGGCAGCGAGACGCTGAAGGTGCTGACGCATTCGAGCGTGCCGATCCTGGTCTATCGCTAGACTGCCTGCGGCTCCGGCTGACGCGCGATCGCAACCGCGGGCGAGGTGAGGATGACCAGCGCCTGCAGGCCAAAAATAGCGGCAGCGAGATAGAGGCAGGCGTCGGCGCCGTAGCGGCCGCCGACGATGGCCCCGAGCAACGAGCCCAGCGGGCGGGCGCCGTAGCTCAGGATGTTGATCGCCGAGACGCGTCCGAGCAGCCCCGCCGGCGTCACCGACTGGCGCAGGGTGGTGGTCGAGATCACCCAGAGGATCGGTCCGGCGCCGAGCAGGAAGAAGCTCAGCGCGGAAAGGAGCGGAGAGGGAACCAACGTCGTGAGCGCCATCACCAGCGCTGCCACGAAGCCGGTGACGGGACCCAGCCCAATCACGGTGCCGAACGGCAGTCGCCGCAGCACACGCGTCGCCAGCAGCGCGCCGCAGACCATGCCGATGCCGAACATCGACATCACCGTGCCGATGCCTTCCGCCGACAGGCCCAGCCGGCGCACCGCATAGGGCACGAACACCGCGAGCAGCAGGAAGTGCGCAGTGTTGAAGATGAACTGCGTCACGAACACCGGCCGCAGCAGCGGATGGTTCAGCACGAAGGCGGCGCCTTCCTTGATGTCGGCGATGGGATGGCGGCGCGGCACTGCGGTGCGGGCGGGCTCATTGATGCCGGCGAGGCAGAGGGTGGCGATCAGCGACAGCGCGGCGGCGACGCCGAAGGCGGGCGCGCCGCCGATCCAGCCGACCAGCATGCCGCCGAGCGCGGGACCGGCGGCGAAGGCTGCGGTGCGGGCGAGCTCGATCCGCGCATTGGCGGCGGCCAACTGCGTCGGGGGGACGAGGCTCGGCACCAGGGCCGGCGCGGCGACACTGAACACGACCGTGCCACATACGGCCGCGAAGCCGAGCAGCGCGAGCAGTGGCAGGCTGAGACCGCCGGTCGCAAAGGTCACGACGATCACAAGCAGCGCCAGCGCCCGCAGCGCTTCAGCCGCAGCCATCAGCCGCCGGCGCGGCATGCGGTCGGCGAGCAGGCCGGCGGGAATCGCGAACAACACGAACGGCGCCGTCAGCGCCGTCTGCAACAGGCCGGTCTCACCCTCGCCGACGCCGAGCGCCAGCACGGCCACGATGGGCGCAGCGGCGAGCGCGATCTGCTCGGCCGATTGCGCCGTGAGGTTGGACCAGGCGAGACGATGGAAGCTGGCGGGCAGGGCGGAGGACGGCAGCATGTCGGGAGAACCTGAGGTGATGATGCGACCATCATCGGTGCCAAGTCGCGTCGCGCCCACCCGCTTTCCGATCACTCCGCTCGCGCGCCGCTCAGGCTGTCCCCGACGCTTCCGCGAGCCCCCATTGCTCCGGCAACGTGCGGAACGCCAGATGCGTGCCGGCATTCAGCGGCGCCGTCTTGAAGCCGAACCTGTGCCAGGCGAGCGCTAGCGCATGCTTGGTGTAGATCGAGATGTGACCATTGCGCGGGCCGATGTACCACCACGACATGCCCTGGCTGTCGAAATCGTCCGGCTGGGTCAATGTCGAGTAGAACACCGCGCCCGGTTCGGCGACGCACGCCGCCATGGCGCCGATCGCCGCCAGCGGATCGGGCATGTGCTCGAGCGTCTCGAAGCAGGTCACCAGATCGAACTGGCCGTCGGGGCGGGTCGCATGCTCCGGCACCATCGGGTCGTAGGTGACGGCTTCGGCAAAGCCATGGGCGCGCAGGTTGGTGCAGAACACATCGTTGCCGCCGCCGAAGTCCAGCACGCGCATGCCGGCTTTATGCGGCGCCCAGAAGCGCGCGACGGCCGCTGCATTGTCGGTGGGACGCTTGACCCGATAGTCTGGATCCACGGCTTCATAGCCGTCGTTATAGATGTGGATCTTGAACTGCTCGATGCTCCAGTCATCAAAGGCGTCCGTGAACAGGAAGCCGCAATCGGCGCAACGACGATAATAGACCGGCACGCCGGTCAGCGGGGCACGAGACGCCTGCGTGATCTGGCAAGGACGGTTCATGTCGACCACCCCATAGAGGTCGGCGGGACCGTCACAGATCTTGCAAGGCGCTGAGGCGTTCGAAACGGGCCGGAGGCCGAGTTGAGCAGCGAGCATGTTGGTTTCCGCCAATGGGATCCTGACGACGTGATGGCCGGGGCGCCGCTGTCAGGTCGGATACGAATCAGCAGAGCCGAGCAGTTGCGATGATGGGGCGGTATGCGAATATTTCCACCGGCGCTGACCGGTATCGCTTGGATCATCCGCTCTTGCAAATAAGTTGCATTAAAGGTCGGTTTCGTTCAGAATGATGCAATGGACGCAAAATCGTCAGACCTTTCGCAACTCCATGGCCTGGTTCAGTCGAGCGAGCGCCTGATGGCCGATGGATGGCGCAACGAGCGCGGCGAGCCGTCGCTGGGGGACATGTTCGCCTCGGTGCGAACCTCCGCGAAAGGCTCGCTGTGGCGAAAGCTGATCGCCTTTCTCGGTCCCGGTTATCTGGTGGCAGTCGGCTACATGGATCCCGGCAACTGGGCGACCTCGCTCGCCGGTGGGTCCAAGTTCGGATACGTGCTGCTATCCGTCGCGCTGCTGTCCAACCTGATGGCGATTGTGCTGCAGTCGCTGTGCACCCGGCTCGGTGTGGCGACCGGCCGCGACCTGGCGCAGGCCTGCCGCGATTCCACCCCGCGCTGGGTGTCGGTGCCGCTATGGCTGTCGGCGGAGATCGCGATCACCGCGACCGATCTGGCCGAGGTGATCGGTACGGCGATCGGCCTCAGTCTGCTGTTCGGCCTGCCGCTGTCGATCGGCGTCTGCGTCACGGCGCTCGACGTCTTCCTGATCCTGGCGCTGCAGGCGTTCGGCTTCCGCTGGATCGAGGCCTTTGTGGTCGCGCTGCTCGGAATCATCGCGCTGTGCTTCGCTATCCAGATCGCCATGGCGCAGCCGGACTGGGCTCAGGTGATCAAGGGCTTTGTGCCGAGCAGCCAGCTGATCGCCAATCCCGAGATGCTCTATTTGGCGCTCGGCATTCTCGGCGCGACCGTGATGCCGCACAATCTCTATCTCCATTCCGGGCTGGTGCAGACCCGCGGCTATGGCGACAGTCCGGAGGAGAAGCGCGAAGCGATCACGCTCTCCACAATCGATTCAACGATCGCGCTGTGTCTGGCCCTGACCATCAACGCCTCGATTCTGATCCTGGCCGCGGCGACGTTCCATCGCACCGGGCAGCACGATGTCGCCGAGCTCGACCAGGCGCATTCATTCCTGGCCCCACTGCTCGGGTCGACGCTGGCGCCGACGCTGTTTGCGATCGCGCTGCTGTGCTGCGGCCTGAACTCGACCATCACCGCGACCCTGTCCGGGCAGATCGTGATGGAAGGCTTCCTGCATTGGCGGATCGCGCCCTGGCTGCGCCGCCTGATCACCCGCATGATTGCCATCGTGCCGGCCGTCGTGGTGACGATCTGGGCCGGCGAGAAGGCAACCGGGCAGCTTCTGATCCTCAGTCAGGTCGTGCTCAGTCTGCAATTGCCGTTCGCGATCGTGCCGCTGGTCTTGATCACGGCGAGCCGCGCCAAGATGGGGCAGTTTGTGGCACCGCGCTGGCTGACGGCGATCGCCGGCTTGATCGCGGTCGCGATCATCGTGCTCAATGGGAAGCTGGTATGGGACCTGGCGACCGGTTGAAGAGGACGGATAAGCGAATATGGGGCAGCGAAAAGGAATGACCTTTATCCGCTGCTGGCGACCTTCTATTCGCGCGCCTCACTCCTGCGGCTCGGGCGCCGCACCATCCTCAGCATCGACGCGCAGCCAGCCGGCGGCGGCCAGCCGCTGTTGCGGCAGATAGCGGCTCTTGTAGTCCATCTTCTTGGAGCCCTCGATCCAGTAGCCGAGATAGACGTAAGGCAGCCCCTGGCGTCGGGCGCGCGCGATGTGATCGAGGATCATGAAGGTGCCGAGCGAGCGCGTGGTCTCGGACGGGTCGAAGAACGAATACACCATCGACAGCCCGTCGCTGAGCACGTCGGTCAGAGCCACCGCGACCAGCTCGCCGCCGCGGGCGTTCGGGCCATTGCTCAGGTTCCGCTTGCGGTACTCGATGATTCGCGTCTCGACATGGCTGTCCTCGACCATCATGGCGTAATCGAGCACCGTCATGTCGGCCATTCCGCCGTGACGGTGGCGCTGATCGAGATAGCTGCGGAAGATCGAATATTGCTCTGATGTCGGCACCGCGCTGCGCTGCTCGCCGACCAGATCGGAGTTGCGCGCCAGCACCTTGCGGAAGTTGCGCGAGGGGCGGAATTCGTTGGCGATCACACGGACCGAGACGCAGGCGCGGCACTGATCGCAGGCGGGACGGTAGGCGATCGACTGGCTGCGGCGGAAGCCGCCATGGGTCAGGAGGTCGTTGAGATCGGTCGCCTTGTCACCCACCAGATGCGTGAACACCTTGCGCTCCTGTCGGCCCGGCAGATACGGGCAGGGCGACGGCGCGGTCAGGTAGAATTGCGGGGTGTCACGCGAATGCTGGGTCAAGGAACGTCGTGAGCCTCCGAGGCCATTGTGAACAGAATTGCGCTCCGAAGGCGGCGGGTCAATCGCTTTTGATGCGCCACCTGAGGTCTCACCATGTGCGGGCGGGTTCGCTCAGCTGCGCCCGCACCGACGTGTTGATGACGACGGTGCCGAGCACGAAATCATGCAGCAGCCGACGGCGTCCGTTGAACAGTCCGACCAGCAGCACGAAGGGCGACAGCACCGACACCGAAATCCAGAAGCACACCGCGTGCACGGCACCGAGCACAAAGTACCCCGGGGCGCCGTACCAGGTGCGCAACTCCAGATCCATCATCCGCATGCCGATCGTTGCCGAGTTCGGGCCGCCGATGGTGGCCCCGTAATAGACGATGGCCCAGATCACCGCGGCCGGCGACACCAGCCAGAACAGTGCCCAGCCGAGGCCGAGCGTGACGATGCCGAACAAAAAGATGAAGATCACCCCCAGGATCACCGGCACCGAGAGCACCAGCAGATCGATCAGGAAGGCAATCATCCGCCGCGTCAGCACGCCGCGAAACAGCTCCGGCTGCTGAGTGGGATCATACGCATGCGGCCGTACGCCCGGTCCACCGGTGGACCAGCCGCCGCCATTGCCGGGGCCCGTATACGCCATCGAAGTACCCTCCCGAATTGGCCACCAGGACATGGGAACAACGCAGGCGCTTGCAAGGGGCGATCCTTGCAACGCGCGCGGCAAATTTTCGGCAATCTCGCGATTTATGGGGCCGGGGCGGCCAACCTTTCCGACAGCGGCGGGCGTGGCGCCCGTCGCGACGAGCCAAGCGGCTCAGCCTTTTCAGCTCAGCTTTGGCGGCGCAGCCGCTCGGCGGCCTGGGGCGCGAAATAGGTGAGCACGCCATCGGCGCCGGCGCGCTTGAAGGCGAGCAGGCTCTCCATCATCGCGCGGTCGCCGTCGATCCAGCCGTTGTTGGCGGCCGCTGCGATCATCGCGTATTCGCCCGACACCTGATAGGCGAAGGTCGGCATGGAGAAGGTGTCCTTCACGCGCCGGACGACGTCGAGATAGGGCATGCCCGGCTTCACCATCACCATGTCGGCGCCCTCGGCGATATCGAGCTCGACCTCGCGCAGCGCCTCGTCGGTATTGGCGCTGTCCATCTGATAGGTGCGCTTGTCGCCGGTCAGCGTCTTGGCCGAACCGATCGCGTCGCGGAACGGGCCGTAGAAGGCAGAGGCGTATTTGGCCGCGTAGGCCATGATCTGCACGTCGAGGAAGCCTGACTGGTCGAGCGCCTGGCGGATCGCGCCGACGCGGCCGTCCATCATGTCCGATGGCGCGATGATGTCGCAGCCGGCTTCGGCCTGCACCAGCGCCTGGCGGACCAGCACCGCAACCGTCTCGTCGTTGAGAATGCGGCCGTCCCGAATCAGGCCGTCGTGACCGTGGCTGGTGAACGGGTCCAATGCGACGTCGCAGAGCACACCGATGTCCGGGAACTCTTTCTTGATTGCGCGCACCGCCTGGCAGACCAGATTGTCGGGATTGCAGGCCTCCGAGCCGTGCTCGTCGCGCAGCGACGGGTCGGTGTAGGGGAACAGCGCGATGCAGGGGATGTCGAGCTTGGCGGCGCGCTCGGCGTCACGGACGATCTCGTCGACGCTCAGCCGCTCTACGCCGGGCATCGAGGCGACGGTGCTGCGGGTCCGGTCGCCCTGCACGACGAACAGCGGCCAGATCAGATCGTCGGTGGTCAGGACGTTCTCGCGGACCAGGCGGCGGGCCCATTCGGCCTTGCGGTTACGGCGGGGGCGGATGGTCAAATCGAGCACCGGCGGGGTTCCCGTGGCGGGGTTACGCGCGACGTCGCGCACATCGATCGGGCGCCCGAATTTGATCGCCATGGGGTGCTGGCTCCTTGAGCTGGCCGGCGAGCCGGATTTTGATTGTTGGTATTCCAACAATCTGTAGCACTTTGCACGCTGCCCGTCACTTGACCTGACGCAAGCGGCCCGGGTTGATTTCCGCCCCGGTTGGTTTCACGGTGCCGGCCGGCCGAAACTCCTGGCCAAGAATCGCCATCCTCCTGGTCTTGAGAGCCCCGATGTTCCCGATGACGACGTGCCCGACCTGCGCGAGCTGCCATGCCTGAGATTCCCTCGGCGCGGGATCTGGCGCGCGACAACGCCGCGATGTCGATTGCCGCGATGTCCTCGGACCGGCGGGAAGGCGATGACAACGTCTGGACCCGCCGGCTGGTGCTGTTCCTGCGGGTGATGGCGATGCTGTCGATTGCCAAGGGGCTGTATCATTGGGCGCAGGTCACCGGCTTCATCGGCGGCGAGGACGACGCGTTCGAGAACCAGGCCATGGCCTGGCAGGCCGCAACCGTCTACTTCGCAGTGATCGAGCTCGTGGCCGCTGTAGGCTTGTGGCTGGCGACGCCGTGGGGCGCGGTCGTGTGGCTGACCACGGTCGTGTCGATGGCCGTGATCGAGCTGATGTTTCCCGGCATCTATGGCGGCAATCTCGCGGTGGTCGCCGGCGAGGCGCTCATGCTCGCCGCCTATCTCGTTCTGGCCTGGATGGCCGCGCGCGAGCGACCACCGTAGGTGGTGCGTTCCATTCGTTGCACGGCGTAAATCTTTTCAGCGCCCTGCAAGTAATGTTTCGAACACCTTAAGGCCGCCTGCCACAGCTGTTACAGAGACCTTAGCGGCGCTACCCAAGCGTGTTTTGGAATGCGACAGGTGGGTAAAACAAAACGCGAACATCGCGCCTCGACCGTCAACGGACTCTTGCAAAAGCCTCTGTAATTACTGAATTAAAAGACGATTCACTCTCCGCGATTCATTCTCTCTTTATGCTCTTATTTAAGGCGATCTTCAAAGCACCCCCCTTAAGTTCGCTCTATCAGACGGGACAAAAGTTTCGTCGAATAAGTCGACAAAAACGACGACAGGGGAAGTGTCATGATGAAAGCCGTTGCGACGGCCGTGGAGACTGCTGCGCCGGGCCAGGGCGGCACCGTGCAGTCGTTGTATCTGGAAGCGCTGACGCTGGTGGAGCGGCTGCACCGCCGCCTGCTCGACGTCATCAAGGACGAGTTCGACCGCCGTGGCCGTTCAGATATCAATTCCGTCCAGGCGCTGCTGCTCTATAACATCGGCGACAAGGAGCTGACCGCGGGCGAGCTGCGCACGCGCGGCTACTACCTCGGCTCCAACGTCTCCTACAATCTGAAGAAGCTGGTCGAGCTCGGTTTCCTCGATCACCAGCGCTCGCGCGTCGATCGCCGCTCGGTCCGCATCCGCCTGACGCCGCAGGGCCAGGAGATCCGCCGCATCGTCGACGCGCTGTATCAGAAGCACGTCAAGACCGTGGAGCAGGTCGGCGGCATCTCGGGCGAGGAGTTCTCCACGCTCAACAAGTCGCTGCATCGCCTCGAGCGGTTCTGGACCGACCAGATCCTGTATCGGCTGTGATCTGCGCACATCGTTTCGGCTGAGCCGGCTTCCGCTATCGGAATCAAGACCGGCCAAGCCGTTGATCGTCTGAATTCGACCTGGCGTCGGCCCTTGCGGGCCGGCGCTTTTTCTTGTGGTCGCGCCGCACTTGTTCGCGCTTGCGAAAAACATGCGTTGCGAACTGGAACCAATCGCGCCTCCACGACTTGTCCCGCCGGAGGTCGGATCATGCTGCACGATCGTGGAATGCAGGTCATGAACGTGGAGGTGGTCGCCGACTCCTACGCGATCGCCGCCAATTATTTGCACCTGTCTGGAGCGTTGCCGGACACGATCGCGCCGAATGAGCAGCTCGTCGACATCATCGTGCAGCTGATCCACCGCGGAGAATTCAACAAGCTCAGGCTCGCGAACAAGGCGATCTCGATGTTCGAGATGGCCCGTCAGGCCTGATCATCAAGAGGGGATGATATGGAAGCCGCCATCGATCGCATCATGCATACGTACGACCTGCTGGCGAACCGCACCGCTGCGGCCAGCGAGGAAGCGCGCCAGAAGGTCAGCGCCTACATCCAGACGCTTTTCGAGGCAGGCGAGCGCGACCCGCACCGGTTGACCGTGTGCGGCCTGACCTATCTGCGCCAGCTCGATGGCCGCGTCGATCCGGTGAAGGCGGGCTACACCGGCCTGTGATGTCCTGCGCGGCGATGCTCGCGCCGCGCGGTTGCCTCATGATACCGACAACCTGTATGAGACCGTCCGGTTTCATGCAGGTTGTTCGTTTTTTGGGGGCGAGATGTTCGGAATGTCGCGCACGCTGTTCGTGCCGCTGCTGATGATGGCGACCTGCTCCCAGAACGAAACTCCGGCAACCAACGCGACGCACGTGGCTGCCGCAGCGGTGATGGTCGAGAACCCGACCAAGATCGGGGAATGCGCCGAGCGGGCCATCGCCTCCATCTCGACCCGCTTCAACGAGAAGCTGCCGTCCAGGCCGCCCAGACCCGGCAAGGATGGCGGCAGCTTCGTGCGGTACACCAGCAAGGACACCCAGGTGTCCTACGACTGGAGCGCAGCATTGGCGCATTCCAAGATCGGCGACCGCGTCCGGATGTGCCTCGTTTCCATCCCCAAGGACTGCCCGCCGGGTGATGACCGCGGCCGCGTCTACGAGACCACCAATCTGAGGACCAACGAGTCCTGGACGATGCCGGATGACCCGCATACGTGCGGCGGGGCCTAGGCTTCGGCTGGTCTTTTGTCTGCCGTGCGTCCACCATATCTGGCATAAAGTCCGGGCTAGACCCGCAACGGCTGGCCTGTTCCTTCGCCTGTCCCTTGGCCTGCCGCCGCCCGTATGGTAGAGGGCAGGGGTCTTTTCCGACCGCCTTCACCGAACCGACCGCAGACCGCCTAAGGTCTTGCGGACGTGGAGATATTCCGCCGATGACCGCTTCCAGCGCCAAGCCCGCTTCGTCCGTCGATTCCTTCTTCTCCGCCACCCTCGCCGAGGCCGATCCGGAGATCGCCTCCGCCGTGAAGGGCGAGCTCGGTCGGCAACGGCACGAAATCGAGCTGATCGCCTCGGAAAACATCGTCAGTCGGGCGGTCCTGGAGGCCCAGGGCTCGGTGATGACCAACAAATACGCCGAGGGCTATCCGGGCGCGCGCTATTATGGCGGCTGCGAATGGGTCGATGTCGCCGAGAACCTCGCGATCGACCGCGCCAAGAAGCTGTTCGGCGCCAACTTCGCCAACGTCCAGCCGAACTCCGGCAGCCAGATGAACCAGGCGGTGTTCCTGGCGCTCTTGCAGCCTGGCGACACCTTCATGGGCCTCGACCTCGCCGCCGGCGGCCATCTCACCCACGGCTCGCCCGTCAACATGTCCGGCAAGTGGTTCAAGGCCGCGCATTACACCGTGCGTCGTGACGACCACCTGATCGACATGGATGCGGTGGCGAAGCAGGCCGAGGAAGTGAAGCCCAAGCTGATCATCGCCGGCGGCAGCGCCTATTCGCGCCCGTGGGACTTCAAGCGCTTCCGTGAGATCGCCGACAGCGTCGGCGCCTATTTGCTGGTCGATATGGCCCACTTCGCCGGCCTCGTCGCCGGTGGCGTCCATGCCTCGCCGGTGCCCTATGCCCACGTCACCACCACGACCACCCACAAGTCGCTACGCGGCCCGCGCGGTGGCCTGATCCTGTGGAACGACGAGCAGTTCACCAAGAAGTTCAACTCGGCGATTTTCCCGGGCCTGCAGGGTGGTCCCTTGATGCACGTGATCGCCGCCAAGGCGGTGGCGTTCGCAGAAGCGCTGCGGCCGGAGTTCAAGACCTACGCGAAGAACATCGTGGAGAACGCGAAGGCGCTGGCGGAATCGCTGCGCGCGCAAGGCTTCGACATCGTGTCCGGCGGCACCGACAACCACCTCATGCTCGTCGACCTCCGGCCGAAGGGGCTGAAGGGCAACGTCTCCGAGAAGGCGCTGGTCCGCGCCGGCATCACCTGCAACAAGAACGGCATTCCGTTCGACCCCGAGAAGCCGTTCGTCACCTCGGGCCTGCGTCTCGGCACGCCCGCGGCGACGACCCGCGGCTTCGGCGTAGCCGAATTCCAGCAGGTCGGCAGCCTGATCGCCGAGGTGCTGAACGCGATCGCGCAGGCGCCGGATGGCAGCGCGCCGCTGGTGGAAGCCGCGGTGAAGGAGAAGGTGAAGGCGCTGACCGACCGGTTCCCGATCTACCAGTAAGGCTTAAGGCGACATGCGCTGCCCGAGCTGCAACAGCCTCGATACGCAGGTGAAGGACTCCCGCCCCACCGAGGATTCCTCGGTGATCCGGCGACGGCGGGTCTGCGTCACCTGCAACTTCCGCTTCACGACCTTCGAGCGGGTGCAGCTGCGCGAACTCACCGTCATCAAGCGCAACGGCCGCCGCGTGCCGTTCGACCGCGACAAGCTGATGCGCTCGGTGCAGATCTCGCTGCGCAAGCGCTCGGTCGATCCTGAAAGGGTCGAGAAGATGGTGTCGGCGATCGTGCGCGAGCTCGAGAGCGGCGGCGAGTCGGAGGTGTCCTCGGAGGCCATCGGCGAGATCGTGATGGAGCATCTGCGCGACCTCGACGACGTCGCCTATGTCCGCTTCGCCTCGGTTTATCGCAACTTTCGCGAGGCCAAGGACTTCGAGGCGGTGCTCGGCGAGCTCTCGGCGGAGGACGAAGCCCCGCGGCTGGCGCCGGTCCGCAAATGATCTTCCGGGTGCTGGTCGATCAGGTCGGCGAGAAGCTCAAGGCGCAGAAGGACGCCGATCGCCGCTACATGCAGCTCGCGCTGACGCTCGGCCGTCGTGGCCTCGGGCGCACGTGGCCAAACCCTGCGGTGGGCGCCGTTGTGGTCAAGGACGGCGTGATCGTCGGCCGTGGCTGGACCCAGCCGGGCGGCCGGCCGCATGCCGAGCCGGAAGCGCTGCGGCGCGCGGGCCAGGCGGCCAAGGGCGCGACGCTCTATGTGACTTTGGAGCCGTGCTCGCATGTCGGCAAGTCGCCGCCCTGCGTCGATGCGGTCATCGCCGCCGGCATCAGCCGCGTCGTCTCTGCGATCGAGGATCCCAATCCGGAGGTCGCGGGGCAGGGGCATGCCAAGCTGCGCGCGGCAGGCATTCAGGTCGAGGTTGGGCTGTGCTCGGCGGACGCCAAGCGCGACCATGCCGGCCATTTCCGGCGCATCCGCGATGCCCGGCCGCACGTCATCCTCAAGCTCGCGGTTTCCGCTGACGACAAGATTGCTGCCGCCGGCAGCAAGCCGGTCGCGATTACCGGCGAGACCGCGCGGACGCGCGTGCATCTGCTGCGCGCCCAGAGCGATGCTATCCTGATCGGCGTCCGCACCGCGATCGCTGACGATCCCTTGCTGACCTGCCGGCTGCCGGGCATGGAGGCCCGCTCGCCCGTCCGCGTCGTGCTTGATCCGATGCTTCGGCTGCCCATGACCAGCCGCCTGGTGCAGTCAGCGCGCACCACGCCGCTCTGGATGGTCGCCTCAGCGCTTGCGGAGCCCGCGGCGGCGACCAAGCTCGGTGCTGCCGGTGCCCAGGTGATCCGCGTGCCGCCGCAGGCGGAGCCCTCGGCGCTGGAGCCGCCTGCGGTGCTCAAGGCGCTCGCCGACAAGGGCATCACCCGCCTGATGATCGAAGGCGGCAGCCGCGTCGCATCGTCTTTCATGCAGAGCGGCTTGGTCGATGAGATCTGGCTGCTGCGCGGTCCGGGCGAGATCGGCGCGGACGGGATTGCTGCGCTGGACGCATTGCCGCTGACCGCAATCACGCAGTCGCCGGCCTATCGGGTTCGTGCTAGCGAAACGCTCGATCCCGACACCCTTACGATTTACGAGCGCGTGTAATGTTCACCGGCATCGTCACCGACATCGGCGAGATCGTCAGCCTGACGCCGCGGACCGAAGGCAAGCTGCACCGGCTGCGGATCGCCTGCGCCTATGACCAGGCCACGATCGCCGATGGTGCATCGATCGCCAACAATGGCGTCTGCCTCACGGTTGTGCAGTCGGGCACAGCCGACGGGAAGACGTGGTTCGAGGTCGACGCCGCCGCTGAGACGCTCGCACTGACCACGGCCCAGCACTGGCGCGTCGGGACGAAGCTCAACCTCGAGCGGGCGCTGAAGATCGGCGACGAGCTCGGCGGCCACATCGTCTCCGGCCATGTCGACGGCATCGCCACCATCGTCAGCCGCGAGAACCTGCCGGATATGGCGCGGTTCGTGTTCAAGACCACGCGCGAGCTGGCGCGCTTCATCGCCACCAAGGGCTCGATCACCCTCGACGGTGTCTCGCTCACGGTCAACACCGTGGACGAGGTGACCTTCTCGGTCCTGATCATCCCGCATACCCTGAGCGTGACCACACTGTCGTCCTGGCAGGCCGGCAGCGAGGTCAATATCGAGGTCGACCTGATGGCGCGCTACGCGGCGCGCCTCACGGAAATGAAGTAGCCTCCGCGCGAGGCTTTCCGTCTTGGCTTTGCCGGCGCTCGCGCCTACAAGGCCAGCCCTCATGACGAGGCGGCGCTGATGCGCCGGTTCGCAGCATGAGGCCAATTTCATCTCGCCTTTCGCGATGCGGCCGATTGGCCGCTCCAGAGGCGAGGCAGCTGAAGACAATGGAAACCGAACCATGGCAGACGCACGGCGCGCGCCGCTCAAAGACCAGACCGACATCACCGGCGCTCGCGCGCTGATCGTCGAGGCCCGCTTCTACGACGACATCCAGGACGCGATGCTGGAGGGCGCGACCGCCGAGCTGAAGGCGGCCGGCGTGAGCTATGACGTCCTCACCGTCACCGGATCGCTGGAGATCCCGGCGACCATTGCCATCGCGCTCGATGCGGCTGCCAAGACTGGCAAGCCTTATGATCTCGCGATCGCGCTCGGCTGCGTGATCCGCGGCGACACCATTCATTTCGAGATCGTCTCGCAGGAGTCCTCCCGGGCGCTGATGGACCTGTCGGTCGCGCGTGGACTGCCGCTCGGCAATGGCATCCTGACCGTCAACAACGAGGACCAGGCGTGGGCGCGCGCCCGCGTCTCCGAGATGAACAAGGGCGGCGATGCCGCCCGCGCCGCGCTCGCCGTGCTGCGCATCAAACGCCGTCTGTCGCGAGGCTGAGATGGCCGAGAGCAGCAACAGACCGTTCAAGGGCCCGATCCGCGCCAACACCGACCGCAAGGCCAACCGCCGCGGCGCCGCGCGTCTCGCCGCCGTCCAGGCGCTCTACCAGA
>NZ_CAFI01000047.1 GCF_000239775.1 Bradyrhizobium sp. ORS 375
TCGCTTCGCTCGGCGTGAGGCGACCCTCCCCCTCCAGGGGAGGGTGAGGACGAACGTAAGCCGCTACTCAGCCTTGAACGCCCCTACACCGCCGCCGTCGTCACACCGCCGTCGACGACGATGGTCTGTCCCGTCATGAAGGTCGACGCATCCGATGCGAGATACGCCACCGCGCCGGCGATCTCGTGCGGCTCGCCGATGCGGCGCAGGGGCGTCGTCGCGCAGCGCTGCTTCAGGCGGGCTTCGTCCTCCCACAGCGCGCGGGCGAAGTCGGTCTTGATCAGGCCGGGCGCGACGCAGTTGATGCGCACGCCCTGCGGGCCCCATTCGCCGGCGAGGCTGCGGCACAGCGCGAAGTCGGCGGCCTTGGAGATGCCGTAGGCGCCGATCACGGTCGAGCCGCGCAGGCCGCCGATCGAGGAGACGATGATCACCGAGCCCTTGCCGCGCGCGGCCATCGGCGGGATCGCCTTGGCGCAGAGCCAGAGATTGCTCTTCACGTTGGAGGCCATGATCTTGTCGAAGGCCTCGTCCATGATGTCGAGCAGCGGGCCGTAATAGGGATTCACCGCGGCGTTGCAGACGAGGATGTCGACCTGGCCGTAATGCTTGACGGCGCCGTCGATCAGCGCATCGACCTCAGCCCGGCGCGAGATGTTGCAGGCAATGACATGCGCATCGCCGCCATTGGCGCGGATGCCGGCCGCGACCTCCTCGCAGGCGTCCGCCTTGCGGCTGGAGATCACCACCTTGGCGCCGAGCTGCGCCAGCAGCTCCGCCGACGCGCGGCCGATGCCGCGGCTGGACCCGGTGATGACCGCGACCTGGCCTGACAGGTTGAAGGGATTGGGGGTCATGTCTGCTTCCTCCGCGTCATTGCGAGGAGCGAAGCGACGAAGCAATCCAGGGCAACGCATGACGCCCTGGATTGCTTCGCTTCGCTCGCAATGACGGCTCAAAAATCAAACCACATCGGAGCCAAGCCATCGTAGGCACCGAAGAGCCTCAGATCGTCATGCGCGGGCTTGACCCGCGCATCCATCATTTTTCGAAAGCGATGGGTTGCCGGGTCAAGCCCGGCAACGACGAGTTTCCTAGATCAGCCCACCGGCCTCGCTAACGCGGCGCATGTGGTAGTCGGTGTCGCCGAAGGTGCTCTCGATCATGGTCAGGCGCTTGAAGTAGTGGCCGATCTTGGCCTCCATCGTCATGCCGATGCCGCCATGGAGCTGGATCGCCTGCTGGCCGACGAACTTGCCCGATTTGCCGATCTGCACCTTGGCAGCGGCGATCGAGGTGGCGCGCTCCTTGGCGTCGTCGAACTCGGCGGCCATGGTGGCGAACATCGACATCGAGCGGGCCTGCTCCAGCGCCACGAACATGTCGGAGGCGCGGTGCTGCAGCGATTGGAACGAGCCGATCGCGACGCCGAACTGCTTGCGCGTCTTGATGTACTCGACCGTGGTCTTGAGCGATTCGTCCATCAGGCCGACCGCTTCGGCGCACAGCGCGATGCGGGCCTCGTCGACGACGCGCTCGATCAGCGGAAGGGCATTCGCGGCATCGCCGATCGCAGCGTCAGCGCCCACTTCCACGCCGGTGAAGGTGATGTCGGCGGCGTGCAAGCCGTCCTGGGTCGGATAGCCCTTGCGGGTGACGCCCTTCGCATCAGCGGGCACGATGAACAGGCCGATGCCGGACTTGTCGCGCTGGCCGCCGGAGGTGCGCGCGGTGACGATCAGCGTATCGGCGTTCTCGCCGTTGAGCACGACGAACTTCTCGCCGTCGATGACATAGCCGTCGCCCTTCTTCTTGGCGGAGGTCGCGACATCGAACAGGTCGTAGCGCGACTGCTTCTCGAGCTGGGCGAACGCAAACGTCTTGCTGCCGTCGATGATATCAGGCAGATGCGCGGCCTTCTGCGCCGCCGAGCCGCCATGGCGGAGGAAGCCGCCCGACAGCACCACGGTCGCGAGATACGGCTCGAGCACCAGCGCGCGGCCCATCGCCTCCATCACGATCATGGTCTCGACGCCGCCGGCGCCGAAGCCGCCATCTTCCTCGGAGAACGGCAGGCCGAGCAGGCCCTGCTCGGCGAGCTTGGACCAGATCGCCTGGCTCCAGCCGCCCTTCTCCTTCATGTACAGCTTGCGCTTGTCGAAATCGTAGGCATCGGCCAGCAGGCCGTCGATGCTGTCCTTGAGGAGGCGCTGCTCCTCGGTGAGATCAAAATCCATGTGAGTTGCTCTCTCGAACGCGTGCGTTTGTTGTGGGCGCCACTGTCGCCATTCATTCCGCTGTCATCCCCGCGAAGGCGGGGATCCAGTAATCGCCGGCATCTGTGATCAATCACAGCTGCCGCGGCGTACTGGGTCCCCCACCTGCGCGGGGGACGACACCTGTTATGTCGGACCAGCCGAACTACAGACCCAGCACCGCCTTGGCGATGATGTTGCGCTGGATCTCGTTGGAGCCGCCGTAGATCGAGACCTTGCGGTTGTTGAAGTAGCTCGGCGCGATCTGGGCGGTCCAATCCATCGTCTCGTTGCTGTCGTCGTCGCCATGGATGTCGTAGGGCGCGGCGAACGGGCCGATGACTTCCATCAACAGCTCGGTGGTGGTCTGCTGGATCTCGGAGCCCTTGATCTTGAGCACCGAGGAGGCCGGGTTGGGCTTGCCCTTGCCGTGCTTGCCCTCATCGGCGACGACGCGCAGCTGCGTCAGTTCCAGCGCCTTCAGCTCGACCTCGCATGCGGTCAGCTTCTCGCGGAACGACGGATCCTCCAGCACGGGGCGGCCGCCGGACTCGACCTTGGCGGCAAGCTCCTTGATGCGGCGGATGCGCTCCTTGGACACACCGACGCGGGCAATCCCCGTGCGCTCATTGCCGAGCAGGAACTTGGCGTAGTCCCAGCCCTTGTTCTCCTCGCCGATCAGGTTCTCGATGGGCACCTCGACGTCGTCGAAGAACACCTCGTTGACCTCGTGGCCGCCGTCGATGGTCTGGATCGGACGCACCGTCACGCCCTTCGACTTCATGCTGAAGACGATGAAGGAGATGCCCATCTGCTTCTTGGCGGAGGGATCGGTGCGGCACAGGCAGAAGATCATGTCGGCGTGCTGGGCGAGCGTGGTCCAGGTCTTCTGGCCGTTGATGATCCACTTGTCGCCGCGGCGCTCGGCCTTGGTCTTCAGCGAGGCGAGGTCGGAGCCCGAGCCCGGCTCGGAGAAGCCCTGGCACCACCAGTCGTCGACATTGGCGATGCGCGGCAGGTACTTCTTCTTCTGCTCCTCATTGCCGAAGGTGTAGATGACCGGGCCGACCATGCTGACGCCGAAGGCGAGCGGCTGCGGCGCGGGATAGGCCTGCAGTTCCTCGTTGAAGATGTAGTGCTGCACCGAGGTCCAGCCGGTGCCGCCATATTCCTTCGGCCAGTGCGACACGCCCCAACCCTTCTTGTTGAGAATGCGCCACCAGGTCACCATCTCGTCTTTCGACAGATGCCGGCCCTCGACCATCTTGCGCCGCGTCTCCGCGGGCACGTTGTCCTTGAAGAACTGCCGGACCTCCTCGCGGAACGCCTGCTCTTCCTTCGTGAATGCAAGATCCATTGGATCCTCCCGTTAGTATCGCGATCGTTCGTTTCGTCGTCCCGGCGAACGCCGGGACCCATAACCACC
Organism: Bradyrhizobium sp. ORS 375; assembly: GCF_000239775.1. GTDB lineage: Bacteria > Pseudomonadota > Alphaproteobacteria > Rhizobiales > Xanthobacteraceae > Bradyrhizobium. The sequence goes on from NZ_CAFI01000047.1 coordinate 3,682, forward strand.
GGCGGGCGTTGGGGCGAAAGGCGTCTGCCATCATGCCCAAGCGACATCACGCGGTATGGGTCCCGGATCTGCGCCCGCAAGCGCGTTGCGCTTGCAGGCTTGTCCGGGACGACACCTTAAAATAATCCCGCGCGAGCTTCGCCCGGGACCTCTCGTTCTTACTGCAGCACCTCGAACAGGCCGGCGGCGCCCATGCCGCCGCCGACGCACATGGTGACGACGGCGTATTTGGCCTTGCGGCGGCGGCCTTCGATCAGGGCGTGGCCGGTGAGGCGCGCGCCCGACATGCCGTAGGGATGGCCGACCGAGATCGCGCCGCCATTGACGTTGATCTTCTCCGGATCGATGCCGAGCTTGTCACGGCAGTACAGCACCTGCACCGCGAACGCCTCGTTGAGCTCCCACAGGCCGATGTCGTCGACCGTGAGGCCGTGGCGCTTCAGCAGGCGCGGCACCGCGAACACCGGGCCGATGCCCATCTCGTCCGGCTCGCAGCCGTGCGCCACGAAGCCGCGGAAGATGCCGAGCGGCTGCAGGCCGCGCTTGGCGGCTTCCTTGTCGCTCATGATCACCGAGGCCGAGGCGCCGTCGGACAGCTGGCTGGCATTGCCGGCGGTGATGGTGAAGCCGTCGCCGCGCACGGCCTTGAGGCCCGCGAGACCCTCAGCCGTCGTCTCGGGACGCGGACCTTCGTCCTGCGACAGGGTGATATCCTTGAACGAGATGTTGCCGGTGGCCTTGTCGGTCACGGCCATCTTGGTCGAGATCGGCGCCAGCTCCTCGTTGAACTTGCCGCCCTGCTGCGCGGCTGCGGTGCGGCGCTGGCTCTCCAGCGCATATTCGTCCTGGCGCTCGCGCGAGATGCCGTAGCGCTTGGCGACGACCTCGGCGGTGTCGATCATCGGCATATAGACATCGCCCTTGATCTCGAGCAGCGCCGGGTCGGTGGCCTGGAAGCTGTTCATCTTGTCGTTCTGAACCAGCGAAATCGACTCGCCGCCGCCGCCGACCGCGATCTCGACGCCGTCGAAGATCACCGAACGCGCGGCGAGCGCGATCGCCTGCAGGCCCGACGCGCACTGGCGGTCGATCGTGGTGCCGCCGACCGACACCGGCAGGCCGGCGCGCAGCAATGCCTTGCGCGCGATGTTGCCGCCGGTCGAGCCCTGCTGCAGGGCCGCGCCCATCACGACGTCCTCGACCTCGGAGGGATCGATCTTGGCGCGCTTGACGGCCTCGCCGATGGCGTGGCCGAGCAGCGTCGCGCCCCCGGTGGCATTGAGCGCGCCGCGATAGGCCTTGCCGATCGGCGTGCGGGCGGTGGAAACGATGACGGCATCGGTCATGGACGACCTCCTGTTGTTGTTACGACTGTTTGCTGTGAGATGTTGAAGATTGCTGCTGGCGCAATTCGTGACGCGACAATTTGCCGACCGGCGTGCGCGGCAGTTCGTCGACGAACTCGACGGCCGCCGGCAATTCGTGCTTGCCGAGCTTGCCGGTGAGGAAGTCGCGGAGCTCCTCGACCGGGAACGGCGCGAAGCCGTCGCGCAGCTTGATGAAGGCTTTCGCGGCCTCGCCGCGATAGGCATCGGGGATGCCGATCACGATCACTTCCTGCACGGCAGGATGCGTGTAGATCGCCTGCTCGATCATCTGCGGATAGACGTTGAAGCCGCCGGAAATGATCATGTCCTTCTTGCGGTCGACCAGGAAGTAGAAGCCGTCGGCGTCGACATAGCCGATGTCACCGGTCAGGAAATGGTCGCCGACGAAGGACTGCGCCGATTCTTCCGGCCTGTTCCAGTAGCCCCTGGTGACGTTCGGTCCCTTGACGCGGATTTCGCCGACCTCGTTGATCCCGAGCACCTTCGAGGGATCCTCGAGCGACACGACGTCCATCTCGATGCCGGGCAACGCGATGCCGATCGAGCCCGGCTTGTCTGGCCCCTCCTTCGGATGGCTGGTGCCGGGCGAGCAGGTCTCGGTCATGCCCCAGCCGCTCTTCAGCTTCATGCCGACGCGGCGCTCCAGGATGCGGGCGACCTCGACCGGCAGCGGCGCGCCGCCGGAGCCGACGCTGGTCAGCGACGACAGATCGCGCTTGTCGAGATCGGGCAGATTGGCGATCGCGATCCACATCGTCGGCACGCCCGGGAAATAGGTCGCGCGCTTCACCTCGATGTCGCGCATGACGGCTTCGAGATCGAAGCGTTGATGCAGCGACACCAGGCTGCCGATGCGCAGCGCGGTCAGCAGCACGACTGTCAGAGCGTAGATGTGGAACAGCGGCAGCACGCAGATGACGCGGTCGCCGCCGTCATGCTGGGTGCGGGTGGCGCGGCTCCAGATCTCGATGATCGACACCGCCGAGGTGAGATTGCCATGCGTCAGCATGGCGCCCTTGGGCAGGCCGGTGGTGCCGCCGGTGTATTGCAGCAGCGCGATGTCGTCGGGCGAGATCGTGGGCCACGCCGCCGGCGCCACCGCGCCCTCGACGAAGGCGCGATGCGTGATCACGGCGGGGCTGTCCGGCAGCGCCGTCTGCGGCGTGCCGACCTTGCCCCAATGATCATCCTCACAGACGATGAGGCGGTCGAGCAGGCCCTTGGCCAGGAACTTCAGCGCCATCGGCAGCAGCGCCGACAGGTTCGACGTCACCAGGATGCGCGCGCCGGAATCGCTGAGCTTGTGCGACAGCGCGATTTCACCGTCGAGCGGCGACAGATGCACGACGCGGGCGCCGGCCTTGAGCGCGCCGAAGAAGTTGATCGGATGATCCGGCGAGTTGCCGAGGAACAGCGCGATCGAGGCACCCTTGCCGTAGCCCGCGCGCAGGAAGGCCGCGGCGGCCTGGTCGACGAGAGCTGACAGCTCGTTGAAGCTGATCGGTCGATCACGGAACTCGAGCGCAGGGCGATCGCCGAAGTCACCAACGGCCGTCGCCAGCAGATCCGGCAAGGTGCCGCGCGCGAGCGGCGCGTCCCAGCGGACGCCTTCGGGATAAAACTGTTCGCCGGGATGGGTCATGCAAACTCGACTTCCGTTGGCGTAAGGTAG
>NZ_CAFI01000046.1 GCF_000239775.1 Bradyrhizobium sp. ORS 375
GCCGGCTGCCGCTGGCCGAGGTGATGGCGCCCGCGATCCGGCTCGCCGAGCACGGTTTCATCGCCAGCCCCTATCTCAACGATTGCGTACGGCTCGTCGCGGATGATCTCGCGCGCGATCCACATTTGTCGGCGCTGTTCCTGCCGGAGGGCGAGCCGGTCAAGCCAGGCACGCGCGTGATCCAGACCGACTATGCGGCCTCGCTGCGCCTGATCGCCGAGCATGGCCCCGCCGCTCTTTATGGCGGACCGCTCGGCGACGCGCTCGCGGCCTACATGGCGACGAATGGCGGACTGATCGAGACGGCCGATCTCGCGGCCTACAAGGTCGTCGAGCGGACGCCGATCCGGGGCAGCTATCGCGGCTTCGACATCATCGGTCCGCCGCCGCCCTCGTCGAGCGGCGTGCACATCGTGCAGATGCTGAACATCCTCGAAGGCTTCGATGTCGCGGCGCTCGGCTTCGGCTCGACCGACGGCGCGCATCTGCTCGCCGAGGCCTTGAAGATCGCCTTCGCCGATCGCGCAGTGGCGACGGCGGACCCCGCTTTTGTCGACGTGCCGATCGAGCGCCTGACATCGAAGGCCTATGCCACCGAGCGGCGGGCGCAGATCGACATGGCCAGCGCCAGGAGCTTCGGTCCGGGCATCGCGCCGACGGAATCGGCCAACACGACGCACGTGACGGTCGCCGACGCCGAGGGCAATGTCGTAGCCTCCACGCAGACCATCAACGGCCTGTTCGGCGCCTGCGTGCAGATCCCCGGCACCGGGATGACCGCCAACAACTACATGTACAATTTCGATCCGCATCCCGGCCGCGCGCTGTCGATTGTGCCGGGCAAGCGCGTCTTCACCTCGATGGCGCCGATGATGGCGCTGCGCGACGGCCGGCTGCGCTACGCCCTCGGCCTGCCCGGGGGCCTGCGCATCTTCCCCTCCGCGTTCCAGGCGCTGGTCAATCTGATCGACCACGGCATGTCGCTGCAGGAGGCGGTCGAGGCGCCGCGGCTGTGGACCCAGGGCGGCGTGCTCGAGCTCGAGCCGGCCTTTCCGGACGATGTCGCGAAGGAGCTCGCCGCGCGCGGCCACGAGATCAAGCGCGAGCCGGTCGTGGCCGGCGGCATGAACGCGATCGCCTTCGGCGATGACGGCTCCATGACGGGGGCGGCGTGCTGGCGCGCCGATGGCGCCCCGATCGCGATCTCCGGCGGCCGCGCCCGCGCCGGCCTGCGCTTCGCGATCGCCTGAGGCTCGGGCCAGAGGCTGCGCCATCTTCCACTGGACGCGCTCCCTCCGTCGTCATTGCGAGGAGCGCAGCGACGCAGCAATCCAGGGCTACGTACGCGGCCCTGGATTGCTTCGCTTCGCTCGCAATGACGTCGTGGAGAGATCCCGGCCGCTTCGCGGAGGACAAAAACCACGGGCTTCCTCTTCGCCCTCGTTGTCGGAACCATGCGGCCCGAGCCGACGCGTGGCCTCAGCTCTGCCGCATCATCCGCGCGATCGCCTCGCCGATCACGACGGTGGTGAAATGCGTGTTGGCCCGGCAGTCGGACGGCATGATCGAGGCATCGGCGACGCGCAGGCCGGCGATTCCCTTCACCGTCCCGTCCGGATTGACCACGCCATCGGCGTCATCGAAGCCGCTCATACGGCAGCTGCCCGCGGCGTGCTGGATGTCGCCGGTGACCTGGCGCAGCAGCGCGTCGAGCTCGGCATCCGGCAGTTCGGCCGCCTGCGGCAAGGTAAGCGGCGTGTCGCCGAGGCGGATCCAATCCGCAATCTCTTGCAGAGCCGGCTGCGTCGTGATCACCGCCAGCCGCTTCACCGCATCGCGCATGCGCGCGATGTCCCTGACATCGGCGAGCATGTTCTCCTCCACGATCGGATCGACGGTCGGATCGGTCGACGCAAGCTTCAGCGTGCCGCGCGAGAAGGCGTTGAACAGGCCCGCCCCGATCGCGCCGGGCACGCCGATGCCGCGATGGTTGAACGCGATCAGGATCATGTCACGCTTGCCGCCGTCGGCCAGGCCCGAGGAATAGGTCACGCAGCAATTGGTATGGCGCGTGTCGCGATCGGTCGGTCGCAAGCCCTCGCGCAGCTGGATGGTGGTGCGGAACAGCGGATGGTCGAAGAAGTGCCGGCCCACAGGCAGATCGCGGAGCACGGCGATGCCCATGTCCTGAAGATCAGCCGCGGGTCCGATCCCCGAGCGCAGCAGGATCGCCGGACTATGGATCGCACCGGCGCATAGCACGATCTCGCGCGCGGCAATCTCCCTGACGCCCTGACCCTCGATATGGACGCGCACGCCGGTCGCCTTGAGATCGCTGATCAGCAGACGATCGACCAGCGCGCGGCCGCGGATCTCGAGATTCGCCCGCCCCCGCGCCGGCTCCAGATAGCCCTCATTGGTCGAGATGCGCCGGCCGTTGCGGCTGTTGATCGGATAGCACGCGACGCCCTCGCCATCGGGCCCGTTGAGATCGTCGCTCCAGGGATAGCCGCTCGCCAGCGCCGCATCGCGCAGGCCGCGATCGATCGGCCCCCACTTTTCAGGCGGCGCGCGATAGACCGGCAGCGGCCCGCCGCGTCCATGTCCGTCGCGGTCGGCGAAGGCGAGATCATCCTCGATCACCGAGAACAGCGGCATGATCTCCCGGGAGGACCAGCCCGTGCAGCCGTTGGCAGCCCATTCGTCGAACGCATCCGCGACGCCGCGGATCGCGATCTGGCCGTTCATCATCGAGCTGCCGCCGAGCCCCTTGCCGCGCCAGTAGAAGCGCATGTCCTGTCCCGCCACGCGGCGCGACATCAGCTGCGGCCACTGCCATTTCTCCTGGAAGGCGCGGTCATGAATGATCGGAATCGGGTTGGGCGTCGCGATCTCCCACGGCACGTCGGCCGCCCGCCAGTCGGCGCCGGCCTCGAGCAGCAGAACCCGCCGCTGCGGATCCTCGGACAGGCGCGCCGCGACAGCCGCGCCCGCGGAGCCACCACCGACCACAATGACGTCATACATCAACTGATATCCTGGTGCGCGCGTCCGTCGCAATCATAGGCACCACCTTGCGCCACCGGTTGCCATCCGTGAAGTGCTGGAAATGTCAGGCCACCAGCATGCCAACGCAGAGCTTCGCCGCATCTTCGGGAACGAGGCAGGACGCCACGGCAATCACCTCGCGCGCCGATTTCCAGGCGCCACCGCCGCCGGCCGGACCGTTGGTGTAAAGCGTCTCGACCTCATTGCCGATCCTGATCGCCTCGGCCATCGTCTCGGTCCGCCCTGCGACGCGAACGCGCACCTCATAGGGTTCGCGGCCTTCGACATGTGCTTCGCCATGCAGCGCATTCAGCCCGATCAGGTCGCAACGCAGCTCGCTGACCGCCACGCCGGTCAAGGCGAGCCGCTCGCGAACGATGTCGAGCGCGAGGCGACCGCGCGCGACAGCTCCCGGCCCCGCGTAGGAGATCTGGCCTTCGCCGACATAGGAGTCGAGATAGCCGACCGATGTCTTCAGCAGACCCGTCTTTGGCGTGCCGCGGCCGCCGGAGACCCTGACCCGGTCTGGACCGAGCTGTTCGATCGCGACTTGCGAAAAATCCGCCACCACATCGGGCTGGAAATATTTGGCGGGATCGTGGATCTCATACAGCAATTGCTCCTTCACCGTCGCCGCCGTCACGCAGCCGCCGGCGCCTGAGACCTTGGTCACGATCAGCTCGCCATCCTCGCGCACCTCGCCGATCGGAAAGCCCAGCCGCGCAAGACCGGGAACGTCCTTCAGTCCGGGATCGGCGAAATAGCCGCCAGTGATCTGCCCGGCGCATTCGAGCAGATGCCCGACGACGGTGCCCTGCCCGAGCCGGTCCCAATCATCCATCGCCCAGCCGAACTCATGGATCAGGGGCCCGAGGAACAGCGCGGGATCGGCCGCGCGGCCGGTGATCACGATGTCGGCGCCGGCAGCGAGCGCCTCGGCAATCGCCTGCGCGCCGACATAGGCATTGGCCGAAACGATGCGGTTGCCGAGCGCGGTGATGGTGTCGCCCGTATCGAGCGCGACATCGCTGGTCTTCAGCGGCTCCAGCACGTCGTCGCCGGTGATGGCCGCAATCTTGAGGCCCGCAAGGCCCAGCTTGCGCGCGATCGCGCGGGTCGCTTCCGCCGCAGCGAGCGGGTTGGCCGCGCCCATGTTGGTGATGATGCGGACGTTGTTGGCGCGGCAGATCGGCAGCACGGCCTGCATGCGCGCGGCCAATAGCGGATCATAGCCGGCGTCCGGGTCCTTCATGCGCGCCTGCTGCGCCAGCGCGATGGTGCGCTCGGCCAGGCATTCGAACACCAGATAGTTCAGCGCGCCCCTTTCCGCGAGCTCGACCGCGGGCTCGATGCGGTCACCTGAGTAACCGGCGCCTGCGCCGATCCTGATGCTGCGCATCGGCCGCTCCTCCTGAGTTTTTTTCCATCGTCTGACCCGCAAGGATAGCCGTCTCGCACAGGCCTTGCCAGAGCGGTCCGGCGCAGATCAGGCCACCGCTGTGCTGGTGATCAGCTCGCCCAATTGTCGCGGAACTCGCCGAACAGCGTGATGCCGCCGCAGGCATAGATCGTTTGCCCAGTGATGTAGCTCGCCTCGGCGGAAGCCAGGAAGGCGAACACGCCCGCGATCTCCTCGGGGCTCGCGACGCGTCCCATCGGGATGTGAGACTCGACGGCCGCACGCTTGACCGGATCGTCGGTCCAGGCGCCGTTGATCGGTGTGTCCACGGCACCGGGGCCGACGGAATTGACGCGGATGCCGCGTCCGGCGAATTCCAGCGCCAGCGTGCGGGTGAGGCCGGCCATCGCGCTCTTGCTGATCGAGTAAGCGAGATAGCCGGGCTTGGGAATGATCTGGTGCACGCTCGACGTATTGATGATGTTGCCGCCGCCACCGCGAGCGACGAAATGCGTGAGCGCATGGCGCGCGCACAGCACGGCACCGTTGAGATTGACCTCGAGAATGGCGCGATAGGCATCGACGTCGAGCGCCTCGCTCGGCGACTCCCGCTGGAAGCCGGCATTGTTGACGAGGCAGTCGAGCCGCGGCCAGCGCGCCAGCACCGTCTCGAACATCGCGGCGATGTCGGATTCGACGCCGATATCCGCCTTCACCGCGAAGTGATCACGAGCCTCGTGTCCGCGCGCAAAGGACGCCGCCCGCACCAGCGCCAGGGTCTCCTCGCCCGACGGCGACGGCCCGCCATAGTTGATCGCGACATGCGCGCCCTCCTCGGCGAAGCGCACTGCGATCGCGCGGCCGATGCCCTGCGCGGCGCCGGTCACCAGCGCGTAGTGTCCGACGAGGCGGGACGGCTGCATGTGTTTCTCCTCGGGATCAATGAGTGTTTCGAAGCGATGGCGTGCGGTCCGCCGCCTCGGTCATCTGTTATCATGCGGGAGCGTTCCGGCAACAGCACGACTGAAGCGCGCGACCGCGACTGAGGCTGCGCGTCGCTTGCGCGACCATCGAGCGTCACCGCCGCCCGAGGCTCAGCAGCAAACGCGTCAACGAAGCATTAAGACGAGCTTCAAAACCAATTTACGACCAGAGGTTGCTTTTTGTGAAGCGCTTCACGGAACGCGGCGGCGCGCGGCGATAGCGTCACCAGCGTTTTCGACCTCTCATTTTTTTCAAGGAGCAAGTCATGGCCGACGAAACGTTTCACAACTTCCAAGTCCTTCGTGGTCTTTCCTCGAACCGTTCGCTTCTCAGCTGCACGCAAGGCGGCAAAGTCGATCTGTTCAACACCGACGACGGCAGCGGGCGCCAGCGCTGGTACATCGTGCCGGTGACAGGCTTTCCCGAGGTTTACAACATCAAGGTGTCGGGAGGCACGGATCCGGGCAAAACCTACCTGAGCTGCACGTCCGATGGCGAGAAGGTCGATCTGTTCTCGCATGACGACGGCAGCGGCAGGCAGCGCTGGCGCTTCGTCGCTGTCGCGCAGTCCCCGATCTGCAACTATCACAACATCGTGGTCGTGGGCGGGGTCAACAATGGCCGCATCTATCTGAGCTGTACCCAGGATGGCACCAAGGTCGACCTGTTCAAGGAAGACGACGGCTCGGGCCGGCAGCGCTGGCAGACCCAGTAGCTCCCCCGATCCGCTGCGCGCGCGGAGGCCTCCGTCCAACGGCGGGAGCCTCCGCGACCTTGTGCGTGGCCGCGCCGAAGTGCTGGACTTCGTGCCACGACACGGTACCGTCAGCTTGCTGACCGTCCTCATCCAGCGCCATCGCTCGCGAACGCGGCGACGTCGCAAACATTCCAAGAAGCGACTCCGTCCAAGAAGCGATACCCGGCAGGCAACTCCGTCATGTATCTCGGCATCGATCTCGGCACGTCAGCCGTCAAGACGATTCTCGTCGACGACGCGCAGCGCGTGATCGCGAGCCGCAGCCAGACGCTGAGCATCGACGTGCCGCGGCCGGGCTGGGCGGAGCAGGATCCGGCGGACTGGATCTCGGCGGTGTTCGCCACGCTCGATGCGCTGAAAGCCGATCATGCCGGCGAGCTGGCCGAGGTCGCAGGCATCGGCCTATCAGGCCAGATGCACGGCCCGGTGCTGCTCGATGCCAAGCTCACGCCGTTGCGCCCGTGCATTCTCTGGAACGACGGCCGCTCCGCGGCCGAATGCGCCGTGCTGGAACAGCGCTGGCCGGCGCTGCGGCGGATCACCGGCAACAAGGCCATGCCGGGCTTCGCCGCGCCGAAGCTGCTGTGGATCGCCGGGCACGAGCCGGAGATCTTCGACGCCACGCGCTTCGTGCTGCTGCCGAAGGCCTATGTCCGGCTCGTGCTGTCAGGCGAGGCGATCGAGGATGTCTCGGATGCCTCGGGCTCGCTCTGGCTCGATGTCGTCAGGCGCGACTGGTCAGACGAGGGCCTCGCCGCCACCGGCCTTACGCGCGCGCAGATGCCGCGCCTCGTCGAAGGCTGCGCGCCTGCCGGGCGGCTGCGCGCCGATCTCGCCGAGCAATGGGGCATGAAGAAGCGGCCGATCATGGCGGGCGGCGCGGGTGACAATCCAGCCGGCGCGGTCGGGATCGGCGCGATCCGGCCGGGCGCCACCTTCATCACGCTCGGCACCTCAGGTGCCGTGATCACGCCAGTCGAATCCGTCACGCCCAATCCCGAGCGCGTGGTTCACACCTTCTGCCATGCGATCCCGGCGCGATGGCTGCAGGCTGGCGCGATGCTATCAGCCGCCTCCTGCCTCGCCTGGCTCGCGCGACTGCTCGGCGCCAGCGAGGCCGAGCTGCTCGCGCCGCTCGGCGCACGGCCCGTCGCGCCCTCGCCGGTGAGCTTCCTGCCCTATCTCGCCGGCGAGCGCACGCCGCATGACGATCCCGATGTGCGCGGCCTGCTCGACGGCCTGAGCCACGCGACGGATCGCAATGCGATCGTGCAGGCCGTGCTCGAGGGCGTCGCCTTCGCGCTGGCCGACTGCCGTGATGCGTTGACGGATACAGGCCTCGGCATTTCCGAAGCGGATGCGATCGGCGGCGGCTCGCGCTCCGACCTCTGGCTCGCGATCCTGGCGAACATCCTGAACATCCCGATCCATCGGCTGGCGGAGGGCGAGACCGGGGCCGCCTTCGGCGCCGCGCGGCTGGCACGGCTCGCCGTCACCGGCGAAGCGATCGCTGACATATGCACGCCGCCGCCACGGGTACGGACCTTCGCACCGGATCCCCGGCTCGCGGCAGACTATGCCGAGCGGCTGCCCGTCTGGCGCAGGCTCTATCGCCGGCATTGAGAAGCTGGCTACGACAACACGCCTGCTCTCGCGGCGACGTGTTGCGGCCGATGGTGTTTCATATTGTATTCGGCAACAGCCTCTAGTTTAATGGCGTCCCCGCGCCGACATCAATGAGCCGCGGACAAAGACGACGTGCGTTGGGAGGCACGATGAACGGTCCGATCCTCGAGATGCGCGGGGTGTCGAAGTCATTCTTCGCCATCAAGGCCCTGCAGAAGGTCGACCTGACCGTTTATGCCGGCGAAGTCCATGCACTGATGGGTGAAAATGGCGCCGGCAAATCCACCCTGATGAAGATCCTCTCCGGTGCCTACCGTCCCGATCCCGGTGGCGAGATCCGCATCGAGGGCCAGGTCGTGCGCATCGAGGGACCGATGGGCGGCCGCAACGCCGGCATTTCGATCATCTATCAGGAGTTGTCGCTGGCGCCGAACCTGACGGTCGCCGAAAACATCTATCTCGGACGCGAGCTGTCACAGACCGGCCTGCTGGCGCGCAACGCGATGCGCGAAGCCGTCGGTCCCATCCTGCAGCGACTCGGCGCCGATTTCTCGGCGGCGACGCTGGTCGCGGAACTCTCGATGGGTCAGCGCCAGCTGGTCGAGATCGCCCGCGCGCTGCATGCGCGCTCCAAGATCCTGATCATGGACGAGCCGACGACGTCGCTGTCGGCCGGCGAGAGCGAGAAGCTGTTCGCGCTGATCCGCCAATTGCGCAGCGAAGGCCTCGCCATCATCTACATTTCGCACCGCATGGACGAGGTCTACGCGCTCGGCGACCGCGTCACCGTGCTGCGCGACGGCCGTCTGGTCGGCTCGCTCGACAGACCGGAAATCCGCGCCGACAGCATCGTGCGCATGATGGTCGGCCGCGACGTGTCCTCGTTCTACAAGAAGGATCACGACCCGCATGCCAAGCGCGACCGCGCCGTGCTCACGGCGGTCGATCTCGGCGATGGCCACCGCGTCAAGGGCTGCTCGCTGACGGTGCATGCCGGCGAGGTCGTCGGCCTCGCCGGACTGATCGGCGCCGGACGCACCGAGCTTGCGCATCTCATCATCGGCGCGACGCCCAAGACGGCGGGACATCTCGAGCTCGACGGCGAACGCATCGAGGTCGAGACGCCGCGCGATGCGCTCGATGCCGGCATCGCCTATCTCACCGAGGACCGCAAAGCGCTCGGGCTGTTCCTCGACATGTCCTGCGCCGACAACATCAACCTCGCCGTGATCGGCCGCGACGCCAGGCTCGGCGGCTTTCTCGATCGCGACAAGGCGCGCGAGCGGGCCGACGAGGCGTTCAGCGCGCTCGGCATCCGCGCGCCGAATCCCGGGGTCACCGTCGGCGGCCTGTCGGGCGGCAACCAGCAGAAGGTGCTGCTGTCGCGCCTGCTCGCGACCGCGCCGAAGGTGCTGATCCTCGACGAGCCGACCCGCGGCGTCGACGTCGGCGCCAAGTCCGAGATCTATTCGATCATCGACAATCTCGCCAAGGCCGGCACCGCGATCCTGGTCATCTCGTCCGATCTGCCGGAGATCCTCGGCATCTGCGATCGCGTGCTGGTCATGCGCGAAGGACATCTCGCCGGCGAGCTGCAGCAGAGCGCGACCGCGCCGATCACCCAGGAGCACATCATGGCGCTGGCCACCGGGACGGAGCATGTCGATGCCTGACAACAGTTCGGCGCAAGCCAAGCCGGCGGCAGCGCAAGCAAAGCCCGCGACGCTGCCGGCGCAATCCGACAGCAAGCAGCAGCGGTTGCGGCTGATGATCCGCGCCGCCGGCATGCTGCCTGTACTGCTGATCCTGTGCATCGGCTTCCACATGCTGTCCGAGGGGCGCTTCTTCACCGGGCAGAATCTCGGCATCGTGCTGCAGCAAGCTGCGGTCAACACCGTGCTCGCGGCCGGCATGACCTTCGTGATCCTGACCGGCGGCATCGATCTGTCGGTCGGCTCGATCCTTGCCGCAGCGGCGATGGCCGGCCTGACGCTGTCGAAGATACCCGAGCTCGGCGCGCTGTGGCTGCCGGCCGCCGTGCTCACCGGCCTCGCCTTCGGTGTGGTCAACGGCGCGCTGATCGCGCTGCTGCGGCTGCCGCCCTTCATCGTCACGCTCGGCTCGCTCACCGCCGTGCGCGGCCTCGCCCGACTGATGGGCGGCGACACCACCGTGTTCAATCCGACGATCCCCTACGCCTTTATCGGCAACGCCTCGCTGACGATCATTCCCGGCGTGCTTTCGATCCCGTGGCTGTCGGTGATCGCGCTGCTCGTCATCCTCGGCTCGTGGCTGATCCTGCGCCGCACCGTGCTTGGCGTGCACATCTACGCGGTCGGCGGCAATGAGAGCGCGGCGCGGCTTGCCGGCATCAAGGTCTGGGGCGTGCTGCTGTTCGTGTACGGCATGTCCGGCCTGCTCGCGGGCCTCGGCGGCGGCATGCAGGCGGCGCGGCTCTATGCGGCCAACGGGCTGCAGCTCGGCCAGTCCTACGAGCTCGATGCGATCACCGCGGTCATTCTCGGCGGCACGTCCTTCGTCGGCGGCATCGGCTCGATCTGGGGCACGCTCGTCGGCGCGCTCATCATCGCCGTGTTGTCGAACGGGCTCATATTGGTGGGCGTGTCCGACATCTGGCAATACGTCATCAAGGGCCTCGTCATCATCGGCGCCGTCGCGCTCGACCGCTATCGGCTGCAGGGCTCGGCCCGGACCTGACCATCATCGGCGTGGCGCCACCTGCGCCTCGCCTCAGTGTTCTTCCACGGCCGCTGGTCCGCCGTGCGCAGGGATTCAAGAAGGACCAGGGAGGAAACCAATGTTGAAGACCATTTCGCTCGCCGGTGCCGCGCTGGCTCTTGTCATGAGCTCCGCGCCGTCCTCGGCCAAGGAGCTCAAATCGATCGGCGTCTCGCTCGGCTCGCTCGGCAACCCGTTCTTCGTCGCGCTGTCCAAGGGCGCCGAGTTCGAGGCCAAGAAGACCAACCCCAACGTCAAGATCACCGCGGTCGGCTTCGAATACGACCTCGGCAAGCAGGTCACCCAGATCGACAACTTCATCGCCGCTGGCGTCGACATGATCCTGCTCAACCCGGGTGACCCGAAGGCGATCGGCCCGGCGATCAAGAAGGCGCAGGCCGCCGGCATCCTCGTCGTCGCGGTCGACACCGCGGCCGAAGGCGCCGATGCCACCGTCACCACCAACAACGTCCAGGCCGGCGAGATCTCGTGCCAGTACATCGTCGACAAGCTCGGCGGCAAGGGCGACGTGATCATCCAGAACGGGCCGCAGGTTTCGGCGGTGATCGATCGCGTCAACGGCTGCAAGAGCGTGTTCGCCAAGGCGCCGGGCATCAAGGTGCTCTCCAGCGACCAGGACGGCAAGGGCTCGCGCGAAGGCGGCCTCACCGTCGCGCAGGGCTATCTGACGCGCTACCCGAAGATCGACGCAATCTTCGCGATCAACGATCCCCAGGCGATCGGCACCGATCTCGCCGCCCGCCAGCAGGGCCGCACCGGCATCATCATCACCTCCGTCGACGGCGCCCCGGACATCGAGGCCGCGCTGAAGGATCCGGCCACCCCGCAGATCCAGGCCTCGGCCTCGCAGGACCCGTTCTTCATGGCCCGCCGCGCCGTGCAGATCGGCGTCGGCCTGCTGAACGGCCAGAAGCCGGCTTCGACGGTCGAGCTGCTGCCGTCGAAGCTGATCACGCGCGACAACGTCGCCGAGTACAAGGGCTGGACCTCGGAGCGGAAGGAATAGTTTCCCGCAGCTGATCGCTACCGCGATCCAACGATGCAACGCCGCCCATTCCGGGCGGCGTTGTGCTGTCGGTTCGACCGCAGGGCTTTTGGACCCGATGATGGGCCGTGTGTCGCGTTTGCGACAACGATCTGCTGATCTCCTGCCTCGAACGCCGTTTTCGGCTGGTCCGGATCTTGCGAGAGCTCGCTCAAGGCATTCCACAGCGGGCGATCCGATGGCTTTCACTGCAGTCTGTCCGACAAGCGCCGTCTCCGAAGGTGGCATGGGTCTGTTTCAGGTGGGCAAGAAGAGCGTGCTGCTGCTCTGGCCCGCGGGCGGCGCGCTGACGGCGTGGCGTGGCCGCTGTCCGCATGCCGACGTGCCGCTGACCGAGGCGACGTTCGACGGCAAGACCATCACATGCCCGCACCATCAATGGGGCTTTGACGGCCTCAGCGGCAGATGCGTCACGCATCTCGTGCGCAACGCGCTGCATTCCTATCCGCTGCAGATCGAAGGCGACGAGATCCAGGTGGATGTCGGGCCGGTCAAGCCGGCGCGGACGCCGGCCTGACCGGGGCGCGAGACAAGAACGCAGCGGCCAAACGCTGCATCGACATGAGTGGCCATGACGAGCGCTGTTGAATGGGTGATCTGGAACGGATCGATGGGGATCGTCGATACGGTGCGGCTCGGTCCCATCACTGAGAGCGCGACCGGCCGGCTTGCCTCGCTCGCGCCGCCCTATGACGTCGTCGGCCCGTTCCAGCCTCGACGCGCTGGAGGCCGACGGCAGCGTCTCGTTCGGCGCCTGCCTCCTGATGTCGCAGCAGCGCTGGCGCGAGGATCAGGACGGCTTGCGCATCGCGGCGCGGGCGGCACGGCGCGCGTTGCTGGATCAACTGACGCGGGACGAGGATGACGCGGCCCATCGCGCGCTGCTCGACCTGCCGCTGCGGGGCCGCCTGACGGCGACGGAGATCAACGCGGGCTTCCGGAGGCTCGCCAAGTCGGCGCATCCCGATGCCGGCGGCAGCAACGAGCTGTACCGGCGCATTGCGGAGGCGCGTGAGGCGTTGCTGTCGCAAATGGACTAACAGGTTGGGAGCCAAAGCCCGCTCCCTCCCAAATACGGCATAGATCATCAACATGGTCTGACGCACGGGCCGGTCGGGGCGCTCATGCCCGACCGGCCCGGCTCCCGCCTCAGAAGAAGCCGAGCTTCTTCGGGCTGTAGCTGACCAGCATGTTCTTGGTCTGCTGGTAGTGGTCGAGCATCACCTTGTGGGTCTCACGACCGACGCCCGATTGCTTGTAGCCGCCGAACGCCGCGTGCGCCGGATAGGCGTGATAGCAGTTGGTCCAGACGCGGCCAGCCTGGATGGCGCGGCCGAAGCGGTAGCAGGTGTTGGCGTCGCGGCTCCACACGCCGGCCCCGAGGCCGTAAAGCGTGTCGTTGGCGATCGACAAGGCCTCGTCCTCGGTCTTGAAGGTCGTGACCGAGACGACGGGCCCGAAGATCTCCTCCTGGAACACGCGCATCTTGTTGTGGCCCTTGAACACCGTCGGCTTGACGTAGTAGCCGCCGGCGAGATCGCCGCCGAGCAGGTTGCGCTCGCCGCCGATCAGGAGCTGCGCACCCTCGTTCTTGCCGATGTCGATGTAGGACAGGATCTTGTTGAGCTGCTCGGACGAGGCCTGCGCCCCGATCATGGTGGCCGGATCGAGCGGACTGCCCTGCACGATCGCGCCGACGCGCTTGAGCGCGCGCTCCATGAAGCGCTCATAGATCGACTCGTGGATCAGCGCACGGCTCGGACAGGTGCAGACCTCGCCCTGGTTGAGCGCGAACATCACGAAGCCTTCGATCGCCTTGTCGAGGAAGTCGTCGTCCTCGGCACAGACGTCCTTGAAGAAGATGTTCGGCGACTTGCCGCCGAGCTCGAGCGTCACCGGGATCAGGTTCTGCGAGGCGTATTGCATGATCAGCCGCCCCGTCGAGGTCTCGCCGGTGAAGGCGATCTTGGCGATGCGCGGCGACGACGCCAGCGGCTTGCCGGCCTCGAGGCCGAAGCCGTTGACGACGTTGAGCACGCCGGCGGGCAGCAGGTCGCCGATGATCTCCATCCAGACCATGATCGAGGCCGGGGTCTGCTCTGCCGGTTTCATCACGACGCAATTGCCGGCGGCGAGCGCGGGCGCGAGCTTCCACGCCGCCATCAGGATCGGAAAATTCCACGGAATGATCTGGCCGACGACGCCGAGCGGCTCGTGGAAGTGATAGGCGATGGTGTCGTGGTCGATCTCCGCGATCGAGCCTTCCTGGCCGCGGATGACGCCGGCGAAATAGCGGAAGTGGTCGATCGCGAGCGGGATGTCGGCCGCGGTGGTCTCGCGGATCGGCTTGCCGTTGTCCCAGGTCTCGGCCAGCGCGAGCTTGGCGAGATTGGCCTCCATGCGGTCGGCGATCCGGTTGAGGATCAGCGCGCGCTCGGTGACGCTGGTGCGCGCCCAGCCGTCCTTGGCGGCGTGAGCCGCATCGAGCGCGGCCTCGATGTCCGACGCATCCGAGCGCGCGATCTGGCACACCGGCTGGCCGGTGATCGGCGAGATGTTGTCGAAGTACTTGCCGGCGCTCGGAGCCTTCCAGGCGCCGCCGATGAAGTTGTCGTAACGCGCAGCGAAGGGCGGCTTGAACGCCGCATTGACGTCAACCTTGGTCATCTCTCTCTCCCATATACGCCGATGCACACGGCGTTGGAGAAAGGGTCGGTCAAACCGGGTTTGTAGACCAGTGGGCGGCGGCGGCGCGGCGCCGGAAGTGTCGCAGTTCTGCGACAGCTCGGCGCCGGATTGCGGATGGCGCCGCGCTCAGCGCTCCAGCCCGAGCCGCTTCATCTTCCGATGCAGGGTCGCGCGCGACACGTCGAGCTCCTTCGCGGCCTTGGAGACGTTGCCG
>NZ_CAFI01000045.1 GCF_000239775.1 Bradyrhizobium sp. ORS 375
AGAGGGTGGCACCGCCCGAGCTGACATTATGCGCGATTCATCGCGGCAGTTTCCGGATCAGCGCTGTCGCCAGCTTCATCGTCTGCTGCGCCAGCGGCGTCGGCCGCTTGTGCGCCGAGGTCACGAAGCACAGCACACTGGTCGGGGCCGGCTCGGTCAGCGGCCGGATCGCGAGCTCACTCGCCCGCCCCGACGCCGCCACACCGCTCGGGGTCAGCACGGCGTGGCCGTAGCCGGCGCAGACGAGATCGATGATCGAGGGCACGCTCGACACTTCCCAGGCGATGTCGAGCTTGATGCCGGCGAGCGCCGCCTGCGTCTCCAGCAGCCGCCGCATCGCGTGCACGCGCTCCGGCATGATCAGGCTGTAGCGCGACAGCTCGGCCATCGGCAGCGGCGCGGTGACGCGACGCTTGCCCTTGGGCGCGTGGCTCACCAGCGCCAACGGCTCCTGCAGCACCGGCGTGATCTCGATGCCGGCCTGGGCGTCGGGGTTGTAGACCATCCCGACGTCGATGCGGCCCGAGGTGATCCACTCCACGACATGCGTCGACAGGCCCTCGACGACGGCGAGCCGCGCCGCCGGATATTCCTTCCGGAAGCGGTCGATCAGCGGCAGGGTCAATTGCCGCGCGATGCTCGGCGGCAGGCCGATGGTGACGCGGCCGACCGGCGCGTCGCGGCTGGCGCCAAGATCCTCGCGCGCATGCGCCACCAGCTGCAGCACGCCGACGCTGTGGTCGAGCAGTCGCTTGCCGGCCTCGGTGAGCTCGACGCCGCGGCCATTGCGCGCGAACAGCTGCTGCTTCAGCTCGGACTCCAGCGCCCGCACCTGTCGCGACAGCGCGGGTTGCGCCACGTCGAGCACGGAGGCGGCCTTGCTGAACGAGCCGAGCTCGGCGACCTGGACGAAATATTCGAGCTGCTTGAGGTTCATGGGTGGGGGGCTCGACGAGCAAGCGTAAGGCTGCCCCGCTGCCGACCCGACCCCCCGCTGTCGTCCCTGCGAACGCAGGGACCCATAACCACCGGCCGTGATTGTTGAGCGCGAAAGGCGACTCCGAGTCTTTTCCGACAATCGGCCGTCCGCGGTATGGGTCCCTGCGTTCGCAGGGACGACAGCGGAGGATGCCGCGGCAGCTTAGCCAACCGTCCTATGACCTGGCTCATTAGCCCGCCTCATCTCAATTCAGCACGTTTACCGAGAAATTCAGCACCGACGCGAACGCGACCCAGCACGCATAAGGCACGAACAGCAGCGCCGCTGTGCGATCCTCGCGCCACTGCATCACAATAAACGTCACGATCAGCACAAACATGCTGACGATGATCGCGAACGCGACCCACATCAGGTGCGCGGTGAAGAACACCGGCGACCAGGCGAAGTTGAGCACCAGCTGGCCCCACCACACCTGCATCACGGCGCCGCTCTCGACCCGCTCATAGGTGCGCCAGCCGGCGAGCGCGACCAGGATGTAGATCACCGTCCAGGCGATCGGAAACAGCCAGCCCGGCGGGGTGAACCAGGGCTTGTTGAGCGAGCCGTACCAGGCGCCGGGCATGTTGGAGGCGCCGATGATCCAGCCGCCTCCGACCACGAGGACCAGGAGGACGAGGAGATGCAGGATGGATCGGTTCATATTCCGCTCGGCGTGATTCTTCAGGGCTGATCCGCTGGCGACCGGCAGCCATGCGGCCGGAGCACCCACGCGCGCACTGGACAGGGCCGCCCGCTGCGCGTAGCCAGGACATAACACAATGCGAGGAAAAGTCAGGGTTTTCCCCTGGCGCCAATGTCCAGGGACCGGGAACGCCGATCACTTCAGCGCCGGGGTCCTGATACCAGGAACGGAGCTTTCTCAGTGGCTGATTCCCCGGCCCCCTCCTCAGCCATCGCCTCGATCGCGGCCGTCGAAGCCGGCCTCGCCGCGCAGGGCTATATCGCCAGCCGCCAGATCGCGACCGCCGTCTATCTGTCGCAGGCGATCGACAAACCGATCCTGGTCGAGGGTCCGGCCGGCGTCGGCAAGACCGAGCTTGCGAAGGCGATCGCCGCCTGGCGCGGCCTGAAGATGATCCGGCTGCAATGCTATGAGGGCCTCGACGAGGCCAAGGCGCTGTACGAGTGGAAATACGCCAAGCAGCTGCTCTACACCCAGATCCTGAAAGACAAGCTCGGCGAGGTGCTCGGCGGCGCGCAGACCCTGCACGCCGCGCTCGGCCAGCTGCACGATTTCGGCGACGTGTTCTTCTCCAAGGAATTCGTCGAGCCGCGACCGCTGCTGCAGGCCCTGCTCGAGCCCGAAGGCTGCGTGCTGCTGATCGACGAGATCGACAAGTCCGACGCCGAGTTCGAATCGCTGCTCTTGGAAATCCTCTCCGACTTCCAGGTCACGATCCCCGAACTCGGCAGCATCGCGGCGGCCAAGCCGCCGACCGTGATCCTGACCTCCAACTCCGAGCGCAATCTCGGCGACGCGCTGAAGCGGCGCTGCCTGCATCTGCATATCGGCTTCCCCGAGCAGCGGCTGGAGGAGCGCATCGTCGAGAGCCGCGTGCCCGGCATCTCGCAGACCTTGCGCCGCCAGCTCGTCGCCTTCATCCATGACATCCGGACGCTGGACCTGAAGAAGCAGCCCTCCGTCAGCGAGACCATCGACTGGGCGCGCGTGCTGGTGCTGCTGCAAGCCGCCGAACTCGGCCATGAGATGGTCAAGGACACGCTCAACGTGCTGCTGAAATACGAGTCGGACATCGAGGTGGCACTGCCGCAGGTGACGACCTTCGTCGCCAAGGCGCAGCGCCAGAACATCTTCGGGTAGGCGCCATGCAGGAGAACCTGCATCGGTTCTTCCGGGCGGCGCGCGGCGCCGGCGTGCACGTCTCGCCGGCCGAGAGCATCGATGCGATGCGCGCGGTGGCCAGCGTCGGTGTCGCCGATCGCACGGTCCTGCGCGACACGATGCTGCTGACGCTCGCCAAGAGCGAGGACGAGAAGAAGGCGCTCGGCGCCTGCTTCGATCTGTTCTTCGCCCATGTCGATCCGGCGCAGGCCGAGGCGAATGACGAGACGCAGCAGGACGCGGCGTCGAACGAGGCCCAGGCGGCTCCGCCACCCGGACAACCGGCCGGCGGTGAGGCGAATGCTGAGCTCGGCCCCCTCGCCCAGATGCTGCTGGCGCAGAACACCGCCGACATCTCGGCCGCGATCGCCAACGCCTCCAGCGCCGTCGGCCTGTCCGAGATCCGCTACTTCACCCAGCGCGGCCTGTACTCCAGCCGCATGCTGGAGACCATGGGCATCCAGCGGCTGCGCGACGATCTCGACGCGCTGACGGAGACCACCCCGGCGCTCGCCGAGCGGCTGCAGGCCGGCCTCGACGGCTTGCGCGACACCGTGCGCGATGCGGTCGCGCAGGCGCTGGCGCTGTACGGCCGCGAGGAGACCGAGAACCTGCGCCACGAGATCCTGCGCAATGCGCAGCTGTCGCGCATCGAGCCGCGCCAGGTCGCCGAGATGCGGGCGCTGATCCGGCAGATCGCGCGCCGCCTGCGCGAGCGCTACAGCAAGCCCCGCAAGCGCCAGCGCCGCGGCCATCTCGACGTCCGCCGCACGCTCCGCCGCAACGCCGCCTGGGGCAGCGTCCCCTTCCTCACCGCCTGGAAGCGGAAGCACCGCGACCGCCCCAAGATCGTGGCGCTGTGCGACGTCTCCGGCTCGGTCGCCCGCGTCTCCGACTTCTTCCTGCTCCTGATCCACAGCCTGCACGACGTCGTCAGCGACGTCCGCTCATTCGCGTTTTCGGGCCATCTGATCGAGGTCAGCGAGATCCTGGAGCGGAAGTCCGCGGAGGACGCGATGGCCGAGATCATGCACAAGGTCGGCTTCGGCTCGTCCGACTACGGCTCCTCGCTGGTCGATTTCGAGAAGCAGTTCATGGCCTCGGTGACGCCGCAGACCACCGTGATCGTGCTCGGCGACGCCCGCAGCAACAAGCTCGATCCGCGCGCGGATATTTTGAAAGCCATCTCCGAACGCGCCAAGCGCGTCGTCTGGCTCAACCCGGAAGGCCGCGTCACCTGGGGCTGGGGGGACTCCGAAATGCCGCGCTACCAGACCTTCTGCAACGTGGTGCGCCCGTGCGCCACGGCGCAGCAGCTTGAGCGCGCGGTCAGCGACATCGTGTCGGCGTATCAGTAGGCGCAGGCTCTCACCACGCGTCATTGCGAGCGAAGCGAAGCAATCCAGGGCCGTTTCCATAACCCTGGATTGCTTCGCCGCTACGCTCCTCGCAATGACGCCGAGGGATTCGTAGGTGGGCAAAGACGTGGTGCGGCGCAAGCCGCGCGACGGCGTGTTCACCGGCGGACCATCCGCGAAGGATGGTGGGCACGGCGCGATCAGACAGCGCCAACAAACAACCGCCACCGCAGGCGTGCCTTTGCCCATCCTACGCAGCGTTTCCCGAGCTACCGTCCCCCTGCCGCCCGCTTCAACAACGCCGCACGCTGCTGGTCCGTAAAACTCACGCCCGACTTCTTCTCCACCACCCGCACCGCCCATGACCGCATCGGATCGTCATCCACCCGCGCCGGCTCGCGCAGGATGGCGATGCTGATCTCCAGCATCTTGGCGTCAGCCTGGTGCTCGACGCCGCCGCCCCCGGCATTGGCGAGCGCCCATCCGCCGGCCGCCGCTCCGAGGGCCGCCGCCAGCGCGGTTGCTACCACTAACTTCCAGTCCACGATTGTCCCCCTGCTCCCACACGCCACGTCGCGGCCACGCTCGAACAGGTTCTTGTCTGCGACATGGCGATCTCGAGTCCGTCCGTCGGCAGAAATCCCGTCCGGCAACCACATTTGTTCGGACTACGGGCAGCTCCACGACCACAGTCGATGGCGGCAGGAACGGATGCCAGCGAGGACGCTTAGCATCTCGGCATCTCTCGGAGGCCTCCATGATCGACAATGACCGCAACGATCCCGATCGCCGGCGCATCAGCACGATGGCGATGGCCGGCGGCGGCGCGCTCGCCGTGCTGCTGGTCGCCCTCATCGCCTGGCCGTTCGTCACCCGAAATCCGATCGGAACACCAAACGGGGGCGCGAATCCGTCAGCGACATCCGACACCACCGTCGGCCGCACCATGCCGGCGCAGCAGGCGGCCGAAAGCGCCGTTGGCAAGAACGATCCGGCCGGACAAGCGGACGCGACCGGCGGTCGCGAGCGCGCCATCAAGCAGAGCTCGCAGCCGCTGTCGCTCAGCGATCAGGCGCGCAGCCAGGTCAAGAACGTCATCAGCAGGCAGAACGCTCCGCGCGTGCAGCAGGCGCAGTTCGAGATGATGATCGGCTCCGCCGTCCCTGGACAGGTGCAGTTGCAGGACATCCCGCCGGAGATCACGCAGATCATGAACGGCTATTGGGGCGATCAGTATGTGCTGGTGCAGGACAAGCTCGTCATCGTCGACCAGCACACGCGGCGCGTCGTCGCGATCGTGCCCGGAGTCGCCTGAACCCGTCAGACGATGTTCGGGTCGCGTCCCTCGACTGTCGCGAAACACCGCTGATGCGCGGAAATGGCGAGGTTCGCCATCCTCAGCCGGCTGGTCTGGCCACGATCCACCATCCGCGAGATCTCGGCCGCGAGGAACTGATAGGTCGCGAACTCGTCGCGGACCGCGCCAGTGCGCCAGAGGAAGTCGAGCGCGATGTCGTAGGCCTCAGCGGCCGCGGGCTGTCGGAAATCGCTGAAGATCAAGCGTGCCATCGAGGAGAAGGCGCGGAGGCGAGTCTGGTTCCTATCCCGGGACATGATCTCACCATCTTCGTGCCGACCTGGCCTCAGCGCGGCACCACCGCGGTGGCCTCGATTTCAACGCGCGCCGCCTTCTCCACCAGCCTGACGACCTGCACCAGCGCCATGGCCGGATAGTGACTGCCGAAGATCTCGCGGTAGATCCGGCCGAGCTCCTTCAAATTACCGAGATACTCCTCCATGTCGACGACGTACCAGGTCAGCCGCACGAGATGCTCGGGCCGTGCCTGTCCTTCGGACAGAATCGCCGCGATGTTCTGCAGCGCCTGCCGTACCTGTGCGACGAAGCCCTCGGCCAGCGTCTCGGTCTCGTCCCAGCCGATCACCCCGCCGGTGACGACGACGCGGCCCTCGGCACTGATGCCGTTGGCATAGCCCTTCGGCATCGGCCAGCCGCTCGGCTGCAGCACGCGCGGGCTCGCATCATCCTGCTTCACCACGGCGAGCGTGGGCGCTTTGCTCGTGCTCACGAACGTCTCTCCTTATCTCTGCTACGCGGCCGTACCCGAAGCGGCGGCCGCCTGCGCGATCTGCCGCAGGGCGAACCGCTTCAGCTTGCCGGTCTCGGTCTTGGGCAGCTGCGTCACGAACTCAATCGCGCGCGGATATTTGTACGGCGCGATCTCGCGTTTGACATGCTCCTGCAACTCGGCCACCAGCGCTGGTGTCCCTTCGGCCCCCGGCGCCAGCACGACATAGGCTTTCACGACCATCCCGCGCGCCTCGTCCGGAGCGCCGACCACGCCGCATTCGGCAACCGCCGGATGCGTCAGCAGCGCCGCCTCGACGTCGGTGCCGGCGATGTTGTAGCCCGACGACACGATCATGTCGTCGGAGCGGGACTGGTACCAGAAGTAGCCGTCCTCATCCATCACATAGGTGTCGCCGGTGACGTTCCAGCCGTTCTGGACATATTTGCGCTGGCGCTCGTCGGCGAGATAGCGGCAGCCGGTGGGGCCGCGCACCGCGAGCCGGCCCATCGTGCCCGGCGGCACGTCGCGCCCCTCGTCGTCGACGATCTTGGCCTCGTAGCCCGGCACCGGCTTGCCGGTGGCGCCGGGACGGATCTCGTCCTCCACTGCGCTGATGAAGATGTGCAGCATCTCGGTCGAGCCGATGCCGTCCATCAGCTTCAGCCCGGTCGCCTTCAGCCAGGCCTCGAACGTCGGCTTCGGCAGCGTTTCGCCGGCGGAGACGCATTTGCGCAGCGAGGAGATGTCGCGGCCTTCGAGCTTGCCCAGCATGGCGCGATAGGCCGTCGGCGCGGTGAAACAGACGGTCGCCTTACAGCGCTCGATCGCGGCGAGCAGATCGTCCGGCGCGGTCTTTTCCAGCACGACATAGGACGCGCCGATATGCATCGGGAACAGTACGCCGCCAAAGCCGAAGGTGAAGGCGAGCGGCGCGGTGCCGATGAAGCGATCGCTTGGGCTGGCGCGCAGCACGTTGCGGGCGTAGCCGTCGCACACCGCGAGCATGTCGCGGTGGAAATGCATCGTGCCCTTGGGATCGCCCGTCGTGCCCGAGGTGAAGGCGATCAGGCAGAGATCGTCGGAGGCGGTATCGACCGCAGTGAACTCCGGACTTGCATCGGCGATCAGCGCTTCCAGCGCATCGGGCTGCCCGTTGCCCCAATACACGACCTGCTTCAGCGCCGGTGCAACGGCGCGGGTCTTTTCCATCTCGTCGGCGAGCTTGCCGTCACACAGCGCCACCGCGATCTGCGCCTTCTGGATCGGATAGGACAGCTCCTTGGCGCGCAGCAGCGGCATGGTGGCCACCACGATGCCGCCGGCCTTGATCGCCGCGAGATAGGTCGCGACCATCATCGGATTGTTGGCGGAGCGCAGCAGCACGCGGCCGCCGGGCACGAGACCGAGCTTGCCGACCAGGACGTTGGCGATCCTGTTCACCAGGGCCTGCAGCTCACCATAGGTGTAGCTGACCTCTGTGCTGATGATGCAGGGCGCATCGCCCCGCCCCTCCTCGACCCACCGGTCGAGGAAATGCGTCACGCAGTTCAGCCGCGGCGGATACTGGAATTCGGGCCGGCTGAACACGAAGTCGGGCCACAGCTCGCGCGGCGGCAGATGATCCTGAGCGAAAGTGTCGACGTGGGCGCTGTGCGCATGCGCGCTGGCGCTCTCCGGCTGCTGAACCTTGGCGGCAGTGGCCATCACACGCTCCTGTCTCAAAGGGAAGGACGCCCGGCACGTTTCAGTCCTAAACATTTTAGACTTAAAACAATTGGACGCAAGGGCCGAGAGGAGCGGAAGAGAGCCGAAGATTGTGCACTGCCCGCAAATTGTTTGAGCGTTTGCCGCGCAGGGCGGTGCGCCTGCGACGTCTTGTCAGGCCGACCTCAGTCCTGCCGGCGCTGCACGGCCTTCTGCGCGGAGCCCTTGGTCTTGGCCAGGAGCCGCATCAGCTCGCGCACGTCCTTCTCTGTCAGCTCGCCGAAGATGTCGGCGATCCAGGTCTCGTGCTCGGCCGCCATCTTGCGGAATTCGGCACGCCCGAGCTTGGTCAGCCGGATCACCTGGACACGGCGGTCGGTATCCGAGGTGCGGCGATCGAGATGGCCGGATTCGACGAGGCGCTCCACCAGCCCGGTGACGTTGCCATTCGACACCATCATGCGCTTGGAGACATCTGACAGCGTCATGCCGTCAGGCGCCTTGTCGAGCTGCGCCATCAGGTCGAAGCGCGGCAAGGTCACGTCGAAGCGCTCACGCAGGCGGCCGCGGATCTCGCCCTCGATCAGCGTCGTGCAGGTGAGCAGGCGCAGCCACAGCCGCAACTCGTCGGCGTGGTCCTCGGGCAGTTCGACGGCCTTGGTCTCGGAATCAAGCGTCATGACGGAATCACTGGGACACGTTCAGCCTTATCGGGCGTGGCTCATGAGTTTGACCTTCAGGGCCTGTTGGGAGCAAGGAAAAACGTACCGTCATTTGCGCCGGTCAATCAGGACGGCAATTCCTTTAACCTTCAAGCAATTGGCGCGGCGCTTGCATAAGGCGGAAACTGCCCTTTCCGCAAGCAGCTCGCTTGCGGCTGAGGGCGTGATCAGACTAGGTTTGAGACCAAGCTGCGGTCTGACCACCCTTTGGTCAGGTGCAAAAAACATAAACCTGAATTTCCGCATCCCGGGGAGTTGTCATGAAAATGAGTTCGAAGCTGGCCGGTCTTCGTGCTGGTCTTGGTGCTGGTTTTGGCGTTGTCGCGAGCCTGCTTGCCCAGCCGGCATTCGCCGCCGACAAGATCAAGATCGGCGTCATCGTCACCCTGTCCGGGCCCGCGGCCGCGCTCGGCGGGCAGGTTCGCGACGGCTTCAATCTCGCGATCAAGGACCTCGGCGGCAAGATGAGCGGCAAGGACGTCGAGGTGGTGGTCGCCGACGACGAGCTGAAGCCGGACGCCGCGATCACCAAGGTCAAAGGCCTGCTGGAGCGCGACAAGGTCGACTTCGTCGTCGGTCCGATCTTCTCCAACATGCTGCAGGCGATCCATCGGCCCGTCACCGAGAACAAAACCTTCCTGATCAGCCCGAATGCCGGCCCCTCCAGCTACGCCGGCAAGGAGTGCAGCCCCTATTTCTACGTGACCTCGTACCAGAACGACCAGGTGCACGCGGTGCTCGGCAAGGTCGCGCAGGATCGCGGCTACAAGAAGATGTACCTGCTGGTTCCGAACTACCAGGCGGGGCGCGATTCCGTCGCGGGCTTCAAGCTGGACTACAAGGGCGAGATCGTCGAGGAATCCTACGTTCCGCTCAATACGCTCGACTTCCAGCCTGAGCTGTCGAAGATCTCGTCGCAGAAGCCGGACGCCGTGTTCACGTTCATGCCGGGCGGCATGGGCGTGAACCTGGTCAAGCAGTTCAAGCAGGCCGGCCTCGCCGACACGGTCCCGGTGCTCTCCGCCTTCACGGTCGACGAATCCACCCTCCCCGCGCAGCAGGATGCGGCTGTCGGCATGTTCGGCGGCGCCAACTGGGCGCCCAATTTCGACAATCCGCAGAGCAAGAAGTTCGTCGCCGGCTATGAGGCGGCCTACAACAGCGTCCCGGGCACCTATGCGATGCAGGCCTATGATGCCGCGCTGCTGATCGACAGTGCCGTGAAGGCGGTCGGGGGCGACCTCGTCGACAAGGACAAGGTGTCCGCGGCCCTGAAGAAGGCCGATTTCGCCTCGCTGCGCGGCAACTTCAAGTTCAACACCAACGGTTATCCGATCCAGGACTTCTATCTCACCAAGGTCGCCAAGCGGCCCGACGGCAAGTTCCAGACCGAGATCGTGCAGAAGGTGTTCGAGAACTACGCCGACCGCTACGCCAAGGACTGTGCGGCCAAGTAACAAGAGGGAGCGAAACCAATATGAGCCATCCGGAAATCGCCGGCATCACCCGGGCCAATGAGGGCATCCAGGGGATCTCCTGGAACATCCTCGGCCAGATCTACGTGCCGAAGAATCGCACCGAGCACAGTTTCTCCTGGCATGCGACGTTCCCCGTCGGCACCTTCGTGCCGCCGCACATCCATCCCGACCAGGACGAGTATCTCTACATCCTCGAGGGCCGGCTCGACTTCTTCCTCGACGGCGCCGAGGAATACGCCACCGCCGGCGACACGGTGCGGCTGCCGATGGGCAAGCCGCACGGCATCTTCAACAAGTCGCAGCAGACCGCGAAGACCTTGTTCTGGGTGTCGCCGACGCGCCGGCTCTACGAGCTGTTCTGGGCGATCCACAACATGCGCGAGCAGAACCCCGACGACGTTGTGAAGCTCGCCGCCGAGCACAACATCCACTTCCTGCCCCCGCCTCCGGGAGCGTGAGTCAGGCTGACGCCTGGGATCGAACTTTACGGCAGAAGGCGGTGCTCTCCCTCTCCCCGTTCTTACGGGGAGAGGGTCGGGGTGAGGGGCAGCCACACGGGCAGTCTCAATGCGACTAGGAGGCCTGGCGCGTCACCATCCGTGCGGCAAAGCCAGCCCGGCTCGCATAGCCCCGCACGATGCCCTCGCGAGCCTCGTAGTTCAAAATGGTGTTGATGTCGGTGAACCCCTGCGGCGCCAGCTGCTCGACCGCATCGATCACGCCCTCCGGCCCGCCGCGTCGGTTCGACGCCACGATCTCCGCCGTCATCGGCAGCCGCTTCTGCTCATAGGCCATCAGCGCCTGGCGCGGATGCTCGGATCGAGCCAAGGCATCGGCGAGCGCACGGGCATCGAGGATCGCCTGCGACGCGCCATTGGAGCCGACCGGGTACATCGGATGCGCCGCATCGCCGAGCAAGGTGATGCGCCCGCTCGACCAGTAGGGCAGAGGATCGCGGTCACAGCAGGGATATTCCCAGAACTCCGGCGTCGCGCGCACCATCGCGGCGAAGTCGACCTGGGGAATGGAGAAGCCGTTGACATGCGGCATCAGCTCGTCGGCCTTGCCCAGCCGCGACCAGTCCTCGCGCCGCGGCGGCGCGGTGTTGGCATCGCCGATGCGCACCAGCACGGCCCAGTTGGTGAGGCGGGTTGCGGGGCTCGATCCCTCGGCGATCGGATAGATCACCGCCTTGGCGTTAAGGCCGCCGGCGATGATCATCGAGCGCCCGGTCAGGAACACCGGCCAGTCGGTGGCGCCGCGCCATAGCATCAGCCCATTCCAGCACGGCGCGCCTTCGTTCGGGAACAGCGTCTGCCGGACCTTGGAATGAATGCCGTCGGCGCCGATCAGCACGTCGCCGCGGACGGTGTGAACGTGAGAGCCGGCGCGGTCGAAGAAATAGGCGGTGACGCCGCCCTCGTCCTGGGTGAAGGAGCCGAGCCGGCAGCCGGTGTGGACCTTCTCCGGCCCGAGCCGCTGCATCACAGCCTGATGGATTACGCTCTGCAGCCGGCCGCGATGGATCGAGAATTGCGGCACATCATGGCCCGCGTCGACGCCGCGGATCTCGTGCCAGACCTCCTGGCCGCGCCGGGTGAGGTAGAACAGCTCGTAGGTGCGGATCGCGACCTCATCCAGCCGGTCGAGCAGCCCGAGCTGGGCGAGCTCGCGGATCGCATGCGGCAGGGTGTTGATGCCGACCCCGAGCTCGCGGATCGCATCCGCCTGCTCGAACAGCTCACAATCGATGCCGCGCGCCCGCAGCATCAGGGCTGTCGTCAATCCGCCGATACCGCCGCCAACGATGATCGCCTTCATCGTCCCCTACTCCACTGACATTGGACGTACCGGGCGATAGCGTCGCACGGCGGCTTACTCCGCCGCAAGCGGCTTCGCAGCCTCGGCCTTCAGCTCCGCCCGCGTTTTCGGCTTAGCCTTAATCTTCAGCTCCTCGAAGTCCTGCCGCTCCCGCACGCTGTTGCGGAAGATCTGCTCCTTGCCCGGCAGATATTGCGGCGGGCAGAACATTTCGGCGCCATACCAGGCGGCGGCCTTCATGGTGAAGGCCGGATCGACGAGATGCGGACGGCCGAGCGCGACGAGATCGGCGCGGCCGGCGGCGAGGATGGTGTTGACCTGATCCGCCGTCGTGATGTTGCCGACGCACATGGTCGCGACATGGGCCTCGTTGCGGACCTGGTCGGAGAACGGCGTCTGGAACATGCGGCCGTAGATCGGCCGGGCCTCGCGCACGGTCTGGCCGGTCGAGACGTCGACGAGATCGACACCCGCTTCACCGAACGCGCGGGCGATCAGCACCGCGTCGTCGCCCGTAATGCCACCCTCGGCCCAGTCAGTCGCGGAGATGCGCACCGACATCGGCTTGTGCGCCGGCCACGCCGCACGCATCGCGGCAAAGACTTCCAGCGGGAAGCGCAAGCGGTTGTCCAGCGAGCCGCCATACTCGTCCGTGCGTTTGTTGGTGAGCGGCGAGATGAAGCTCGCGAGCAGGTAGCCGTGGGCGCAATGCAGCTCGAGCATGTCGAAGCCGCAGCGATCACCGCGCTCGGCCGCCGCGACGAAGTCCGCCTTGATCGCGTCCATCGCGCCACGGTCGAGCTCCCGCGGCACCTGGCTGTCCGGGAAGTACGGCAGCGGCGATGCCGACACGACATCCCAGCCCCCCTTCTCCAGCGGACGGTCCATGCCGTCCCACATCAGCTTGGTCGCGCCCTTGCGGCCGGCATGGCCGAGCTGCAGCGCGAACTTGGCCTGAGAGTTGGCATGGACGAAATCGACGATGCGCTTCCAGGCCGCTTCCTGCACATCGGTCCATAGGCCGGCGCAGCCGGGCGTGATGCGAGCGTCGCGACTGACGCAGGTCATCTCGGTGAACAGCAGGCCGGCGCCGCCGATGGCGCGCGAGCCGTAATGCACGAGGTGGAAATCGCCGGGTACGCCCTCGTCGGCCGAGTACATGCACATCGGCGACAGCACGGCGCGATTGGCCAGCGTCATCTCGCGCAGCTTGAGCGGCTGGAACATCGGCGCCGAGGGCTTCTCGACGTCGACGTCAAAGCCCTTGGCGCGGACCTGGCGCGCGAAGGCCTTGTCGACCTCGGCCACGAAATCCGGCGCGCGCAGCGTGAGATTGTCGTAGGTGATCGCCTTCGAGCGCGTCATGACGCCGAACGCGAACTGCACCGGATCGAAATCCCAGAAGCGGTCGACATGCTCGAACCAGACCAGCGAGACGTCGGCCGCGTGCTGCGTCTTCTCGACCTCCTCGCGGCGGCCATGCTCATAGAGATCGAGCGCTGCCGGAATGGTCGGCGCGCGCTGCATGGCGTCGGCCAGCGCGATCGCATCCTCCATCGCGAGCTTGGTGCCCGAGCCGATCGAGAAATGCGCCGTCGACTTGGCGTCGCCCAGCAGCACCATGTTGTCCTTGACCCAGCGCTTGTTCCGGATCATCGGGAAGTTGCGCCACATCGAGCGGTTGATCAGCAGCGGATGATCGCCGAGGAACCAGCCGAAGATCTCCTTCATCCGGTCGGCGGACTGCCGCTCGTCGAGACCGGTCAGGCCAGCCTTCTCGAAGGTCTCGGGATCGGTCTCGAAGATCCACGTCGAATGCCCCGCCTCGTACTGATAGGCGTGCGCGATGAACGGGCCCCACTCCGTCTCCTGGAAGATGAAGGTGAAGGCATCGAGCGGCTTGGTCGAGCCCATCCAGGCGAACTTGTTGGCGCGCAGGTCCACTTCAGGCTGGAAGTGATCGACATGCTTCTGGCGGAAGCGGCTGTTGATGCCGTCTGACAGGATCAACAGGTCCGCATCTGCGAACTGCGCCTCGTCCTCGAGATCGATCTCGAAGTGCAGGGTGACGCCGAGCTCTCTCGCGCGCTCCTGGAGGATCCGCAACAAGGTGCGGCGCGAGCAGCCGCAGAAGCCGTTGCCGCCGACCCGGTGCACCGTGCCGCGGAAGTGCACGGCGATGTCGTCCCAGTAGGCGAACTCCTGGGTGATGCGCTGGTAGCTCGGCAGATCGTGCTTCTCGAAATTGTCGAGCGTGGCGTCGGAGAACACCACGCCGAAGCCGAACGTGTCGTCGGCACGGTTGCGTTCGTAGACCGCGATGTCGGCCTTGGGCCGCTGCTTCTTGAGCAATATCGCCGCATAGAGACCGGCAGGTCCGCCGCCGATGATCGCGATCTTCATGAGCGCCTCCACTGGAGAGCCGAGCCAACGGAAATTATTTTAGACCTAAAATATCTCCTGGCAAGCCCCTTCGGTTCCGGCGGCAGCTCAATTGCCCTGGAAGACCGGCTTCGACTTGGCGGCGAAGGCTTCGAAGGCGCGGTTGAAATCCTCTGTCGTCATGCACAACGCCTGGGCAACTGCCTCCGCCTCGATCGCCTCTTCCACCGACATCGCCCATTCCATCGCCAGCATGCGCTTGGTCATCGTGTTGGCGAAGGTCGGGCCGTTGGCGATCTCGTTGGCCAGCGCGACGGCCTGCGCCAACACGTCGCTCGGTGCAACGATCCGGCTGAAGAAGCCCCAGCGCTCGCCTTCGTCCGCGCTCATGAAGCGGCCGGTGTAGAGCAGCTCGGAGGCGCGCGACTGGCCGACGATGCGCGGCAGGATCGCGCAGGCGCCCATGTCGCAGCCGGCGAGACCGACCTTGTTGAACAGGAACGCGACCTTGGCGCCGGTCGCGGCGAGCCGGATGTCGGAGGCCATCGCGACGATCGCGCCGGCGCCGGCGCAGATCCCCTCGACAGCGGCGACCACCGGCTGCGGACACGCGCGCATCGCCTTGACGAGATCTCCGGTCATACGCGTGAACGCGGTGAGCCCCTTGGTGTCCATCTTCACCAGCGGTCCGATGATTTCGAACACGTCGCCACCCGAGGAGAAATTGCCGCCCGCACCGGTCACGACCACCACCTTGACGTCATCGTCGAACGCGCAGGCTCGGAAAAAATCGGTCAGCTCGCGATAGCTCTCGAACGTCAATGGATTCTTCCGCTCCGGCCGGTTCAGCGTGACCGTCGCCACCCGGTCCTTGACCGTGAGCAGGAAATGGCTCGGCTTGTAGTCCGCCAGCGGCACGGTGACGGGATTGGCCGGTCTCGACATGTGAGCTCCCTTTGTTCGATTGTTCTGTTTCGACGGTCCGGCTTAGACTTCGCCGCCCGCCACGGCGATCGCCTGTCCGGTGATCGCGCCGGCACCGCGACCGCACAGCCACAGCACGGTGTCAGCGACTTCCTGCGGCTTGATCAGGCGGCCTTGCGGATTGTGCTTGGCGAGCTCGGCCACGGCCTGCTCGCGGCTGCGTCCGGTCTTCTTCATGATGTTGTCGACGCTATCCGCGACGAGGTCGGTATCGGTGAAGCCGGGACAGACGGCATTGACGGTGATATCAGTCGCAGCCAGCTCAAGGGCCAGCGAACGCGTCAGTCCGACGACGGCATGTTTCGCGGCGGTGTAGGCGCTGACATAGGGATAGCCCTTGAGGCCCGCCGTCGATGCGACGGCGACGATCCGGCCGTAAGGCCGGCCTTTCATCGCCGGCAGCACGGCCTGAACGGCGTGAACCACACCCATGAAGTTGATGTCCATCATGCGGCGGAACAGCGCAGCGTCGGATTTCAGGAACGGCGCGGACTCCGCGCTCCCGGCGTTGGCAACGAGAATGTCGATCGGCCGGCGCGCAGCCGCCTCGGCGCATGCGGCATTAAGCGCGGCCTGATCGGCGACATCGGCGATGGCAACATGATCGGCACAGCCGGCGGCCACCGCCTCATCGAGCGTTGCGCGGTTGCGACCGACGATCGTCACGGTTGCGCCCGCAAGCTTCAGGGCGCGCGCGATCTCGCGGCCGATGCCGCGCCCGCCGCCCGTCACCATGGCATGCGCCGCTGCAGGCAGTCCGGACATTGCGCGCGCCTCCTCATCTCTTGCAATACGATCGCAGCACCGAAGTTATTTTAAACTTCAAATTTTTGCAACAACGCGCGCGAAGCGGCTTGACACCCCGTGCGCCGCGACTAGCGTTCATGGGTCCGTTGCGCGCAGCGTTGCCGCAACGGGCGCATCCCGGAGGTCTGCGTGCCTGCTTCGCAAATCCTGACCACGAAGGACGGCCGCTTCGGCTACGAGGCCGCCGGCGAGCCGCAGCGGCGCACCATTGTCTTCCTGCACGGCATCGGCGGCGCCGCGCGCGCGTGGCGAGACCAACTCGGACATTTCGGCGCGGACTGTCACGCGGTCGCCTGGGACATGCCCGGCTACGGCGGATCCGTTCGGCTTGGTGATGTCAGCATCAGCACGCTTGCGGCCGCGCTGCAGGACTTTCTCATCCAGATCGATGCCCCACAGCCGATTCTGGTCGGACATTCCATCGGCGGCATGATCGTGCAGGAATGGCTGATCGCGCATCCGCACGCAGCCGCCGCGGTGGTGCTGGCGCAGACCAGTCCGGCGTTCGGCAAGGCCGACGGCGACTGGCAGAAATCCTTCATCGAGGCCCGCCTCGGTCCGCTCGATCGCGGCGCCACCATGGCCTCGCTCGCGCCGGATCTCGTCAAGGAGCTGGTCGGCGACGATCCGGATCCGCAGGGAGTAGCGGTTGCGACCTCCTGCATGGCCGCCGTGCCCGAAGCCAGTTATCGCGCCAGCATGCTGGCATTGCTCGGTTTCGACAGGCGGCAATCCTTGAAGGAGATCAGGGTGCCGACCTTGGTCCTGTCGGGTTCGAAAGATCGCAACGCGCCGGCGCCGATGATGGAGAAGATGGCGAGCTTCATTCCTTCGTCCAGCTATGTCGAGCTTGAAGGCGCCGGCCATCTCGTCAATCTCGAGCGGCCCGGCGAATTCAACGCCGCGCTCGACGCCTTTCTCAAAGCACACGCGACGACGACTGCGGAGGCACGATGACCATCCAGGTCCAGAAAACGGCGACGGCATCCGGTGAGGCGCTCGATGCGCCGATGTTCGATCCCGCCGCGTACCGGCTGACCGCCGAGCAGGCCGACATCATCACCCGTGCCCGGCAGCTCGGACAGAGCGTGCTCGCGGGACGCGCGGCGACGTGGGATCGCGAAGCCAGCTTTCCGACCGAGAACTACAAGGACCTGCATCGCGCCGGCCTGCTCGGGATCTCCGTCCCGAAGGAGCTCGGCGGCCTCGGCGCGGGCTACCAGACTTATGCACTGACCGCAGCCGAGATCGGTCGCTATTGCGGCGCCACGGCGCTGACCTGGAACATGCATGTCTGCTCGACCTTGTGGTCCGGGCCGCTCGCCGACGATCTCGACATGGACGATGACGTCCGCGCCGAGCACCAGCGGCGGCGTGCCATCCACTACAAGCGCATCGTCGAGGACGGCGCGATCTACTCGCAGCCGTTCTCGGAAGGCGGCGCAGCGGCGGCAGGTGGCGTTGCGTTCGGCACCGAGGCCAAGCCGGTCAAGGGCGGCTGGCTGGTCAGCGGCAAGAAGATCTTCGCCTCGCTCGCCGGGCATGCCGACTATTACGGGGTGCTCTGCACCGAGGTCAGCGAAGGCGAGAAGGCCTCTCGTCGCAACACCCTGTATCTCGCGGTGCCGGCGAACGCCGAGGGCGTGTCCGTCGTCGGCGACTGGGATCCCCTTGGCATGCGCGGCACCGTCTCGCGCACGCTGCTGTTCAAGGACGTGTTCGTCGAGGAGGACGCGGCGCTGATGCCGCGCGGCGTCTACTTCCAGGCGGCGCTGCGCTGGCCGCATATGTTCATGACGCTGTCGCCGACCTATATGGGGCTGGCGCAGGCGGCCTACGATTTCACGCTCAAATATCTGCGCGGCGAGGTGCCGGGAATGCCGCCGGTCAAGCGGCGGATGTACCCCACGAAGCAGATCGCGGTGGCGCAGATGCAGATCAAGCTGGAGCAGATCAAGGGCATCTGGTTCCAGGCGGTCACCGAGGCCCGCGCCAATCCGACCAAGGAGCAGGTGCTGCGCGCCTATGCCGCGCAGTACTCGGTGATGGAGGGCGCCAACGAGCTCGCGGCGCTGGCCATCCGCACCTGCGGCGGCCAGTCGATGCTCAAGACCTTGCCGCTGGAGCGCATCTATCGCGACAGCCGCTGCGGCTCGCTGATGCTGCCCTGGACCGCTGAGCTGTGCCTCGACCGCATCGGCCGCGAGGCGCTGTACGAGCCCGGCGAGACGGACGACTGAGCGTGGACCTCTGCAGCCTGATCGAGCGCAACGCCGCGTTCACGCCGGACAAGCCGGCGATCCGCTTCGAAGGCGCGACGCTCACCTATGCCGAATTCAGCCGACGCATCGCGTCCACGGCGCGGGCGCTGAAGTCCGAGTTCGGCGTCGGACGCGGCGACCGCGTCGCGATCCTCAGCTTGAACCGACCGGACTATCTGGTCCTGCTCTATGCCTGCGCGCGGCTCGGCGCGATCCTGGTGCCGCTGAACTGGCGGCTCGCGGTCGCCGAGCAGCTCTTCATCCTGTCGGATGCCGCCGCGAAGGTGCTGGTGCTCGAGCAGTCGTTTGCGCCGGTGCTGCCGGCGCTTGCCGCGCAACATCCCGAGACCGTGCCGGTCGGCGTCGATTTTACGCCATCCGGCGGATTGCAGCTCGATGATCTGCTGGCCCGCGGCCGCGGTGACGATCGCAACCCGCACATCGATCTCTCCTGCCCGCTGCTGATCGTCTACACCTCGGGCACGACAGGCCGGCCCAAGGGCGCCGTGCTGCGCCAGGAGGCGCTGCTGTGGAACGGGATGATGAGCCAGCACATGCATGGCCTCACCTCGGACGATCACGTGCTGACGGTGCTGCCGCTGTTCCATGTCGGCGGCCTCAACATCCAGACCACGCCGGCGCTGCATCATGGCGCCACGGTCACGCTGCACGCGCGCTTCACGCCGGACTCGACGCTGGCGGCGATCGCTGGCGAGCGGCCGACATTGACGGTCCTGGTACCAGCGACCGTCCAGGCCGTCACCGAGCATCCCGGCTGGGCCCAGGCCGACCTCTCCTCGCTCAAGGCCGTCTCGACCGGCTCGAGCATCGTGCCGCCAGCGCTGATCGCGCGCATCACCGCGCGCGGCGTGCCGGTGCTGCAGGTCTATGGCTCGACCGAGACCTGCCCGATCGCGGTCTACACGCGTCTTGGCGGCGATCTTTCGCGCACGGGCTCCACCGGCCTGGCCGGGCTCTGCTGCGAGGCGAAGATCATCGACCGGGATGGCGAGGAGCTGCCGGCCGGCAAACCAGGCGAGATCGCCGTGCGCGGGCCCAACGTGTTCTTCGAATATTGGGGCAACGCCAAAGCCACGCAGCAGGCGATCCACGACGGCTGGTACCGCACCGGCGACATCGCGCAGCGCGATGCGGACGGGCACTTCTTCGTGCTCGAGCGCAAGAACAACATGATCATCTCCGGCGGCGAGAACGTCTATCCGGCCGAGATCGAGCGCGTGTTGAACGAGCATCCCGACGTCGTGGATTGCGGCGTAATCGGCCGGCCCGATCCGCGCTGGGACGAAGTGCCGGTGGCGTTCGTGGTCAAGCGCCAAGATTGCGCGCTCGATGCCGAGACGTTGCGCGCGCATCTGCAGGCGCAGCTCGCGCGCTTCAAGGTGCCGCGCGACATCGTCTTCGTCGACGATCTGCCGCGCACCGCGCTCGGCAAGGTGCAGCATCATCTGCTGCGGCAGATCGACGGGCCCACATGATCGAACCGGAGATGCGATCTTGAAAATAGCAGTGCTCGGCGGCGGCAACGGCTCGTTCGCGGCAGCAGGTGATTTTGCACTCGGGGGTCACGAGGTCAGGTTCTGGCGCCGTGACGCTGAGCTGGTGGCGCAACATCGGGCGGCAGGATCGACGATCATCGTCAAGGACGTCAACGGCCGGCACGAGGCGAGGCTCGCGCTGGTGACGACCGACATCGGCGAGGCTGTCCGCGGTGCCGAGCTGATCCTCTGTCCGGCGCCGGCCTTCGCGCAAGCCGACATCGCGAAGCAGCTGGCGCCGCATCTCACCGCCGGCCAAGTCGTGTTTCTGCCGCCGGCGACGTTCGGCACGATGATCTTCGCCGCGGCCGCGCGCGATGCCGGCAACAAAGCCGAGGTCAGCTACGCCGAGACCGGCACCCTGCCCTGGCTGACGCGCAAGCACGGGCCGTTCGAGGTCGCGATCACCATTCGCGCCAAGCGGCTCCCCGTCGGCGTGTTTCCGTTGAATACCGCCGCGCATGCGCTTGATGTCATCGGCCGCGCCTTCCCCGGCGTGATCGAGCCGTGCGGCGATGCGCTGTCGGGTGCGCTGATGAATGCCGGCTGCATCATTCATCCGCCGCTGATCGTGATGAATGCCGGCCCGATCGAGCATTTCGAGCGCTGGGACATTCACAAGGAGGGCACGCAGCCATCGATCCGCCGCGTCACCGATGCGCTCGATGCTGAAAGGATCGCGGTGCGCGAAGCGCTCGGCTACGGCGCGCCGCATTTTCCGCTTGCGCATCACTACGCCAAGCACGGCGAGATCTGGATGTATGGGCGCGGCTCGCATGACCGGCTCACCGATTCCGGCGACTGGCGCGAACAGCTGGTGCTGACGGAGCATCGCTACATGCGCGAGGATCTCCGGCTCGGTCTGTCGTTCCTGATCTCGGCCGCGGAGCTGACCGGCACGCCAACGCCGCTCGCCCGTGCCTTTCTCGCCATCGGCGGCGCGATCTGCGGCGAGGATTTCTTGACGACGGGACGCACGCTGGCCAGCCTCGGCCTTGGCGGTCTCGACCGGGCGGCGTTGCAGGCGCTGCTGCGCAACGGGTTCGCCGCATGAGCCCGCGCAGTCACATCGCCTGTCTCGGCGCCGGCCGCATGGGCCGCGGCATTGCCGTCGCGTTCGCCTATGCCGGTCATCCCGTCACGATGATCGACATCAAGCCGCGCACGGCGGAGGAGTTCGCGAAGCTGGAGCGCGAGGCGCTCGGCGAGATCAGCGCGACCTTCGCGACCCTGGCGCGGCTCGGGATGCTGCAGGCGGCGGATGCCGACAAGCTGATGGCCAAAGTCACCGTCGCTCCAGCCGGCGCGAGCAGCGAAGTACTGGCGCGGACGACGCTCGTGTTCGAAGGCGTGCCGGAGATCGTCGACCTCAAGCGCGAGGTGCTCGGCGCGGCCTCGCGCGCTGTGGCGCCGG
The DNA here is from genome assembly GCF_000239775.1 of Bradyrhizobium sp. ORS 375. Taxonomy (GTDB): domain Bacteria; phylum Pseudomonadota; class Alphaproteobacteria; order Rhizobiales; family Xanthobacteraceae; genus Bradyrhizobium. The sequence goes on from NZ_CAFI01000045.1 coordinate 21,421, forward strand.
ACGTCATCATCGCCTCGACCACGTCGACGATCCTGGTCGATGATCTCTCCGGCGCGGTCGAGAAGCCCGAGCGCTTCCTCAATGCGCATTGGCTCAATCCGGCCTATCTGATCCCGCTGATCGAGATCTCGCCGGGCAAGGCCACCGATCCCGACGTGACGGCGCGGCTGAAGGCGCTGCTCGAAGGCATCGGCAAGGTGCCGGTGGTGTGCGCGGCGACACCGGGCTTCATCGTGCCGCGCATCCAGGCGCTCGCCATGAACGAGGCCGCGCGCATGGTCGGCGAAGGCGTCGCCAGCGCCGAGGAGATCGACAAGGCGATCCGCTACGGCTTCGGATTCCGCTACGCGGTGCTCGGCCTGCTCGAATTCATCGACTGGGGCGGCGGCGACATTCTCTACTACGCGAGCCGCTATCTCGAAGGCGCGCTGGGCAGCGACCGCTACCGCGCGCCCGAGGTGATCGAGACAAACATGGCCGAGGGACGCATCGGTTTGCGAACCGGCGCGGGATTTCTCGATTATTCCGGGATGGACGTCGCCGCCTATCGCGAGCAACGACTCGGCGCGCTGGTCGACATGCTCAGGCATTTCAAGCTGGCCCGGCCGCCGGTGGTGGATTGAGCACGACGCAAGTCGTCAGCGCACGCCGCTGTCGTCCCGGCCTCGAGCCGGGACCCATAACCACCTGCGGCTCTGCAAGGCAGGCAAGTGGCCCAGGTCGGGGCTCAAACATCGCGCTGGGGGTTATAGATCCCGGATCTTCGCGCGCGATGCGCGGGCGTCCGGGATGACGACGGAGGGCTTGTCGCGCAGCGGGGCCTTCCATCGTCCACTGAGCCAGGCTGCACGTTTGGCGGACGATGACGGTGGTGAGGAAACGCAGCAGCGCAACGGGAGCCAGTGTCGCGAGCGTCTGCCGCTGACCTACCCGAACACGTCCTGCAGCACGCCATCCTTGATCACGACCATGCCATCGAGCTCGATCGTGGTGCCCATCATCGGCAGATCGAAATGCCCCGCCGTGTAGCGGCCGGCGAATTCGTTGGCGCCGGTGGAGAACAGGAAGTTGCCGGGGACGGCGCGCAGCTCGGTGCCGTTGGTGTCGCGCTGATCGTACATGGTCAGCGCCTCGTAGCGCGCGCCGGGATTCATGCCCCAGCCGACATGCGAGACGGCGTACGCCTCGCGGTCGCCCCAGGACGCCAGATAGGCGCGCATCATCGCGGCGTCAGCGCCCTCGCCTTCGAGCGCGGTGATGTAGTCATCACGCATGGTCATGGTGACAGGCGAGCTCAGATAGCGCTTGAAGGTGAGGTTGATGTCGCCGGGCGCCATGACGATGGTGCCGTTGACCGATTTGCTTTTCGGGAAGCTGACCACGATGCCGCCCGGCCAGTGCGCGAGCGTGCCCGGACGATCGGTCCAGCCCCAGACGCCGACGGTGGAGGCCCCTTCCATGACGACGTCGAGATCGGTTCCGGCCTTCGACGTCACGCGCATACGCTTCGTCCCGCGCAGCATCTTGGCGGCGGCGCGCACGCGCTTCTCCAGCGCGGAGTCAGGACGCATGCGTTCCAACGCTTCGGGATGCTCGTTGGAGATCACGAGAATGCGCGCGCCGGCTTTCAGGATTTCCGGCGTCTCCACCGCATGCATCAGGCCTTCGATGGTGCAGTCGACGACGAAGCCGGCCTGCTGGAGCGCGGTCACGACGGGGCCAAGCTTGCCGATGGCCTCCGACGCGCCGGTCGATCGTACCGGGACCGGATGGGGGTTGCGCGGGGTCGGCACCACGACATGGAAGGGACGCGCGCCCATGCGCAGCAGCGCCAATTCGGCGATGTGCACGTTGAGCGGCCGCGACTGCGTCTCCGACAGGATGGCGGCGGTGTCGCCGGCCTTCACGGCGCAGCGCTCGAAGATCTCGCAGAATGCGTCGATCCATTTCGCCTCGATGCGATCCGCCAGCATGGTCGTTCTCCCGATTGTTGTTGGTTGCTTTTATCAGACTGAGGGGAAGCCGCGCAGCAGATACGCCCGCAGGCCCTGCAGCAGGGCGTTGAGAATGAGGCCCAAAAGCGAGATCGTGATCAGCGGCACGAACATGTCGACGGCCTGGAAGGTGCGCGCGGCCGTCACCAGAACGTGGCCGAGCCCGTCGGTCGAGGTGATCATCTCGGCCAGGAACACCACGATGCAGGAGATCACGAGGCCGATGCGGCAGCCGGTCAGGATCGACGGCATGGCGGCGGGCAGCACGACCTTCCACAGCACATCGCGCGGCGGCGTGCCGGCGGCGAGCGCCGACCAGATCAGCTTCTGCTCGACGGTGGTGGCGCCATAATAGGTCGACAGCAGGATCGGAAACAGCGCGTCCGCCGCGACCAGCATGATCTTGGATTCGTGGCCGAAGCCGAGCAGCAGCAGGAAGGCCGGATAGAGCGCGACCTTCGGCAGCGGCGCGAGCACCCGCACGATCGGCTTGACGGCGGCGTTGACCGGCGGACTCACCGCCGCAGCGATGCCAAGCGAGACGCCGAGCACGACGGCGATAGCGAAGCCCGCGAACAGCCGGAACAAGGTCGCGGCGATGTCCTGCTGGAAGGTGATGCTGGAGAGTTGCTGCGCCATGCGCAGGAACACCTGCCCGGGCGGCGGCAGCAGGGTCGGCGGCGCGTAGCCGAACGACACCAAGCCCTGCCATAGCAGCAGGACCAGCACGATCGGCGCGGCTCCGAGCAGGACGTCGTTGGAGGTGGGCGTCATGAGAAGCTCAGCGGCATGTCGAACTGCGGCTCCGACCAGCGCACCAGCCAGCGACGGATCACCTCGAACGCGGCGTCGAGGCAGATGCCCATCGCGCCGACGATGATGATCATCGCGAACACGGTGTCGTACTGGCCCATGTCGAGCGCATTGAACAGGATGTTGCCGGCGCCGGACTGCCGCGCGATCATCTCGCTCGTCACCATCGTGATCAGCGCCAGGACGAGGCCGGTGCGACAGCCGGTCAGAATCTCCGGCAGTGCGGCGGGCAGGACGATGCGCAGCAGACGCTGAACCGGCGACAGGCCCATGGCCGCGCCCGACCACAGCATCTTCTCCTCCACCGCCTTGGCGCCCTCGAAGCTGTGATAGATCACTGGCAGGCTGACGCCGAGGAAGATCACCAGCGTCTTCGAGATATCGCCGACGCCGAGCCACAGCATGATGATCGGCATCAGCGCGGCCTTCGGCACCGGGTAGATCAGCATCAGCAGCGGATTGAAGAAAGCGGCGGTCGCGCGGCTGCGGCCCATCAGCAATCCCAGCGGGATCGAGAAAGCCAGCGCGAGCCCGAAGCCGATCGCCATCCGCC
>NZ_CAFI01000044.1 GCF_000239775.1 Bradyrhizobium sp. ORS 375
TGCAGCGAGGGCGCCGCATGAGTGTGAGTCTCACTACAGCCGCGCATCCGCACGAACCTACTTCGCCGCGATCACCATGATTTCGACCGTATACTGCGGCGCGGCGAGGCCGGCCTCGACGGTGGCGCGAGCGGGCGTGTTGCCGGCGGACACCCAGCCGTCCCACACCGCATTCATCTCGCCGAAGGTCTTGATGTCGGTGAGGTAGATCGTCGCGGACAACAGCTTGGTCTTGTCGGTGCCGGCCTTGGCGAGATGGCCGTCGATGATCGACAGGATCTCCTCGGTCTGCTTGGTGACGCTCTCGCCGGCGGTCTTCTGCGCGACGACGCCGGCCAGATAAACGGTATTGCCGTGGACGACGACCTGGCTCATGCGCGGGCCGACTTCGAAACGCTGGATCGACATCGAGAGAACTCCTTGGAAAGGTCAATTCGGGGCCTCTCCCTAGCGCGTGCGACGCGGCAGCGCCAGTCGGCTGAGCGGCCGTCCGCGGCGTACGACCTTGCGTTGCCGACATATCCACGACACACGGTGGACGGCATTTCCTTGAGCACCGCCGCCTCGCCGCGCTGCACAGCGGGCTTGCCCATGGGGCGGGCAAGCGTGGAGCGTTTTCCGCGCTTGCACCGATATTTGAGACATGAAACATTCCCCGCGAGGTTCCTTTTAAACGATTTCGGAGGGGCGTGATGCGGAAACGGTTGATGCTGGCGGCGCTGACGGCAGTCGCATTGGCGACGAGTGCGGGGTCGAGCTTTGCGCAGCAGACGATCCGCGTCGGCTGGACGATTCCGGCGGAGGAATCCAAGTATTGGATGATGAAGCGGCCGAGCGAATTTCCAGATCTCGGCAAGACCTACAACATCGAGTGGACCCAGTTCCAGGGCACGGCACCGATGACCCAGGCGCTCGCCGCCGGCGCGCTGGATTGCGCCACCCAGGCGCCGCTGTCGCTGTCGAACGGCGTGGTCGGCGGCGGCCTCAAGGCCTACATCGTCGCCCAGCACGTCTATGAGAAGCCCGGCGGGTTCTCGGTGTATTGGGCGGTCAAGGACGATTCGCCGATCAAGACCATCGCCGATCTCAAGGGCAAGACCGTCGGCATCTCCGTCATCGGCGGCGGCACCCAGGGGCCGTTCAACCTGCTCTTGAAGCAGGCTGGGCTCGATCCCGCCAAGGACATCAAGCTGGTCGAGGTCGGCTTTGCGGTCGCCGAGGATGCGCTGCGCCAGGGCCGCGTCGATGCCGTCAACATGAACCAGCCGTTCGCCGCGCGCGCCGAGGCCAAGGGCGGCACCCGCAAGCTGTTCCAATTGTCGGAGGCGATGCCGAACATCGTCCACATCCTCGAGGCCTGCCGTGCCGACTTCGTCGACAAGAACCCGGACCTCGTGAAGGCCTATGTCCGCGACATCACCACCGGCATGAAGAAGGCGCTCGCCAACCGCGAGGAGACGCTCAAGGTCGTGTCCGAAGTGATGAAGGTGCCGGTGCCGGTGATCGAGACCTATCTGCTCAAGGACAACGACTTCGGCCGCGATCCCGTCGCTGCGCCGAACTTCCCGGCGATCCAGAAGATGCTCGACATCTACGCCGAGACCGGCATGCTGCCGAAGCTCGACGTCGCGCAGTTCAAGCATCCCACGATCGTGGCGCCGATCCAGTAGGCGTCCAGCGGAGCTCGAGTCGATGAGGAAGCTGCGCTCGCGCGTCACGGTGGAGGGGCTCGACCGCGCCCCGCACCGCGCCTTCATGCGCGCGATGGGGCTGGATGACGCCGACATTGCCAAGCCGATGATCGGCGTCGTCAGCCAGAAGGGCGAGCAGACGCCCTGCAACATGACGCACGACTTCCAGGTCGACGCGGCGAAGACGGGCATCTCCGAGGCCGGCGGCACGCCGCGCGAGTTCGCCACCGTCTCGGTCTCCGACGGCATCAGCATGAACCATGAGGGAATGAAGTTCTCTCTGTTCTCGCGCGAGTTGATCGCCGATTCGATCGAGGCCGTCGTGCACGGCCTCGCCTATGACGCGCTGATCGGCTTCGGTGGCTGCGACAAGACCTTGCCCGGCGTGATGATGGGCATGGTCCGCTGCAACGTGCCGTCGATCTTCATCTATGGCGGCAGCGCGCTGCCCGGCAAGTACCAGGGCAAGACGCTCACGGTTCTCGACTCGTATGAAGCCGTCGGCAGCTACATGACCGGCGAGATCGACGCGGCCACGCTCGAGGGCATCGAACGCTCCTGCCTGCCGACCATCGGCGCCTGCGCCGGCCAGTTCACCGCCAACACCATGGGCATGCTGTCGGAGGCGATGGGCCTGTCGATGCCCAACGTCTCGATGATCCCCGGCGTCTATGCCGAGCGCGGCCATGTCGCGCGCCAGGCCGGCCGCCTGATCATGCAGATGCTCGCCAAAGGCGGCCCGCTGCCGCGCGACATCGTCACCCGCAAATCCCTGGAGAACGGCGCAGCCATCGTCGCCGCTACCGGCGGCTCGACCAACGCGGCGCTGCATCTGCCGGCGATCGCCAACGAGGCCGGCATCCGCTTCACGCTCGACGATGTCGGCGAGGTGTTTGCGCGCACGCCGCTGATCGGCAACCTCAGGCCGGGCGGCAAGTACACCGCCAAGGATGTCTACGACATCGGCGGCGCGGCCGTCGTGATCCGCGCGCTGATCGAGAGCGGCCATATTGATGGTTCCTGCCTCACGGTGACGGGCCGCACGCTCGCGCAGGAATACGCCTCCGCCAATGCGCCGGATGGCGAGGTTGTCTTCAGCCCGGCCAAGCCGATGATGGCCGATGGCGGCGTCGCGGTGCTCAAGGGCAACCTCGCGCCCGAGGGCGCCGTCATCAAGGTCGCCGGTCTCAAGAGCTTGACGTTCGAAGGCCGCGCCCGCGTGTTCGAGGACGAGGAAGCTTGCGTCGCCGCCGTGCGTGCGCGCAACTATCAGGCGGGCGAAGTGCTGATCATCCGCAACGAGGGGCCGGTCGGCGGTCCCGGCATGCGCGAGATGCTCGGCGTCACCGCGCTGATCTACGGCCAGGGCATGGGCGAGAAGGTTGCGCTGATCACCGACGGCCGCTTCTCCGGCGCCACCCGCGGCATGTGCATCGGCTATGTCTCGCCCGAAGCCTTCGTCGGCGGTCCGCTCGCGTTGGTGCGCGATGGTGACCCGATCCGTATCGACGCGACGGCGCGCACGCTCGACGTGCTGCTCGATGAGCGCGAGCTTGCCGCGCGCCGCAGCGCGTGGACGCCACGGCCGCCGCGGCATCGCGCGGGTGCGCTCGCGAAATACGCGAAACTGGTTGGACAGGCGCCGCTCGGCGCCGTCACCCATGAGGGACCGGCGGAATGGCCCTGGTTCGATCAGGAGCAGGAATGAGCGTCAGTCAGGCGACGGTTGGCAGAATTCTTGCTAATCTTTCCGCCACACCCTGCCATTGTGGGGTCACGCCCCGTCATTCCGGGGCAATCGTCGAGGCGCAGCCTCGATGATTGAACCCGGAATCTCGAGCTTGTTGAGCTCGACCGCCAAGGCAATCTCGGGATTCCGGGTTCAAGGCCTGCGGCCTTGCCCCGGAATGACGGTGGATGTGGAGACGGACGAATATCTGTGGCGGTCTGTGATGCCTGATCATACGGAGCCTCTAAGCGTGCTGCATCGGAAAGAGAAGCCGACATGGGCGTGACCCCGATCCGACCCGGCCAGCTCGCGGGCGTCCCGCTCGGCCGCCGCGCGGCGACGCCGATCATCGAGATCGACCACGTCTCGCAGGTGTTCAAGACCTCGTCGCGACGCGACCACATCGCGCTGTCCGATATCTCGCTGACGGTCGGCGAGGGCGCCTTCGTCTCGATCCTCGGCCCCTCCGGCTGCGGCAAGTCGACCTTGCTCTACATCGTCGGCGGCTTCGTCAGCCCGACCAGCGGCACCGCGAAGATGAAGGGCAAGCCGATCACCGGGCCCGGCACCGATCGCGGCCCGGTGTTCCAGGAGTTCGCGCTATTCCCCTGGAAGAGCGTGCTCGGCAACGTCATGTACGGCCCGCTGCAGCAGGGCATGAAGGCGTCGAAAGCCGAGGCGCTGGCGCGGACCCTGCTCGCGATGGTGGGCCTCACCGGCTTCGAGAAGTTCTATCCGAAGGAGCTGTCCGGCGGCATGAAGCAGCGCGTCGCGCTGGCGCGCACGCTGGCCTATGGCCCCGAGGTGCTGCTGATGGACGAGCCGTTCGGCGCGCTCGATGCGCACACCCGCACGCGGCTGCAGAACGATCTGCTCGACATCTGGGAGCGCGACCGCAAGACCGTGCTATTCGTGACGCATTCGGTCGAGGAGGCCGTGTTCCTGTCCGACAAGGTCGTGATGATGTCGCGCTCGCCCGGCCGCATCCGCGAGGTCATCGACATCGACCTGCCGCGGCCTCGCCGCCGCGAGGAGCTGCTGCTCGATCCGCGCTACCAGAAATACATTGTCGACATCGAGCGCATGTTCGATGATTCCGGCGACAACGAGCTGCCATCATGAACGGGCTTCTCAAGCCGCTGGCGCCGGTGCTGGCCTGCTGCGGCCTGCTGCTCGCCTGGCAGCTCGCCTCGCTGGGCTTGAAGAACGACAGCTTCCCGACCGCGCTGGAGTCGCTGCGCGCGATTCCGCCGATCCTCACCGACAAGGAAGCGCTGATCAATATACTGGCGTCGC
>NZ_CAFI01000043.1 GCF_000239775.1 Bradyrhizobium sp. ORS 375
TGAACAGCATCCAGATCACGATCGGCAGGTTGCCGAGGCACAGGATGAAGACGAGCCCGGCGCGGGTGTCGAGCAGGCCCATGTTCTTGTAGATCAGGTAGATCGGCACAAGCACGCCGACCGGCGGCATCATCTTGGTCGAGAGCATCCAGAGCAGGATGTCCTTGGTGCGCTTGGTCGGCGAAAACGCCATCGACCATGCCGCGGGAATCGCGATCAGCATCGCGATCAAGGTTGATCCGCCGGCGACGATCAACGAGTTCAGCGCGTGATGCAGATAGTCGCTGCGTTCCTGCACGGTGACGTAGTTCTCCGTGGTCCAGTGGAAGAACAGGAACGAGGGCGGCGTCGCGAACGCCTCCAGCTCGGTCTTGAAGCTCGCCAGCACCATCCACAGGATCGGGAAGAAGATCACGAAGCCGGCGAGCCATGCGCCGACCGTTGAGATCACGACGTGACGTCCAGTCACCTTGCGCGCCATGGTCAGGCCTCCAGGTTGCGGCCGACGATGCGGACCAGGAAGAAGGCGACGATGTTGGCGATGACCACCGCGACGAGGCCGCCGGCCGAGGCCGTGCCGACGTCGAACTGGATCAGCGCCTGCGAATAGACCAGGAAGGCGATGTTGGTGGTCTGCAGGCCCGGGCCGCCGCCGGTCGTGACGAAGATCTCGGCGAACACGGTGAGCAGGAAGATCGTCTCGATCAGGATCACCACCGTGATCGGCCGCGCCAGATGCGGCACCGTCAGGTAGATGAAGCGCGACAGCGCGCCGGCGCCGTCCATTTCGGCGGCTTCCTCCTGCTCCTCGTCGAGCGACTGCAAGGCCGTGAGCAGGATCAGGGTCGCGAACGGCAGCCATTGCCAGGCGACGATGAAGATGACGGCGAGCAGCGGCGCGTCGGTGAACCAGTCGATCGGCTTGAGGCCGAGCGAGGTCGCGATCCAGGCGAACAGGCCGGACACCGGGTGCATCAAGAGGTTCTTCCACACCAGCGCGCTGACTGTCGGCATCACGAAGAATGGCGCGATCACCATGAGCCGGATGAAGTTGCGACCGATGACAGGCTGGTCCAGCAGGATCGCCAGGGGAATGCCGAGGCCGATGGTGAGCAGCAGCACCGAACCGACCAGGACGAGCGTGTTCTGCAGCGAGGCCAGGAAGGCGGGGTCGGTGAGGAAATACTCGAAATTCTCCAGCCCGACGAAGCTCTCGGAACCGGGGTCGAGCAGGCTGTAATGCAGGGTGGAGAAGTAGACGGTCAGCGCCAGCGGCACGATCATCCAGATGAACAACAGGATGACCGCCGGCGACATCAGCGCCCGGGCGAGCAGTTGAGTTTGTCGGGTGGGCATGTCGCGATCCGTTCTGCTCGATGATCACTGCCGTCATTGCGAGCGAAGCGAAGCAATCCAGGGGCGTCGATGGGACTCTGGATTGCTTCGTCGCTTCGCTCCTCGCAATGACGACAAAGAAGCGCCTGTATCGCGCCCGAACTAGCCGCGGGCTCGGTGTCACCTCGCCCCGCCAGGGCGAAGCGAAGCTTCGCTAGGGCGGGGAGAGGTCGGATT
>NZ_CAFI01000042.1 GCF_000239775.1 Bradyrhizobium sp. ORS 375
AGCGGCACGGGAGGTCTCAGGAGAGGGCACACCCGCCGGGCGTGTTGGTGGAGAGACCTGTACCCCCTCACCCGGATTGCATCTTCGATGCAATCCGACCTCTCCCCGCCTAGCGAAGCTTCGCTTCGCCCTGGCGGGGCGAGGTGCACTGAGGGTGCCGCGGCAGCTGGGCTCAACTCAGTTGGCCTATTGAGCCTCCTGAGCTTGTTAGTTGTCGAATAGCGCTGCCCTCACGGCTTGAAATACACATCCACCTTCATCCCCACCGCGAACGGCCCCGGCTCGGCCAAGTCCACCAGCACCTCGACCACATCGACATCCGTCATGTTGCGCTGGCTGAGCGCGGCGGCGCGGCTGCTCTCGACCAGCGGCGCGACCGCCGCGACTTTGCCGGCGACGTCGCGGCCGCGGAAGGCGTCGGAGCGGACCACGGCCTGCTGGCCGGGCTTGATCTTGTCGAGGTCGCGCTGGTCGAGCTCGGCGCGGACGCGCAGCGACGACATGTCGCCGAGCAGCACCAATGGCTGCGTGGCCTGCGGCGCGGCGATCTCGCCGGTGCGCGCGTTCACCTGCAGCACGGTGCCGTCGAGCGGCGCGCGAATGGTGAGCTTCTCGAGCGTGGCGCGCGCCGCCTGCAGGTCGCTGCGCGCGACGTTGAGCTGGCCTTCGGCGCTGATCGGCAGCGGCGCGTCGGCGGTGACCTTGCGCAGCTCGTCGGCCTGCTGCTCGACCTTCGCCTGTGCAGTCGTGAGCTGTGTGCGCGCGCTCTCGACATCGCTGTCCGCGCCGCGTCCGGAACGCCGTTCGGACACCGCCTTGTCGAGCGCCATGCGCGCGTCGAACACCGCGGCCTGCGCATCGGCGAGGCCGTCCTCGGCGCGGCGCCGCGGGCCCGCGCCCGACGGGGTCG